>JBJMOX010000417.1:0-4201 GCA_045803515.1 Gemmatimonadales bacterium
CTCCGGTTGGGGGACGATCGGTTGGTTTTGGGGCACCGGCTGTCGGAGTGGTGCGGCCATGGGCCCATTCTCGAGGAGGATATCGCGCTCGCCAACGTCGCGCTCGATCTCATCGGGCAGGCGACGCACTTTCTCCAGCTGGCCGGCCAGATCGAAGGTAAGGGGCGCGACGAGGACGCCCTGGCCTACTTCCGCGACGCCATCGACTACCGCAACATCCAGCTGGTCGAGCTTCCCAACGGCGACTTCGGCCGGACCATCGTCCGCCAGTTCCTGTTCGACGCCTGGAGCGTGCTGCTGCTGGACGGCCTCCAGCGGGCGGCCCACCCCAGGCTCGCCGGGATCGCGGCCAAGGCCTACAAGGAAGCCCGCTACCATACCCGCCACAGCGGCGAGTGGGTGATTCGGCTGGGCGACGGCACGGAGGAGAGTCATCGGCGGGTCCAGACGGCGCTGGACGAGCTCTGGCCCTACACCGGAGAACTGTTCGCGGCCGACGAGGTGGACCGGCTGCTCGCGGGCGCAGGCGCACCGGAGCCGGCAGCGCTCGAGCCCGCCTGGCGTGAGGTCGTGAGCGACGTGGTCGGCCGGGCGACCCTCACACTGCCGCCTGACGGGTACATGCACTCCGGCGGCCGCCAGGGACGGCACACCGAGCACCTGGGCCACCTGCTGGCCGAGATGCAGATCCTCGCGCGCTCGCACGCGGGGGCGAAATGGTGAGCGGCGCAGGGGCCGAGGAGGCCCTGCTCGAGGTGCTGCGCGGCATCCCGGATCCCGAGGTCCCGGCCCTGGACATCGTCGAGCTCGGGATCGTTCGGAGGGCGGAGCTGGGGCCCGATGGAGCGGTGGTGGTTGAGGTGACGCCGACCTACTCCGGTTGTCCCGCAATGCGCACCATCGAGGAGGACATCGTCGCCGCGCTCCGCGCCAACGGCTGGGATCGCGTCGAGCTCCGGACGGTGTACTCGCCGGCCTGGACCACCGACTGGCTGAGCGACGCGGCCAAGGCGAAGCTCAAGGCCTACGGTATCGCTCCTCCCGACCACGCCGTCGTCGAGCAGGCGCTGGTTCCCTTGCTGTCGTCGGTGCGTCGCGCCCCCTGCCCCTACTGCGGCTCCTCGAACACCGAACGCAAGAGCGAGTTCGGGTCGACGGCGTGCAAGGCGATCCATTACTGTCACGGGTGCGAGCAGCCGTTTGAGGAGTTTAAGGCGATCTAGCTCCAGCCCGACGTCACGCCGCCATCACCACCGCGATCCCGCCCACCACGATCAGACACGCCGACCAGAGCAGGTCGAAATTGAACCAGGCGCGCTGCAGCAGCCGCAATCCCAGATAGCGGTATACTACCCAGGCGATCGCCCCGCCGATGAGGAGCATCGCGCTGGTGTGGACCAGCGCGACCAGCGACGCCGACATGATCCCCGCGCCCGCGACCTGCGACATCACCGCGTGATCGTCGTGGGGCGATCCCAGTCCGAGATAGACCGGCAGCAGCATGAGCCCGGCCCCGTGAGCGGTCGCCATGAGGAACGACCACAAGATCAGGCGATCGGGCCCGATCCGGGCGAGGAATCGCGGATGGCGGCGGTTCATCAGCTTATAGACGCCGAAGGCGATGAGCGCGCAGCCGGCGACGAGGCCGATCGCCCGCATCTGCTCCATCGAGACCGCCAGCAGCGCGAACGGAAGCAGCACCGCCGCCATCGCCAGGACGTGTCCGGCGGCGATGGGGGGAAGCGCCGCGAACACGGCGCTCGCCCGGCGTTCCTGCATCCCGTTCGAGACGGCGAAGAGCCAGCCCATTCCCGGGTTGATGCCGTGATAGAACCCCAGGCCCACGATCGCGAGCCAGGCCCCGGGGTGCTCGGCGATGCCCGTCATCGCGTCACACTAGTTCGACGGGAAGCAGAACGAGTCGGTCGAGCAGTCGCCGCCCTCGAGGCGCACCTGGTGCGACCGATAGCCCGGCTCGAACTCGACCAGGAACTCCTTGTCCAGCTCGATCCCGCCGTTCGGCTTGACGTTGGCCATCACCTGGAGGCCGGGCACGCCATCGGGATAGAACTGGTCGTCCCAGGTGCTGTAGAGCGAGTTGGTGAAGTAGACGCGCTTGCCGTCGCGGCTGATCTCCACCATCTGGGGCCCGCCCCCGAAGGCCTTCCCGTTGGGGTGCGGCGTGCGGTTGGCGATGCCGCCCACCTTCACCGAGCCGGCGAGCGTCGGCTTCATCGGGTCCGACACGTCGTACTGGCGCAGCTCACCGGTTCCCCAGCAGGCCACGTAGAGGTACTTGTCGTCGAGCGAGAGGTCGATGTCGCTCACCAACGGCGGCACCGCGCCGAAGCCCTTGAGGAGCGGCGGCAGCTTGGCGGGATCGGCCGGCTCGGGAGCGATGGCCGCCGTCTTGGCCGCCTTGAATGTTCCGTTCTCGCGATACCAGGTCCAGATGGAGGCCTCGAGATTGGTCGTGTCGACCACCACGCCCACGAACCCATAGTCCTTGCTCGGATCGTGCGCCGGCCGGATCTCGAGCGGCATCTGGTGGTTGGGGCCGAGGTCGATGCTCTGCACGTTCTTCCGGGCGCGGAGGTTCCAGAAGTGGAGCGTGTGGCCGTAGCGGTTGTTGAGCAGGTCCTCCGCCACGATGCCGTTCTCGAACTGGGGCGGCAGGGCCCACTCGCTCGACACCATGTAGTCCTTGGTGATGTTCCACCAGAAGTCGTAACTCATCTTCTGCGGGCCGCGGTCCATCTCCCACGGGCCGATGATGGCGAAGCTCTCGCAGTCCATGAGGAACACACCGGGAAGGCTCTCGGTGCCGTCCTTGCCCCGGCCGCCGAGTGTGCTCACGTAGATCCCTTCGGGGCCGCAGTGCACCGTGTGGGGACGGGAGTAGCCGGTCTTCTTCAGGACTTCCTCGGGCTCGATCACCTTCACGATCTTGGCGTGGGTCGGATCGGGCTTGGTATCTATGATGTAGATACGCGACGAGCGCATCCCGGGCACGATCAGGTAGCGGCGCTCGACGTGCGGGTGCGAGGTCATGGGGCAGAGCATCGAGCTACAGGCGTTCCATCCGAAATGGTGCAGCTCGTCGCCCTTCTGGGTCAGCTCGATCTTGTGGACCACCGTGCCGAAGGTCTTCGATCCGCGGGCGACGTCCACGACGCCGATGGCGTCGGGCTTCGTCCGGTCGGGACGGAGAAGCGCGGTGTAGGCGTATTTCTCGGTGGGTCCCGCCATCGCCAGCTTGGGGGAAGGATAGAACGTCGGATCGGGTCGCAGGGTAGCGGTCATGGGGGCCTCCCTTAGGTCAGGGAGCCGTCGGCGACACCGATCTCCAGCGGATGGTCAGGTCGGTCGTGGTCGTGCGGCTCGGTAGAGAACGCGGCATCCGGGCCAGGCCGGGCACTCCCCAGCTCCGCGACGCCGGCCAGTCCGCCCGTCCGCTTCCCATACGCTACAGCAGCGGGACGCGAGGGGTCAAGCAGGACGGGACTCGATCGCACCCGGGGGCCAAGTGGTGAGTCGCGCGGATGCCTGCGCCGATCCTGTGCTGGAGGTGCCGCAGGGCATCCCGGATCCCGATTCAGGGGCGCGGGAGAGGTGGGGGCTGGCGCGTCAGCGCCTCGGTCGCACCCTACAACTCCCGCTCCGCCAGCTCGCGAAAGGCGTCGGGAACGGAGCGCCGGTCGTCGAGGGCCACCGAGGCATAGCCGACGGATTCCCAGCCGAAACGGTCGCGGATCGCGTCGATGGCGCGGTCGGCGAGCAGGCGCGCGATCCCTCTCCTAGCGCCCGGGCGCCGCGCCTCGTCGGCGAGGCCGAGCGGCAGATCGAGCTGCACCACCGGCTGCTCCTCGATATGCGATACCGAGATGGCAAGCAGAGAGATCGCGCGTTCTTCGGGATGGCTCCTGAGGACGGCTCGCACCAGGTCCTCGGCGATCTCCGCGAGGATGGCAGTCGCGGCGACGGGTCGGGGCAGCGTGACGGCGTGTGTCACCGAGCGGAGGTTGCCGAACCGCACCCGCACCGTCACGGTCCGCCCGGACTTGCCCTTCGCCCGCAGGCGTGAACCGACTCGGTCGGCGAGATGGCGGAGCGCCCGGCGGATGACCGGGTCGTCGACGGGCCTTCGGCCGAGCGCCGATTGCGCTCCAATCGAGCGGGCGCGGACATGAGTCCGGATGGC
>JBJMOX010000418.1:0-4530 GCA_045803515.1 Gemmatimonadales bacterium
CCGCTCGGCGCCCGGGCCCACGCGGTGGATGCGCTGCGCCATCTCAGCGCCAATGCACGGGTGCCCCGAACGCTCGCGAGCCTGAGCCGCTACGAGACCCGGAAACGCGGCCTCGACGTGAGCGACTCGGCCCAGCAAATCCTCGCCACCGGGGTGGTGGTGCCCGCCAGCGATCTGGAAGCGTGGCTCGGCGGCTGGACCCGGAGGGATCTGCTCGGCTTCCTGCGTCACGCCGGGGTCGGAGCCCGGAACTCCTGGAACAAGGAGCGCCTGGCGGAAGTGGCCCGGAGCGACCACGCGGACGTGTTGCGGGAGCGGATGGCGGAGTCGGGGGCGGTGGAGCTTGCACCGGACCACGCGGAAGGCGCGCGGCAGCTCCGCGAGCACCTCGACGCCGTGCGGGAGACCTGGCGCGTGTGGCTGGGCTTCGGGACCGGGGTGAGCCCGGCCTAGATCAACCCGCCCCGCCGGAGCCGGCCGATCTGGTCGTACCGCTCCTCGTGCACCGCCAGCACCTCTTCGGGCGAGACGGTAGACACGCCGGCCTTCCCCACCTCGACGCCCGCCGCGTAGTTCGCCAGCTGGGCCGACTCCCGGATCGAGGCGCCGGCCGCTAAGGCGGCCCCCATCCATGCCGTGACCGTGTCGCCCGCGCCGGAGACGTCGTAGATCTCCCGGGCGATGCTGGGGATGTGGGTCGAGCTCCCGTCCTTCATCACCAGCACCATGCCCTCCGCGCCGAGCGTCACCAGCAGGTTGTCCACCCGGAGCCGCGCGAGCACCTCGGGGAGGGCGTTTCCGTTCTGCAGGTCGACGGCCGCGCCCAGGGCGGACTCGAGCTCCCGGCGATTGGGCTTGAACACGGTCGCCCCGCCGTACTCGAAGAATTGCCGGAACTTGGGGTCGACCACGATGGGGATGCCGCGCCGCTTGGCGACTTCCATCACCGCCGCGATGAGCGGCGGAGCCAGCGCGCCCTTGTTGTAGTCCTCCAGCAGCAGCGCGTCCGCGTCGGCCAGGGCCTCGCGGGCCACCCGGATGAGACGGGCGAGGTCCGGGCCGTCCAGGAGCGAGTCCACCTCGTCGTCGATCCGCACGATCTGCTGGGCCCGGGCGATGATCCGGGTCTTCGACGTGGTCGGCCGTCCCGCCACCGTCACCACGTAGCGGTCCTCCAGCCGGGCCACCGCGAGCTCCTGCCGGATGGCGGTGCCATCCACGTCGTCCCCCACCGCGCCCACCAGCTGGCAGGCCGCGCCGAGCGCGGCCACGTTGGCGGCGACGTTGGCCGCGCCGCCCAGCGCGGCATGCCGCTCGTGGACCGTGACCACCGGCACCGGTGCCTCGGGCGAGAGCCGGTCGGTCTCGCCGACCAGGTAGCGGTCCAGCATGATGTCGCCGATAACCACCACCCGGCTGGTCTTCATCCGCGCGATCAGCTGCACGATGCGATCGCGCGTGAGTGGCGTGAGTCCCGATCTCATTGCAGCACTCCCCGGCGGCTCAAGCCCAGCGTGGCCTGCAGACGCCCCTCGAAGCGGTTGACCGTCCGGCCTTCCAGGTGATCCGTGTTGACGACGTGATGGAACCCCGCGTTGGCGCTCACGTCCAGCGGCCCCTGACGGCCGCTCACCCCGAGCGCCGCCCGCCAGGTGCGCTCGACCACGCCGATGAAGATCTGCGGCGTCGCGCCTCCCTCCACGCTGTTGGCGGGGAAGGGCGCGTTGATGCTGCCCTGGCCCTGGCGGAGCAGGGTGAGCTCGGGGGTGAAGAGCCATCCGGTGCCCCGCGGGACGGTGACGGTCACCGAGAGCTGATCCTGGTCGTCGAAGTTGCGACCCAGGCCGACCCCCGCCTCGGTGAGATTCTCCAACGGATTGAGCGTCCGGAAGGCCAGGCTGGACGCCTGAGTGTAGAGGGCGCGCCAGCCCAGCGTCCGGCCCAGCGGCCCGAACGCCGAGACGGTCAAGGCCCAGCGATTGGGATAGCGGTTGGGTCCCGAAATATTCTGGTACTGAAGGTCGTCGATCCCGAGCTGGGCCTCCACGGTGGTCCTGCCGGTCATCCGCCACCGGCCGTCGAGACCCAGGAGGATGTTGCCGTTGTCGCCCAGCCCGAACTGGTCGGCCAGGGTGAGGAGGCTCACGGGATTGCGGAATCGGGCGTCGAACTGCCGATCTTGGCCGGCGATGACGACGGTCTCCCAGAGCGCGACCCGCACCCGACGGGACAGCCGCACCCCGAACCGGTGGGCAAAGAAGTAGCGGTGGACGACATTGCCGGAGGTATCCGTGGTGTCCTTGAGCGAGCGGGCCACGGCGTCGAGCTGAAGCGTCCGGGTCCCCAGCGTGAAGCCTGCCTCGACGCCGGAATAGCCGTAATTGCTGAGACCGATTCCCGGGAGACCGACCGGTCCCCAGTTGCGGTCCATCTGTCCGTAGAAGACGCTGCCATACTTGAATTGGGCGCTCAGGTAGGCGTCGATCATCCGCCACGCGAGGGTGAGGTCGTGCCTGCCGGGCCACTCGGGATCGTCCACGATGCGTGGCTCCGCCGCCGGACGGGCGACGAGCGCGAACGGGCCGATCGTGGCCTCGCCGGTAAAGTTCGCATATGGCCGGGCACCATCGGGCCCCAGTGGATGAAGCACATCGCGCCGGAGATGGCTGAACGCCTGGCCGCCTGCCCGGCCAGCCACCCGCCAGGTGTTCTCCCCCACCGGATCCTTAAGGCTCAGACGTAGCGAATGAATCAGTCGCGCCGGGCATCCGCAGCCGGCCGCGGCCTCCTCGCCCACGCTGTCCGCCGCCGAGAGCACCCGCTCTGCGTCGCTCCGCCGGAAGGGGCGGATCATGGGCGAGGGATCGTCGATGTCGCCCCGCGCGATCAGGTGCTCCAGCAGCGGGAGCCGGGGATCATCGAGCGGGAGATAGGGTGACGCTTGCGCGTACATGCGGGTGGGTGCCAGCCCGCCGGCCAGCGCGGCGGCGGTGAGGAAACGGCGCATGATGGCGAGCATGGGCGCGAAAGGTACGAAGAGGCAAGGACAGAAGTAAGCCGCTATCTTCCCGACGGCGCGCGCGGGCCCGGGCGGCAGCGTGCGTGATGCGGCTCCGCCCGGGCGGGGATCGGTTGCGTGATATCCCCTCATTCGAGGTACGCTGGGATGGCGAAACAAGACAGTCTCGATCCGCAGAGTCGCGACCTCGTGCGTTTCGCCGCGGCCATCGCTCAGGGTTATGAGCCGGAGCTGCGCGAGCGCGTCGGGCCGCTGCGCTCCTCGCAGGTGCCCTCCGCGTGGGTCGAGGAGCTGATCCTCCAGTCGGTGCTGATGGTGGGCTATCCCCGGGCGCTGATCGCCTTCGGGGTCTGGCGCAAGTTCAGCGGCGTGCCGGCGCCCGGCACGGACGAGGGCCAGGACTACGGCCAGGTCTCCGAGTGGACCCGCCGGGGCGAGGAGGTGTGCGGGGTCATCTATGGCGAGAACTACCGCAAGCTGCGCGAGAGTGTCCGAACCCTCCATCCGGCCATCGACTCGTGGATGATCACCGAGGGCTACGGCCGCACTCTGGGTCGCCCAGGTCTGGACCTCATGCGGCGCGAGCTCTGCACCGTGGCGCAGACCGCCGTGCTCGAGGCGCCCAAGCAGCTCCACTCACACCTGCGCGGCGCGCTCAACGCCGGCGCCTCGTTCGGCCAGATCGAGGGGGTGCTCTCCATCGTGAACCCGCTGCTCTCGTTCGATCAGTGGAAGAAGGTCAAGGAGCTCTGGCGCAGCGTGCGCGAAGGCTGGTCGCCGGGGGACTGATGTTCATCGATCGCGCGGTGGTACGGGTGGCGGCGGGCACCGGTGGCTCCGGGGCCTGCTCCTTCGCCCGCTTCAAGTACAAGCCCAAGGGTGGCCCCGACGGCGGGGACGGCGGTCACGGCGGCAGCGTCTACGTCCGGGCAGACGCCAACCTGGCCACGCTGCTCGACTACCGCTATCGCAACGTGTGGAAAGCCGAGCGCGCGGAGCACGGCAGGGGCAAGACCCAGACCGGCGCCTCGTCCCCCGACATCTTCCTTCCGGTGCCCCCCGGAACCGTGGTGCGGGACGCGGAGACCGATAACCTGATCGGTGAGGTGCTCTTCCCGGGCGATACGCTGCTGGTGGCCCGCGGGGGCCGGGGCGGCCGGGGCAACGCGCGCTTCGCCACGTCCACCCATCAAGCGCCGCGGGAGTGGGAGCCCGGTGAGGAGGGTCAGGAGCGGCAGATCGAGCTGGTGCTCAAGCTCATCGCCGATGTCGGCCTGGTCGGCGAGCCCAACGCCGGCAAGAGCACGCTCCTCTCGGTTCTCTCGGCAGCCCGGCCTAAGATCGCCGACTATCCCTTTACCACGCTGGAGCCCAACCTCGGCGTGGTCCAGCTCTCCGGACACCGGACGTTCGTCATCGCCGACATCCCCGGCATCATCGAAGGTGCGCACCAGGGCAAGGGTCTCGGCCTCAGGTTTCTCCAGCATGTGGAGCGGACCCGGGTGCTGGCC
>JBJMOX010000047.1:0-6880 GCA_045803515.1 Gemmatimonadales bacterium
CGATCGCCAGCGCCAGGATGTCATGGCACTGCAGGACGAGCTTGCCGCGGCCGTGGCCTCTGCGCTCCGATTGCGATACCAAGGCGGCGCTCGTGCCGGTCGGAGTCCACGGCTGATCGACCCGCCCGCGTATGAGCTCTACGCCCGGGCCATGCAGCTACAACAGCGCAGTCGCTCGCTCCAGGAGCTGCAGCGCGCCGCCTTGCTCCTCGATTCCGCGATCGCCCGGGACTCGACGTTTGAGCGCGCCTATGCCCAGTTGGCGTGGATTCATCTTCAGCTCGTCGACTTTGGGATGCCTCTGGCCGACCTCGAGCCTCGTATGGCGACCACAATCGCCGCCGGAATGAAGGTCGCGCCTGACGAGCCGCGGTTACTTGCCGCGGCAGGCATCGCCGCACAGCGAGCAGGCCGCCGGGACAGCGCCGAGTCGCTGCTGCGGCGTGCAGTACAGCTTGCGCCGGGGGACAGTTGGCTGCAGATCGCATGGTCCGGATTTCTCGCCGACCTCCTGCGGTTCGACGACGCTAGGCGCGCGGCACTGCTCGCTGGGCAGCTTGCCCCCCTCGACCCGGTGGCACTATCGAACGCATCCTGGAACTTGGTTCGACTCGGCGACCATACGGACGCACTCCAGACGGCCGACCGGGCGATCGCCGTAGATTCCGGGCAGCTGTTCAACTATGCCATCCGAGCGATGGCGCATGCATGCCGCGGCGACTGGAGCAGCGTATTCCAGGATCTGCATCGCGGGCAGGCCCTGGGATTCTTCTGGCAGGCCAACCTTGGCGTTGCTCATGCGCTTCGGGGCGACACGGCAGAGGCAGTGGCTACCGCTCGAGCCATCGCCCGGCTGGCACAGGAGGGACGGGCTCAGACGGTTAGCGTCGGGTGGATCTACGCCGCGCTCGGATGGTCGGACTCGGCCTTCGCCTGGCTTGAGCGCGCTGACCGCGTCGGCAGCGCCTACACCGGGATCACGGACTTCTATTTCGACCCGCTGGCGCCGGACGCACGCTGGCTGCCGTTGGCGCGTCGGGTTCTTGGCGCAGAACGCGCGCAGGCCGCCCGCCTGGAGCTGATCCATCATCCACGCTGCCAACCAGGCCGCGCGCCTGCTTCCGCGGCCTCGCCATGACGATCCGTTAGCGATGCAGAGATTGCGGGGACAGATTCGAAGCGTTCCCTTACATGAGATCTGGCGGTGACCGACGTGATGTCCTCTACACTCGCCCATGCCCTCCGCGATCGCTACGTCATCGATCGCGAGCTCGGCCGCGGCGGCATGGCCACGGTCTACCTCGCCCATGACCTCAAGCACGACCGCCCGGTCGCGCTCAAGGTTCTCCATCCCGAACTGGCAGCGGCGCTGGGCTCCGAACGGTTCCTACGCGAGATCCGGACGGCTGCCCGCCTCCAGCATCCCCATATCCTGTCCCTCCATGACTCGGGGGAGGTCGCGGGCCATCTGTGGTTCACCATGCCATTCGTGGAAGGCGAGTCGCTACGCGAGCGGCTCCGGCGGGAGGTGCAGCTCCCGGTCGAAGAGGCAATCCGCCTCAGCTGCGAGGTGGCGGACGCGCTCGATTACGCACACAGCAAGGAGGTGGTCCACCGCGATGTCAAGCCGGAGAACATCCTGCTCTCGCGGGGGCACGCACTCGTAGCGGACTTCGGCGTCGCCAAGGCCATCGCTGCGGACGGAGGGCAGCTGACCGAGACCGGCATGGCCGTAGGCACCGCGGCGTATATGAGCCCGGAGCAAGCCACCGGCGGACGGGTCGACGTCCGGACCGATGTATACGCGCTTGGTTGCGTGCTGTATGAGATGCTGGCGGGACAACCCCCGTACAGCGGACCCACAGCACAGGCTCTGATCGGCCAAACCATCGGGGCACCCATCCCTTCGGTGCGCCATCTTCGGCCGGATGTTCCCGCAAGGGTGGACCGGATCATCCGGAAGGCACTAGCAAAGGCCGCGGCCGGACGGTTCGCTTCAACCCGCGACCTTGCCTCGGCTTTGGGCGTGTCTGGACACCGGCACGCCAACGTGTTCGGCACAATTGGAGCAGCGGCCGCCCTTCTTGCAGTGATCGCTGTGGGGTGGGTTGCGGGCCGCCATCATGCAAGCGCTGGCGATGTCCTACCTAGTTTACCCTCTCCGAGATCGGTGGCGGTGCTCCCGTTCCAGAGCTTGAGCGTGGACTCCTCTGACGCGTACTTCGCCACCGGCATCTCGGAGGACGTCTCGAGTCAGCTTGCCGGCCTGAGTGGCATTCGTGTCGTCGCTCACACGTCGGCGCGTGCGGTCGCCATGCGCACCACGGAGCCGCGCGAAATCGGGGCCGCCTTGGGAGTGGCCGCGCTGCTGGAGGGGAGTGTCCGTCGAGCTGCAGACCAGATCAGGGTCACCGCGCGACTCGTCGATGCCCGGACCGGTGCGCAGCTCTGGACCGAAGACTATGACCGGACCCTTCGCAACGTGCTGGGAATACAACGAGAGATCGCTGAACATATCGCCGCCGCGCTCAACGCCACGCTCACACCAGGGGAGAAAGCCGGCCTTGGGGAACGGCGCACCGTAGATCCCGAGGCGTACCGGTTGTATCTGTTGGGGCGTCATCACTTCGCCAGGTACACACCACCCGCCATGCGGCGGAGCATCGCGTACTTCGAGCAGGCGATCGCGAGGGATAGCGGGTTCGCTCCCGCCTACGCCGCCCTGGCGGACGCCCAAGTGTTCCTCGTGCTCTGGGGGAGGGCGCGGCCCAATGACCTCATGCCCGCCGCCCGCGCCGCTGCTGCCAGAGCCCTCAGAGTGGATAGCACCTTGGGCGATGCGCACACGGCTCTTGGACTCATTGCGGCCGCGTATGACTGGGACTGGGGCGCGGCCGAGGCGCGCTTCCGGCGCGCCATCGCGCTCAGTCCCAACTCAGCGTTTGCCTACATGTGGTATGGCAGCTTCGTCCTGTCCCCCCTCGGCCGGTACGACGAGGCGCTCGCTCAGCTGAGGCGGGCACAAGAACTCGACCCGGTGTCGCTGCCGGTACGGTACAATCTTGGGGCTCGCTATTACGATGCCCGCCGGTTCAAGGATGCAGTGGTGGAATTCCAGCGTGCGTTAGAGCTGGATCCTGGATTTGCTCCTGCGCGCACTTGGCTCGGTTTCGCTTATGCCGGGCTTGGACGCTACGACGACGCGATCCATCAGATGGAGCAGGCGGTACCCGACTCAGCCATGACGAGCAATGCAGTCCTGGGAGCTGTCTACGCCTGGGCTGGCCAGCGCGACCGAGCACGAGTGATCCTGCGCAGTCTGGTGGCGCGTGCCGGACGGGAGTATGTCCACCCCATGGATTTCTCCCTCCTCTACGCTGCGCTTGGGCAGCGTGACGAGGCCTTTCGCTGGCTGAGGCGGGCGTATGAGGAGCGGTCCTTTCTGCTCATCTGGATCAACGTGGCGACATGGTACGACGGGATTCGCGACGACCCGCGGTTTGCGGTGCTGGTGCGGGACGTTGGGCTAGTCCCCTCCACCAAACCTTGAGCGATCCACTTCATGAGCGAACCTTGGAGCGTTAGCCTGGAGGAGGCCCTGCGTGACCGCTACGTGCTCGAGCGCGAACTCGGACGCGGCGGCATGGCCACGGTCTATCTGGCCCGGGACCTGCGCCACGATCGCCAGGTAGGGGTAAAGGTGCTGCGGCCCGAGCTTGCCGCGGCGATTGGGGCCGGGCGCTTCCTCGCCGAGATCAAGACCACCGCCAATCTGCAGCATCCTCACATCCTGCCGCTGTTCGACTCCGGCCAGGCAAATGGATTCCTCTTCTATGTCATGCCCTTCGTGGCCGGCGAATCCTTGCGCGAACGGCTCACCCGCGAAGGGCCGCTTCCAATCACGGACGCGGTGCGTCTCGCCAGTGAGGTCGCAAGCGCCCTCGATTATGCCCACCGGCACGGCGTGATTCACCGGGACGTGAAACCGGAGAACGTCCTGCTCCATGAGGGGCAGGCGTTAGTGGCGGACTTCGGCGTGGCCCTGGCCGTCAGCGCGGCCGGTGGCGGGCGCCTGACCGAGACCGGCATCTCGCTTGGAACGCCGCAGTACATGAGCCCGGAGCAGGCGAGCGGAGAGCGTCAAATTACGGCTCGGACCGACATCTACGGGCTTGGCTGCGTGCTGTACGAGATGCTCGCCGGAGAACCACCCTTCCGTGGCCACAGCGCGCAGGCAGTCGTCGCCAAGGTGCTGACCGAGAAGCCCCAGCGGCTCGCGGCGAACCGGGAATTGGTCCCGCCACATATCGAAGCCGCCGTATTCAAGGCCCTGGCGAAGCTTCCCGCTGATCGCTTCGCGAGCATGCGTGAGTTCCTCGACGCGCTGGGACGCCCGAGCGACGCGCTGCCGAGCGGGTCACATGACACCGGTCTCCGGCGCCACTACGCGGCGCCCGGGCGAGCGCTACTGCGCCTCCTTCAACGGCCGGCCGTGCCGTGGGCACTGGTCGCATTGCTAGCGGCGATCCTGTGGTTCCAAAAAACAGCCACCCCGGCAGCCATAGGCGCACTTCCACCTCGTGTTGCGCGGTTCGCGGTTCGATTTCCTCTTCCACTCATGCTCTCACTAGGGATGGCGGTCTCTCCTGACGGCCAGGTCATCGTCGTGGAGGCGGGCCGCGGACTGTACGCCCGCCGGCTGGACGCGGTGGATCCGGTTCTCATCACCGGTACTGAAGGTGGCAACAACCCATTTTTCTCTCCTGACGGCAGGTGGGTCGCGTTTACCACCGACCAGAAACTGAAGAAAGTCCCCATCGAGGGGGGTACACCGATAGTGCTGACTGACGCGTTCGCCGGCAGCGGAACGTGGGCGGACGACGGTACCATCATCTACAAGGCCGCCAATGCCTCGTTCGCGGGTGGGCTGTGGCGCATCTCGGCGGCGGGCGGAACGCCGGCGCCACTGACTGTCCCGGACACGTCGAGACACGAGCAGGGCCACTACTGGCCGCAGGTGCTTCCCGGCAGCAAGGCGGTCCTGTTCACAGCGGTCTCGACCTCTACCCGGGCCCGGGTGGACGCGCTGTCGCTGGCCGACGGCAAGCGCAAGACCGTTGTGACGGACGGCTCGTATGGACGATACGTACGGACCGGACATCTCCTATTCGTCCGCTCGGGCGTTCTGTTGGCGGCTCCCTTCGATCCGGTGCGCCTCGAGCTCACAGGCGAGCCGGTCCCCGTTCTGGAAGACGTGGCGGTGGGCGGCGATGCGACGCAGGGAGGCTATGCGGTCTCCGACAACGGTCTGCTGGCATACATCCCGGCTGCGCAGTGGCAGACACTGCAACTGACCTGGGTCGACCGTTCCGGCCACGAGGAGCCGGTGCTCGACTCCCTAGCCGACTATCACCTCCCCCGGCTCTCGCCAGACGGCAGTCGAATCGCGCTGGCGATCGGGTATCCCGAACCCGACATCTGGATCTACGAAATTGAGCGGCATGCGCTCGGCCGGCTCACCCGTCGCTTGGAAGGGAGCGCTACGGCCCCGCTCTGGACCAGCGACGGCTCGCGTGTGATCTACTCGGCCCAGGCGCCGGCGTACGACTTTGTTCTAGCGGTCAGCCCGTGGGAGCGCTTCGGAGGAGAAGTTGCTCACCTCGCCCGAGAATAAGTGGGCCACATCGATTTCCCCGGATGGCAAGACCGTCGCGTTCGGAACCAACGATCTCTGGGTGCTTCGCCTCGGCCCACGACCCATCGCCCAAGCGCTGACCCGCACTCCGTTCGTAGAAGGCGCGCCAGCCTGGTCGCCGGATGGGCGCTGGCTCGCCTATAACTCAAACGAGTCGGGCCGGTTCGAGGCGTATGTCGGGCCCGCCTCCGATCCGATTCGAGCGAGGCGCCAGGTCTCGACCGGCGGCGGAGTGTATGTGCGTTGGGGCCCCGGTGCACGGGAGCTCTTCTATTTCAGCAATTTCAGCGACGGCCGGATGATGAGGGCGCCTTTCGATCCTGTGACTGGCCTAGTGGGAGCACCAAGCCAGCTGTTTCAGGGCCCTTACGAGCCGGGCGTGTACTCCGCACCCGGCTATGACGTGACCCCGGACGGCCACCGCTTCCTTATGGTGAAGACCGCGAACGAGGCCCGGCCGCGGGAAGTGCGAGTGGTCCTCAACTGGACCGAGGTGCTGAGCGCGAAGCGGCGGCCGTAGTGATGGAGCCAGACCTGTGGCTGGTGTCGAACTTCGATCCTGAGTCGTAGAATTCCTCGGTCGCAAGGGAATCATGCCTCGACTTCTCGCGCTCACTCTGCTCGCGTTCGGCATCGGAGCCACACCCATCGCTGCCCAGCGAGCCGGTCCTCCTGCCTCACCTCATCCTCGGACCTATGTCTTTGTTCACGGCGCCACGGGAGGTGGTTGGGATTGGCGCGTAGTCGACTCACTATTGAGCTTGGATGGTCATCGCGCGGTTCGGCCCACCTTGACCGGCCTGGGTGAGCGAGTTCACCTCGCCTCGCCGAGCATCGGGTTAGCCACTCACATCGATGACGTAGTGAACGCGATCCTTTGGGAGAATCTCCACGATGTCATCCTGGTCGGCCACAGCTACGGCGGCGTGGTGATCACGGGGGTCGCCGACCGGATCCCGGAACGGATCCGTCGCTTGGTGTACCTGGATGCCCTGTTGCCGGAGTCGGGGGAAACCGCGCTTGAACTGGCCGACTCCATCGGGGTGACATATATCCGGCCCAACGTTCGGGATGGATTCATCGTCCTGCCGGGTATGGCCGACAATCGCGCCGTCCCGAGGGATGTGCCGCAGCCGCTCCGTACCTTTACCGACACTCTACGCCTCAGCAATCCGGCAATGCGGC
>JBJMOX010000048.1:0-10729 GCA_045803515.1 Gemmatimonadales bacterium
AATGAGCTGGAGGCGTTCCAGGCCTTCGCGGAGACCTTTCCCGGAGGCGCCGTCCTCCTGCTCGACAGCTACGACACGGTGGCCGCCGCCCACAAGGCGGTGGAGGTGGCCGGCCTGCTGGCGAGCCAGGGCCGCCGGCTGGCAGGCGTGCGGCTGGACAGCGGTGACATCGTGGGACTGAGCCGGCAGGTGCGCGCCATCCTCGATGAGGCGGGCTTGCAAGGCGTGGCGATCCTGGTCAGCGGCGGTCTCGACGAGCACGCGGTGGAAGGGTACCTCAGCGCCGGCGCGCCGATCGACGGGTTCGGCATCGGCACCCGGATGAACGTCTCGGCCGACGCGCCCTACCTCGACATGGTGTACAAGCTGGTCCGCTTCGAGGGGCGGGACATCCTCAAGCTGAGCGAGGGCAAGGAGACCTGGGTCGGGGAGAAGCAGGTCGTGCGCACCCGCCGGGGCGACGGACGGTTCGCCGGCGACATCCTGGCCCTGGCGGAGGAGCCGGTGCCGCCCGGCGCGGAGGCGCTGCTGCAGCCGGTGATGGCCGGGGGCGACCTGCTCCGGCCGCATGCCACGCTCGATCAGGTCCGGGCTCACTGCGCCGCTCAGCTCCGCTCGCTGCCGGACGAGCTGCGCCGGTTGCGGGGACACGGCTCGTACACGGCGGAGAAGAGCGAGGCCCTCCGCGCGCGTCAGGCGGCGGCGCGGGCGGCGGTGGGAACGTAGTTGGAGGGGCGTGTGACTGTTCAGCTCAGTGTCCACCTCCAGTCCCTGACCTCGGGAAGATCCTCGCCGTGCTCCGCCACATAGAGCCTGTGCCGCTGGATTGCCTGGCTGAACTGCTGTACTGCCGCATCGGCAACACCCTTGAGGCCCGGCACCCGGCGGATGACGTCGAGCGCCAGCTGGAAGCGATCCATGCGATTGAGGACCACCATGTCGAACGGGGTCGTGGTGGTGCCTTCCTCCAGGTACCCGCGAACGTGGATGTTGTTGTGGTTCCGCCGGCGGTAGGTGAGGCGGTGGATCAGGGTCGGGTAGCCATGGAAGGCGAAGATCACGGGCCGGTCCGTGGTAAACAGGACGTCGAACTCCTCGTCCGCCAGCCCGTGCGGGTGTTCCGATGCCGGCTGAAGCGCCATCAGGTCCACGACATTCACCACCCGGATGCGCAGGTCGGGCAAGTGCTGACGAAGCAAGGATACCGCCGCGAGCGTTTCCAGCGTGGGAACATCGCCCGCGCACGCCATCACGACATCCGGCGTGCCCTCATCGTTGCTTGCCCACGCCCAGGTTCCCAGGCCAGCCGTGCAGTGGCGCACCGCGGAATCCATGTCCAGCCAGTTCGGCGCGGGCTGCTTGCCGGCGATGATGAGATTCACGTACTGGCGGCTGCGCAGGCAGTGATCCGCAACCGAGAGCAAGGTGTTGGTGTCCGGGGGCAGGTAAATCCGGACGATGTCGGCTTTCTTGTTCGCCATGTGATCGATGAAGCCGGGATCCTGGTGGGAGAACCCGTTGTGGTCCTGCCGCCAGACGTGCGACGTCAGCAGGTAGTTCAGCGAGGCAATCGGTTTGCGCCACGGCATCGTGCGCGTCGTCTTCAGCCATTTCGCGTGCTGGTTGAACATGGAGTCCACAATGTGGATGAAGGCCTCGTAGCAGGAGAAGAGCCCATGCCGTCCGGTCAACAGGTATCCCTCCAGCCAGCCCTCGCACATGTGCTCGCTCAAGACCTCCATCACGCGCCCGTCGGTTGCCAGGTGCTCGTCGACCGGCAGCGTGAGCGCTTCCCATGTCTTGCCGGTGACATCCAGCACCGCGTCGAGCCGGTTGGACGCGGTCTCGTCGGGGCCGAAGAGGCGAAAGTTGCGGGTGTCCAGATTGAGCTTCATGACGTCGCGCAGGTAGCGGCCCAGCACGCGAGTCGCCTCCGTCTCCGGCCGGCCGTTGTGCTTCACGTCCACGGCATAGCTCCGGAACTCCGGTAGCCGCAGCGGCTGGAGCAGCAGGCCGCCGTTCGCGTGAGGATTCATTCCCATCCGCCGAGTGCCGGTGGGGGCCAGGGCCGCCACTTCCGGCTGAAGCTGTCCGTCGGCATCGAAGAGCCGTTCCGGCCGGTAGCTCTTCATCCATTCTTCGAGGAGCTTCAGGTGGCCCGGGTTGTCGCGGAGACCGTCGAGCGGCACCTGGTGTGAACGCCACGTCCCCTCCACCGGCTTTCCATCTACCGTCTTGGGTCCGGTCCAGCCCTTGGGCGTGCGGAGAATCAGCATGGGCCAGCGGGCAGCCCCGGCCTGGCCTCGGGTGCGCGCCTGCGATTGGATCGCGCGAATGTCGCGGAGGATCGCTTCCAGGGTTGCCGCCATCTGCTGGTGCATGGGCATCGGCTCGTCGCCTTCGAGGTAGTACGGGGCGTACCCGTACCCCCGGAAGAGTGCGTCCAGGTCCTCTCGGGGGATGCGCGCCAGCAGGCTCGGGTTGGCGATCTTGTAGCCGTTCAGGTGCAGAATCGGCAGGACGGCGCCGTCCTGCGCCGGATTCAAGAATTTGGTCGAGTGCCAGCTGGTGGCACACGGGCCGGTTTCCGCCTCTCCGTCCCCCACCACGCACGCCACGATCAGGTCGGGATTGTCGTAGGCTGCGCCGTATGCGTGCAGCAGCGAGTAGCCCAGCTCGCCGCCTTCGTGAATGGAGCCGGGCGTTTCGGGCGCGACATGACTCGGAATGCCATATGGCCAGGAGAACTGTCGAAAGAGCTTCCCGAGGCCTTCGCGGTTCTGCTCGATGTGCGGGTAGATCTCGGTGTACGAGCCCTCCAGATAGGTGTGCGCCACGATCCCCGGGCCGCCATGGCCCGGCCCGATGACGTAGATCATGTTCAGATCGTGTCGGGTGATGAGCCGGTTCAGATGGGTGTAGATGAAATTGAGACCCGGAGTCGTACCCCAGTGCCCGAGCAGGCGAGGTTTGACGTCCTCGATGGAAAGAGGGCGCTCCAGGAGCGGATTGTCCTTGAGATAGATTTGGCCGACGGAGAGGTAGTTCGCCGCGCACCAGTATGCATTGATCTTGTCGAGCTGATCTCGACTCAGGGGGCTGCTCATCCCAAGCTCCTTTTACTCATTGAGCCACTCGCCAGCAGAGCAATTTGAAAGAAACCCCGGTATGGGCAAATCCCGAACCTCGAGCGCAAGGTCGCGACCGCCCCGCATCCTGCTGGTAGTGAACTGTGGGAGCGCTACGCTCAAGTACCAGTCGTACGAGCTCACCACCGGAGGGCCGAGGCCCACCGCGGGAGGAGTGGTCGAGACCCAGCGGGAATTCGCGGAGGGGGTCCGGCAGGTGCTGCGATCGCTCCCCCTGCCGCCTGACGCCATCGCTCACCGGGTGGTCCACGGGGGAAAGTGGTTCACCGGATCGGTGCTGATCGATGACGAGGTCCTCGGGCATCTCCGCGACGCGGCGCCGCTCGATCCGCTGCACAACGGCCCCGCCCTCGCCGGCATCGAGGCGACGCTGCCGCTGGGCCTCCCCATGGTGGCCGCGTTCGACACCAGCTTTCACCGGACGCTTCCCGAGCGGGCCTGGCGCTACGCCATCCCGGCGGAGCTGGAGGTGCGCCGGTTCGGCTTCCACGGCTGGTCCCACCAGTCGGTCACCCGGCGCTATGCCGAGCTCACCGGCTCGAGCGAGCCGACCATCATCACCCTGCATCTCGGCGGAGGCTGCTCCGCGGCCGCCGTCGAGCGCGGCAGGTCGGTGGACACTTCGATGGGCTATTCGCCGCTGGAAGGGCTGGTGATGAGCACCCGGCCGGGAGACCTGGACCCCGGGGTGCTTATCCACCTCCTGCAGGAGGGGCTGTCGCTCGATAGGATCGTCCGGCTGTTGAACCGGGGATCGGGGCTGGTGGCGCTGGCCGGAACCGCCGACATGCGGGAGCTGCTCCGGCGGACCGACCAGGAGGCCGAGCTCGCGATCGACCTCTTCTGCTACCGGATCCGGAAGTACGTGGGAGCCTACCTCGCCGCTCTGGAAGGCGCCGAGGCGATCGTGTTCACCGGCGGCATCGGAGAGAACTCGCCCGAGATCCGCCGCCGGGTGTGTGAGCGGCTGGGCTGGGCCGGGCTGACGCTGGATCCGCAGCGCAACGCAGCGGGTGGGGGGCGGATCTCCACGGATGGCTCGCGCCTGGCGGCCTTTGCCATCCGCACCAACGAGGAGCAGCTGATCGCCGAAGAAGCGGCTCGGCTGCTCGGAGCTTGAGGTCGGATGCCTACCCGATCATCCTGAGCACCGCTGCTCCACGCACCGCGCCGGAGCGGAGCCGGTCGAGCCCCTCGTTCGCCCGCGCGAGCGGCAGCGCCTCGGTGGCGATGGCAAGCGGCACCGTGGCCGCCGTCCGGAAGAATTCCTCGCCGTCCCGGCGGGTGAGGTTGGCAACCGAGCGGAGCACCCGCTCGCCCCAGAGGATCTCGTAGGGAAAGGACGGGATAGGGCTCATGTGGATGCCCGCGCAGACCACGGTCCCACCCTTCTCCACCGCCCGGAGCGCCGCCGGCACCAGCGCCCCCACCGGGGCGAAGATGATGGCCGCGTCGAGCGGCTCCGGCGGCGACTGGTCGGACCCGCCGGCCCACTCGGCGCCGAGCTCACGCGCGAAGCGCTGACCCTCCTCGTCGCCACCCCGGGTGAATGCGAAGACGCGCTGCCCCCGGTGCCGGGCCACCTGCGCCACAATGTGAGCCGCCCCGCCGAAGCCGTAGATGCCGAGCCGGGCGGCGTCTCCCGCGGCGATCAGCGAGCGATAGCCGATCAGTCCGGCGCAGAGCAGCGGCGCGGCCTGCTCGTCGGCATACCCTGGCGGGATGGGAAAGCAGTATCGCTCATCCGCGACGGTATACTCGGCGTAGCCACCGTTGATGAGATAGCCGGTGAAGCGGGCGCGGACGCAGAGGTTCTCTCGCCCCGAAAGACAGAAGCGGCAGACGCCGCAGGTCCATCCCAGCCAGGGCACCCCGATCCGGTCGCCGAGCGCGAAGCGGTGCGCATCGGCGCCGCGGTCGACGACGGTTCCCACGATTTCATGGCCCAGCACCAGCGGGAGCGTGGGGTCGGGCAGGTCTCCGTCCGCTACATGGAGGTCGGTACGACAGACGCCGCAAGCGTGAATCTGGAGCAGGACCTGGCCGGATCCGGGACGTGGCACGGGGAGTCGGCGGGGCCGGAGCGGAGATCCCGGCTTCTCGAGCACCATGGCCAGCATTTCGCCGGTGTGCATGTTGCTCTAGCTAATCGGTCCGAGACGATCTGTCATCCCTCGCTTCGCTCGGGATGACAGATGGTCACGGGATGACGGCCGTCGCTAGGCTCAGCCCGCCCCGAGGAGGGCCGGCGCGCGGGCTGATTCGACCGCCCATTGCGCCGCGTCATCCAGCGCTGCCACCGCGCCGATCACCGTCACCACCGGCGCTTCGAGGCCGTCGCGGTCGGCCGCCTCGGCGATGGTGGCGAGAGTGGCCCGGGTGACCCGCTGCTCGGGGGTGGTGGCCGACTGGATGCAGGCCGCCGGGGTCTCTGGATCGCGACCCGCCTCGATCAGCTGCGCCGCGAGCGGGCCGAGACATGCGCGGCCCATCAGCACCACCAGGGTGTCCACGGCGGCGAGGCCGCGGAGGTCGACGGTCTCGCCATCGGGGCCGGCCTGGTGGGCCGTCACCACGGCGAACGAACGCGCCAGCCCTCGCGCGGTGACCGGAATCCCCGCCGCCGCCGGCCCGGCGATGGCGCTGGAGACGCCGGGGACGACGTGGACCGGGACTCCAGCCTCCCGGCAGGCTGCCGCCTCCTCACTCCCTCGGCCGAACACGAACGGATCCCCACCCTTGAGCCGCACCACCGTGCGACCGAGGCGTGCGTGGCCCACCAGGAGAGCGTTGATCTCCTCCTGCGAGTAGGGCGCGAGACCAACGCCTTTTCCCACGTCGACCAGCTCCACGCCGGTCCGCGCCTCCTGCAGCAGCTCCGGCGCCACCAGCCGGTCGTGCACCACCACGTCGGCGTGCCGCAGGAGCTCCAGTCCGCGCGAGGTGATGAGCCCCGGATCTCCCGGTCCGCTGCCCACCAGGTGCACCACGCCCGGAGGATGGTGGACCGGCCGATCGGGACGCCCGCGGAAGCGTGGTGGCGGGGGCGGCGCATGCCGGCGGGCGAGATCGACCACGATCTCCTCCAGCCCAGGATTTTCGCCGAGGGCGACATCGACCAGGAGGTGCCGGGAGCCGACCCAGCCCCGCCGGGGCACGTCGCCCTCGGGAAGACCGAGCCGCTGGGGAAGGTCCTCCAGCGCGTGGATCCCGCCGCCGATCAGGAACGGCAGCGCGATCACGTTGGGCTTCCGGGTATGGGCCAGCACCTCGTCCACCGAGGGATCGTCGTCCAGAAAGGCCGCGAGCACCTCCCCCGCGACCCGCCGGCGCCGGAGCGTCTCCGCCAGCGCGCGAGTGGAGGTGGTGCTCTCGGGATGACGCCGGGTACCGTGCCCCACCAGCACCAGCGAGACGTCCGACCGATCGGCCTGTTGCTCGCGGAGCAGCTCGGTGACCCGCCGGGCCACCAGCGGCGCGATGCCGCCGTGGGTCCCGACCGGCGGGGTGCGGCTCAGACGGATCCCGCCGAATCGCCGGTTCCGGGCGAGCGCGGCGGGCAGGACCACATCGCTGTAGTACCCCGCGCTGGTGAGGAACGGCACGACCGTGACCTCGTCGGCCGTGAGCTCGTCGAGCACGGTGTCGAACCCCGGCTCGCCCTGGTGGAACGCCACGGCCACCTCGTCGAACAGCCGGCGGGCACGGATCGCTTCCGCCATGCGGCGGACCAGCGCGTTGGCCGCGGGGTCCCTGCGGGAGCCGTGAGCCGCGAGCACCAGTGCGCGACTGCTCATCGTGCCACCTCCACGGAAATACGGTCGATGGTCGGCAGCTCTCGACCGGTCACGGTGGTGCGCCTGGCACGGAGGCCCATCAGGCGCTGGTAGAAGTCCCCCAGGCCTTCGCCGTCGGTCCGCTCCGCGGCCCAGCGGCCCAGCAGCGGGCGGACCGCCGCGAGCAGCTCGTCCTGCGGCACGTCCGCGCGATAGAGGTCGACCAGGCGGTCGCCAGCCAGGCCGCCGCCCACGTAGACGTTGTAGAGGCCGAGCGACCGGCCGACGAAGGCGATATCCGCGGTGTAGGGGCGGGCGCAGCCGTTGGGGCAGCCGGTCATCCGGATGGTGATCGGCGCGTCCCTCAGGCCCAGCGCCTCGAGCTCCCCCTCGAACTCGTCGAGGATGCCGGGAATGGCGCGCTCCGACTCGGCCACTGCGAGTCCGCAGGTCGGAAGCGCGGGGCAGGCCATGGAGAAGCGGCGGGCGGCGGAGAGAGCCGTGGGCAGAGTAATCCCGTGAGCCCGGAGGATCCGCTCCACCGTTTCGATGCCCTCGGAATCGAGATCGGTGAGCAGCAGGTTCTGCTGTCCGGTGAGCCGGATGCCGGGCCGGAGCCGGCTGACGATCTCGTGCAGCGCGGTCTTGAGTGCCTGGCCGGGCGTGTCCACGATGCGCCCACTCTGGATGAAGACGCCGTAGAAGCTGCGACCGTCGTTCTGCCGATGGCGGCCCAGGTGGTCGTGGAAGGCGAGTCTGGGCAGGACCACTGGGGGGCCGAGCGGAAACGACGCGCGGCGCTGGAACTCCTCGCGGAATCGCTGGATGCCCCACTCGGCGATCAGGTACTTGAGCCGGGCGTGCCGCCGGTCGCTCCGGTTCCCGTGATCCCGGAAGATCGCCGCCACGAGGCGCACCGCCTCGACGCCGTCGGCGACGGACACGAACCCGAGCGGCTCGGCCAGGCGCGCGGTGGTATCGGCCTTGTTGTGGGTCATGCCGAGGCCGCCGCCCACCAGCAGGTTGAACCCCTGCAAGCGGCCGTCGGAAACGATGGCGAGGAGCCCGACATCCTGGGACCAGATGTCCACGCAGTTGTCGTTCGAGAGTCCCACTGCGGTCTTGAACTTTCGCGGGAGGTAGCGATCGCCGTAGAAGGGCTCCTCCTCCTCGGTCGAGACCTGCTTGTCGCCATCGAGCCAGATCTCGTGGTAGGCGTGGGTGGCCGGGCGGAGCTCGCGAGCGATCGCGGCGGACACCTGACGAACGGTCTCGTGGTCGGCGTCTCCCAGCGGGGCGGAGCAGCCCATCACGTTGCGCTCCACGTCGCCGCACGCGGCGATGGTGGTCAGGAGCTTCTGGTTGATGCCGGCGATGGTGGCCTTGAGGTCCCCCTTGAGCACGCCGTGGAACTGAACGCCCTGGCGGGTGGTGACCCGGAGGGTGTGGTTGCCGTGCTGGTCGGCGATCTCCTCCAGGCCGAGATACTGCTCCGCGGTCATTGCGCCGGCGGGAATGGCGACGCGGACCATGAAGGCGTAGGCCTTCTCCTGGCCGGCGGCCTCGCGGGCCCGGCGGCGATCCCGGTCGTCCTGCTGGTAGGTCCCGTGGAACTTGAGCAGGCTGACGTCGTCTTCGGCGAAGTGAGTCGCCTCCGAGGCGAGGGTCTCCGCGATGGCGCCGCGAAGGTGCCTGCCGTGCCGCTTGGCGACCTCGACCTTCGATTCCTTGGTGACTTTGGGGGTCATCAGGCCTCCTTTCTGACCAGCTCGAGGCCGTTGGTGTGCAGGCCGCACTCGGTCTTGCCGGTTCCGGACCAGCGGCCGGCGCGGCTGTAATGGTCGGGCGAGGCGCCCAGCACGGCGATGGTGCAGTGGGTGCAGCCGATCGACGGATAGCCGCGCTCGTGCAGCTCGTTGTAGGGCACGTCGTGCTGCTTGATGTAATCCCACACGTGGTGGCGGTCCCACCCGGCGAGGGGGTTGACCTTGATCAACTGGTACTGCCAGTCCCACTCCACCACCCGGATGCCCGCGCGCGACGCGGACTGACTCCGCATGAGGCCCGTCACCCACACGTCCACTCCGGCGAGAGCCTTCCGCATCGGCTCGACTTTCCTGAGGCGGCAGCAGGCATCGGGGTCCCGCCGCCAGAGCTCGGGCCCGTACTGTGCTGCCTGCTCTTCAGCCGTGAGCGAGGTGCCCCGATTCTCGAAGCGAAGCTGGGGATAGCGCTCGATCATCACGTCCCTGAGCCGGTAGGTCTCGGGAAAGAGGAACTTGGTATCCAGGTAGATGACCGGGATGTTGCCGCCGTGCCGCGCGACCAGGTCGATCAGCGCGCAGCCTTCCATGCCGAACGAGGTGGTGAGCACCAGGTTCCGGTCGGCGAAGTGGTCCAGCATCCAGGGGACGACCAGCTCCGGCGGCGCGTCTTCCCCCACCATCGGTGTCTCCAGCGTCTCGACGGACATCTCGGCTCCAGCTCGGGGGTAGCAAAAACAAAAAACCCGCAGGACGTTGCCTGCGGGCTTGGTGTATGCTGCGTGTTCAATGCGAGCCGCTAGGTCGTCCCGTAGGCTTGAGGAATGGCCATACAACAACACGCCGCGACACCCGCGAGCACAGCGGCGGGTGAGGCGAGACGGTGGACGAGCGTGCAACGGTGGCTCATGAAGGTAGGTTACCGCTCCATGGGGAGGTTGTCAACACGGAGGTGTGGGTGACTGGTGGGTGGCCGGGCGACATTTTTGTAGGAGCCGAGCTGTCATCCCGAGGAGCGTCAGCGACGAGGGATCTTGCCCGCCAATCCGGACACTCGCAACGGAGGTCCGATCCTGCGAAGAAGATCCCTCGCTCCGCTCGGGATGACAGTTCCTTGTGGATGACGGTTCCACTCCGTTGACCGCGCACTCCAGGAGTTTCTCTGTCCGCTACCACCTTCTCCCGCGACGACGTCGTCCGCCAGGTCACCCTGGCGGAAGGCCGGATCCGGCCGTTCATCCGGGCCACGCCACTCGAGCCCTCCCCGACGCTCAGCAACGCAGCAGGATGCCGGGTCTATCTCAAGCTCGAGAACGTGCAGGTGACCGGCTCATTCAAGGCCCGTGGCGCGTTCAACAAGCTGCTCTCGCTCACCGATGCCGAACGGTCCACGGGAATCGTCACCGCGTCGACCGGCAATCACGCCCTCGCCGTGGCGCATGCGCTCGGGGTGCTCGGCGTCGAAGGCGAGATCTTCCTGCCGAGCACGGTCTCGCCGCTCAAGCTCGAGGCGCTGAGGAGCCGCGGAGCCGAGCTCCGCCTGGTGGATGCGGACCCCGGCCGGGTCGAGACCATTGCCCGGGCCCGTGCCGACGCCAGTGGCCGGGTGTTCATCTCGCCGTACAACGACCCGGAAGTGATCGGCGGGCAGGGCACCGTCGCGGTCGAGCTGCAACGTGAGCTCGACGCGATGGACACCGTCCTGGTGCCGGTAGGCGGCGGGGGCCTGATCGCCGGTATCGGCGGGCTCCTCAAGGCGCGCGACCCGGCAATCCGGGTCGTCGGCTGCCAGCCCGTAGCATCTCCGGTGCTCGCGGCGAGCGTCGCGGCGGGCCGGATCGTGGAGATGCCCTCCGGGGTCTCGCTCTCCGATGCCACGCTCGGACTCCTGGAGCCGGGTGCGATCACCTTCCCCATCTGCCAGAGTTGCGTGGACGAGTGGCTGGTGGTGGAGGAGGCTGAGCTGCGGGCGGCGGTGCGTCTGATCCTGGAGCAGCACTCCCTGCTCGTCGAAGGCGCGGCGGCGTTGCCGGTGGCGGCG
>JBJMOX010000049.1:0-18263 GCA_045803515.1 Gemmatimonadales bacterium
CGTGATCAACACCGCCAACGAGGCCGACCCGGACGGCACTGCCGCCCGATGGGACGAGATGAACCGGGCGGCCCGGATCGCAATAGCCCGCTAGTGCTGCTGCTGCTCGCCCTGGAGAGCGTCTCCGAGTTCAACCCGATCCCCTCGGCGATCAGCCGCTGATCCCATCGTGTTCGATCCTGCTCGTCGAGCGGAATCAGCTCGCCGCTCGCTCCAGTCCGCGCGGCGCGGCGCGCATCGGTGAGCAGCATGAGCGCGAGCAGGCCGGCGACTTCCCCATCGTGGGGGAGCAGGTCATGCACGGCCCGGGTCAACCGGATCGCCTCGTTGGAGAGATCGGGGCGGTGCAGCGCCTGGCCGACCGGCGCGTTCTCTACATCGGGGAGGAATGTGGCAGGAACCTAGTGATCTGCGCCTGAAACTGGACCCAAGATCCGCGTCGCTGACGACGCGACTCGTCCCCGGAAGCCGGCGACGACCCCCATCTGGCGGGGCCCTGATCTTCGGGATATCTTCGGGTGTCCGGCCGACGGCCGGTTGAACCAGGAGTGTCCCTTATGGATGTGCGTCAGGCATCACGGCTTCGCCCCGCCCGCCGAGCCGGCCTGCGGCTCGCCAGCGGCGTGCAGCTCAAGTACTTCCTGCGGTACCAGCGGCTTCCCGCCGGCATGGGCGATCCCCGGATGCAGGTGGTCCAGCGGATCCTGGACTATATCGAGGCCGGCCGGCTGGCCGGTGACGTCGTCGACCGCGCCATCGCCGAATTCCTGGAGTATCGCAACAAACGGGTCTATCTCTACCGGGCGGAGCCCGCCGCGCTGGGCCGGCCCGAGCTGGCCCGCTATCCTTTTCGCATCCGTGCCTGGTCTGAGGCACACATCGAGTCGTTGCCCGACACGCCGCGGGCCAACTATTCCTACGTCGATAGCGAGCAGATCCGGGTCACCTTCAGCGAGACTCATCGCCATCCGACCGTCGACCTCACGGCGGAGCGGGTCGGCTGGCGGCGCGCGGGCAAGGTCATCGTGCTCGACGCTGACCGCCGCACCGGCTTCGTCACGCTCGCGCTCGATCCACCTGGGCTGATCCATCCCCACGGCAGCCGACCCTTCGACTACTACGCATTCTACGCGGGACAGGCGGAGGCGCTGCTCGGCACCCCGCTGGTCCCGTTCCCTCTCCAAGGCCCGCTCCTGAGGCTCGAGGCCGGCAACCTGGTGCGGGTGCAGCAGGGTCGCGGCTCCACCATCGACGGCCGGATCGACATCCTGGCCTCGGGGCCCGACGTGCGCGCCATGCCCGCGTTCCAGGCGGTGCGGCCGAGCATCGCGGTGCGCGACTCGGGGCGGTACGTCTGGCTCCCCGGATACTCGACTCAGAACGGAGCGCCCCACTTGCTGCGCGAGGTGCCGACCGAAATCCATGCCGGCACCAGCATGGTCCGCTTCACCCGGGACTCGCTGGTGCAGGAGGTGCGGTATGTTCTGGGACAGATTCAGGCGCACGCCTGAGCCTCGGGTCCACGCCGAGTGGGCTGACGATCTCGCCAAGGTCGAGCAGGTGGTGGGACGGGCGCCGCGGGGCGCGGCAATGGACCCGATGGTCGTGGTCGCAATCACCGGACTGCCGCTCGGCGCGGTGATCGCGCTCCTGCAGGTGCTGGCCCGGCAGCAACGGGGCCGCCTCGAGCTCCGGGTGGTCGATGCCAAAGGGCAGGAGATCGGCACCTATGCCACGCTGGGAGACATCCCTCCGCTGGTGCAGGATGAGTTCGGCGACGTCACCCGGGTGCAGCCCGAGAACGTCGAGCTCGTCTTCCGGGTGCCCCCATGAACCTCTCCCAGCTTCCCGACCTCCACCGACTGCGGGGCGACTGCCGAAACGCGCGCCTCAAGGCGTACTACGACGAGGCCATCCGCCAGACCCTCGCCGGCGTGCGGGACGAGCGCCTGCCGCACCAGTTCATGCGGGCCCTCCTCTGGGTGCTCCTCGGCTTCTTCGCGGTCACCGGCGGGATCGGCATTCTGGCGGCCGTGCGCGTCCTTCGAGTCGACGATCACGGCATGGGGCTCATCTGGCGGACCTTCGTCACCAGCGTGGTCGGCCTCGCCGCCGCCATGGTCCGGGCGGTCTGGCCGGCCCGTCCCTAGATTTTAGATTGGGCAGTGGAGCCCGGATCGCCGCGGCAGTCACCAGGAGCTCGCATGCAGGAGAAGTTCACCCTGGTCTACCGGGACAGGCAGTACAGCGTCGAGCGTGGACGCCGGCCCGGCGCGGCCGCCCAGGGCGGTGGTGCACCGGTCGGGGCCGACCGCTGGTACATCACCCTGGGCCCAAAAGCGATCACCAGCCTCGAAGCCGCGCCGGACGACACCGAGGCCAAGGTGAGCGACCGCGTCCGCGCCTGGCTGGACGCCCACCCTGAGATGCCGAGCCGGCCGGACATCGTCCTCGGCGGGGGGTAGCAACCCTTTCCAACCGCGCGGCATCCAACCCGACGGCCGAGTCTGGACCAACGCCTCCCCCGTTCGAGCGCCCCATGGACAACTTCCTGCAGGACCTCCGGTACAGCCTCCGACGCCTGATCAAAGCGCCCGGCTTCACTCTCGTCGTCATCCTGACTCTCGCGTTGGGCATCGGTGCCAACACGGCCATCTTCAGCGCGGTGAACGCGGTGCTGCTCCGGCCGCTGCCCTATCACGAGCCCGCGCAACTGGTCACCATCCAGCACCTCTACCCATCCCTGAACGCCCTGAAGGCCCCGGTCTCAGTGCCGGGCTTCCGGGATTACCAGCAGCGTGGCCGCTCCTTCACCTCGATGGCGGTCCAGACCAGCTGGAACGCGAACCTGACCGGAGTCGGCGAGCCGGTCCGGCTGCAGGGCGCGCGGGTCACGGGACGGCTCTTCGGCACCCTGGAGGTCCCGGCATTGCTGGGCCGGACCATCCAGCCGGGCGAGGACAGCGCCGGACGCAACCACGTGGTGGTCCTGAGCTACGGCCTCTGGCAGCGGCTCTTCGGAGGAGAGCGACGCGTGGTCGGGCGCACGCTCTCGCTCAACGGCGAGAGTTACGAGGTGATCGGGGTCATGCCGCCCGAGTTCCGGGATTTCTTCAACCGGGATGTCGAGATCTGGACCCCGCTGGTCTTCACCCCGGACCAGTTCGTGGACGAAGCCCGAACCAACGAGTTTCTCAACCTGACCGCCCGGATCAAGGACGGCGTCCCCGTGGCCCAGGCCGCGTCCGAAATGAGGGCGCTGGCGGAGCAGCTCAAGCGGCAGTACCCGGACAACTATCCGCCGGATTGGAGCCTCACCGTAACGCCGCTCAGCCAGCAGGCCACCGGCAACATCCGGCCGGCCCTGCTCGTGCTGCTCGGCGCGGTCGGATTCGTGCTGCTCATCGCCTGCGCCAACGTGGCGAATCTTCTGCTGGCCCGCGCGGCCGTGCGGAACAAGGAAATCGCGGTGCGCACCGCCCTCGGCGCCACCCGCGACCGGTTGATCCGGCAGCTTCTCACCGAGAGCGTCCTGCTGGCGCTGGCTGGCGGAGCGCTCGGGCTGGGACTCGCGTTCTGGGGTTTGCGCGCCGTGGTAGCGGTCAATGCCGCCAATCTGCCGCGCGCCGACGAGATCGGGATCGACCTCGAGGTGGCGTGCTTCACCCTGATCGTGTCGCTGCTGACGGGCTTGCTCTTCGGGCTCGCGCCCGCGCTGCAGCTTTCCCGGGTGAATCTGCACGGCGCGCTCAAGGAGGGCGGCCGGGGATCCGCCGGCGACCGCGGCGGTCAGGCCGTCCGCCGCTCGCTGGTCGTCGCCGAGGCGGCGCTCGCCCTCACCCTGCTCACGGGAGCGGGGCTTCTGGTCAAGAGCTTCGCGCGGCTCGAGGGCGTCGATCCCGGGTTCGCCTCCGACCATCTCCTCACCTTCAACCTGGCGCTTCCCGCGGCCAAGTACCCCACGGACACGCAGCAGGTCGCCTTCTTCGACCAGGTGCTGCCCGCCCTCGCGGCCGTTCCCGGCGTGCGCGCCGTGGGGGCGACCTCGACGCTGCCCTTCGGCGGCTCCTGGTCCACGGCGAGCTTCGAGATCGAGGGCTATCAGCCGCCCAAGAATCAGCCGGGGCCCTGGGGTGACGTGCGGATCGTGAACCCAGGCTTCTTCCAGACGCTCCGGATCCCGCTCCTCAAGGGCCGGCTGCTCTCGGACGAGGACCGCGCAGGCTCGCGTCCCGTGGCGGTGATCGACGAGGAGTTCGTCCACCGCTACTGGCCTCGCGAGGACCCGCTGGGCAAGCGCTTCACCTTCGGCCCGCCCGCCGGAGTGACCGACACCTCGGCGCGGGAGTGGATCGAAGTGGTGGGGGTCGTGGGGCACACCAAACACGAGGGGCTCGACGCCGAGGCACGGCTGCAGCTCTACGTGTCGTACCGGCAGGCTGGACGGCCGACTCTGGCGGTGGCCCTGCGGACCTCAGGCGATCCCGAGCGCTACACCAACCTGGCCCGCGCCGCGGTGCGCTCGGTGGATCCGGACCAGCCGATCTCCGGGGTGCACACGATGGATGAGTTGATCGCGCTTTCGGTCGGGCAGCGGCGGCTTTCCATGCTCCTGCTGAGCCTCTTCTCCGGCATCGCGCTGGTGCTGGCGTCGATCGGCATTTACGGCGTGATGAGCTACTCGGTGAGCCAGCGCTCCCGGGAGCTGGGCGTCCGGATTGCCCTGGGCGCGGCGCGGAGCGACGTGTTGCGCCTGGTGCTCCGGCAGGGGATGTCGCTCGCCCTGTTGGGGATCGGGATCGGGATCGGCGCGGCTTTTCTCCTCACCCGGCTGATCCGCAGCCAGCTCTATCAGGTGGGCACGGGTGACCCGGTGACCTTCGCCGGTGTGGCGCTGCTGCTCGGGATCACGGCGCTGGCCGCCAATCTGATTCCGGCGCTGCGGGCCACCCGGGTAGATCCCGCGGTGGTGTTGCGCGAGGAGTAACCCACAAATGTGAATAATGGGTGGACAAGTTGCAGGCGTGGCTGGTGTTTGCGGTTGCAGCCGGGCCATATTCTGCTCAAGTGCCCTGGACTTTGTGCCAAATCTGCAAGATTTTGAAGACACCTGCTTGCGCCTCGGCGTCCGGGGAGATACAATGACGTAGGCTCCGCCACCCGGAGTGACGTCCTCCACCCCCGAACGCTCAGGATGCCTCGGTGACACATCTTCCCCTGATGCTTGCCCTGCAGAACCCCGCCGCCGCCCCGGGCGTGGTCCCGGCCGACACGGCCTGGATGCTGGTGGCCACCGCCCTGGTGCTGCTCATGACCCCGGCCCTCGCCTTCTTCTACGGCGGCCTGGTCCGCTCGAAGAGCTCGCTCAACACCATGATGATGAGCTTCGCGGCGTTGGGCGTGGTGGGGATCGTCTGGGCCCTGTTCGCCTACAGCCTTGCGTTCGATGAGGGGAGTGCGCTGATCGGCGGCTGGGGGAACCTGCTCCTCGACGGCGTCGGGACGGAAGCCAAGGGTACCATCCCCCACGTCCTCTTCATGGCGTTCCAGGGGACCTTCGCCATCATCACGGCCGCGCTCATCTCCGGAGCGGTAGTGGAACGGATGCGCTTTGGGCCCTACCTCGCGTTTATCTCGCTCTGGACGCTGCTGGTCTACGCTCCCGTGGCGCACTGGGTGTGGGGCGGCGGCTGGCTCATGACCCGCGGCGTGCTCGACTTCGCCGGCGGCACGGTGGTGCATATCAACGCCGGCGTGTCGGCGCTGGTGGCGGCGCTCGTCCTGGGTGTACGGAAGGACTACGCCCGCCAGGCCATCCTGCCGCACAACGTGCCCTTCACCCTCCTGGGCGCGGGGCTGCTCTGGTTCGGCTGGTTCGGCTTCAACGGCGGCAGCGCGCTGGCGGCGAACGAGCTGGCGGCGCTGGCGTTCACCAACACCTTCCTGGCGCCCATGGCGACGCTGGTCGTCTGGGTGCTGCTCGACTACTTCCGCACCGGCCACGCGACGGCGGTGGGCGGCGCGACCGGGATCGTGATCGGCCTGGTGGCGATCACGCCCGCGGCCGGATTCGTGAGCCCGGCCAGCGCGCTCGCGCTGGGCGCCCTTGCCGCGTTCCCCAGCTACTTCGTCATTGTGCTCCGCTCCCGCACCCGGCTGGACGACTCGCTCGATGTGTTCGCCGGCCACGGCATCGGCGGTATGACCGGTGCGCTGCTCACCGGCGTGTTCGCTCAGAAGGCCTGGAATGCCGCGGGAGCCGACGGTCTCATCGCGGGCAACGCCACCCAGCTCGCTATCCAGGCGCTCGGCGTGGCCAGCTCGATCGCCTACTCCGCCGTCGTGACGTTCGGCATCCTCAAGCTCCTGGCCCTGGTCACCGCGCTTCGCGCCGAACCCCGCGCCGAAGGCCTGGGCATGGACGTGAGCCAGCACGGCGAGGAAGCATACAGCAGCGGCGAAGGGTCGATTCTCGTCATCACCGATGCGGGCCCGGCAACGGTGCCGGCTCGCGCGCTCAACCCGCAGACCGCGGCGCGCTGACGCCGCAAGGAACCGTCATGAAGCTCATTGTGGCGATCATCAGACCCGACCGCCTGAACGAGGTGCTCGAGGCGCTCTACCGCGCAGAGGTGCGGGGACTCACCGTCTCCCGGGTGATGGGACACGGCGGCGAGACGGATCGGGTCGAGACCTACCGTGGCACCACGGTCAAGATGGAGCTCCAGGAGAAGGTGCGGCTCGAGATCGGGGTGTCCGAGCCGTTCGTGGGCGTGACCGTGAGGGCGATTCTCACCTCAGCGCATACCGGCGAAGTGGGCGATGGCAAGGTCTTCGTCCTCGACGTGGAGCAGGTGCACCGGATCCGCACCGGCGAGCGCGACGAGGGCGCGGTGACTCCCGCCCTGACCCCGCGGCTCTGAGACTGGTGACCGTCCCTACTTGAGATCTCCCGGCAGTCGCGGCGAGGCGAGCAGGGCCCCGAAGGCCCGCCACCGCGCCGCGGTCGAGTCGTCGCCCTCGCGCTCGACCCACGCCGCTACCAGGTCCCGCCCCAGGTTGTAGTTGATCACGTAGCTGCGATAGGTCTCGATGAACCGCAGCGTCTTGGCCGCCTGGTCCGGCGTCTGCAGCCAGTAGCGCCCCATGGCGGCCCTCGCCCCGGCCGCGTCCAGCTCACCGTCGAGGTATCGCCGGGCCACCTCGTTCCTCGCATAGTTCAGCCGTTCCATCACCACCCGCACCGCCGCGTTCCGCTCCGCGATCGCCGGATTCAGCCGGGCGAGCGGGAAGAGCGAGTCGCGCTCGAAGGCCGTCCGCTCCGACGCCGGAAACGCCATGTCGATGCCGAAGTTGGCGCTGCCCTCCGCGATCAGCGACTGGGGGCTGAACAGGGGATACACCGACAGCTCGACCCACCCGCGCCCGCGCACCAACGCGTGCTCCAGCATGGCGTTGTAGACGTGATGGCCGGGGTACCCCTCGTGGCAGGCCAGATCGATGGCCCGATCGACCGGGATCGGGAAGTCCCGGTTCACCTGGATCAGGCTGTGATATCCGCCCTTGTACCAGTTGTAGGCGTTCCAGGGCGTGCCGGTGACGTACTCCAGGTCGAAGCGCTCACCCTCCGGAAGCGTGAGGTGAGCCATGGTGCGCGCGCGACACGCGGCGATGGCCCTGCGGAAGACCGTGTCCAACCGTGCCGCGGGAATCATGGTGCTGTCGCGGAACCGGGCGTAGCGCTGAGCCAGCGGTGCCCGCCCCGGAAGCAGCAGGTCGAGCCGGGCGAGGAGCGAGTCGAAGTGGGCGTCCGAGAGGTGCGGCGGCTTGGTGTCGTAGAGCGCCCTCGCCTCCTGATCGAACTTCAACCGCTTGCCCTCCAGCATGCCGGCCCGCGCCGCGAGAGAGCCGAGCTGAGTGCGGAGATAGCGGTGTCGAAGCGGGACGAGCGAATCCCCGTACCCGGGGACGGTGTCGCCCAGGATGGTGATGAGCGATTCGGCCGCCGCACGAATCCGTCCCACGGTCAGAGAATCGTGCGCCGCGATGGCCTTGAGCGAGTCGGGCCCGTAGTACGCATCGACGTAGTTGGGATCGTGCCGGCCGAGGCCGAGGACCAGGACGACATAGCGCCGGGCGATGCCGTCGAGTTCCGCGGGATCGGCGGCTGGCCGGCTCGGCCGGCACGAGGGAAGCAAGGCGACTGCGACCATCAGGCCCAGGAACGACCGCATCGTGAGACTCCGGTGAAGGTGCCCACAAAGTAGCGACCACGCGTACTTCAGGGATGGAGCGCCCAGGCGAGAAACCGTTCGGTCTCGAACAGCGCGAGCTGGGCACTGGGTCCGTTGGCGATCGCGTCGAACCCGTGCTCCGCCCACGGGATCTCCAGCAGGATCGAGGTGGTGCCCGTCGCCCGGAGCCGGCGCTGAAGCAGGGCACCGAACCGAGGCTCGACGATGTGGTCGCGCCCGGCGTAGATCAGCAGGGTGGGTGGGAGCGGCCGCGTCACGTAGGTGATCGGTGACGCCGCGCGATACCGGAGCGGCTGCGTCTCCGGCGTGCCGCCCAGGAAGGCTTCCTCGACCCCGCGGACGTGCAGCGGATCGGGCCGGGGCGGGTGCCGGTAGCCTTCGGTGAGGTCGACCGGACCGTAGTAGCTCACCACCGCCCGGACGTTCGGCGCGGCGGAGCCGTACGCCGCCGCCATCACGAGCTGCGCGCCGGATGATCGCCCCACCAGCGCCAGGCGAGCCGGATCCGCCCCATAGCGCGCTCCGTTGACCCGCACCCACGCGAGCGCAGCCTGGACGTCGGTGAGCTGCGCGGGCCACTGCCAGCGCGGCGCGTGCCGATAATCGATCGCGAAGACCACATAGCCGTGCGCCGCGAGATAGCGGGCGAACGCCCCGTCGGCCGATGGTGTCCCTGTCTGCCACGCGCCCCCGTAGACCTGTACGACGGTGGGAGACTGGCCTGACTTGAGAGGCCGGTAGATGTCGAGCGTGAGCGGTACCCCATCGTGCGTGGCGAAGAGAACGCCACGGGTCACGCGCGCCGCCGCTGGATCGATTCCGCGGACGAGATCGGCCACGACCAGCGGTCTCTGCCGCATCTCCCGCCGCACCGGAGCCCGTATCTCGGCGAGATAGTGCTCGCCCAGCGCCGAGCGCATGGCCAGGTCGAATCGGCGCGCGACGCCGCCGAATTGGACCAGCGGAATGGCAGCGAGCACGATCGTCAGGGCCGCCAAGCCGGTCGAGATCCGTGCCGCGGATGAGCCGCGCACGTCTGGCAGCGCCAATCCGCCGGCGAGCACGGCCAGGCCCAGCAGCCAGATGCTTACCTCGGGCGCCCCGACGGCCAGGAGCAGCAGCGGGTAGATCGGCGGCGGCAGCACGATCCACGAGGCCAGAAACAGCGCGATGGCGGCCAGCGCCAGGCTCACCAGCGGCCTCCTGGTGGAACCGAGCGTCCCGGCGCCCCCTATATTGAGTCCGATCGGGATCACCCCGCGCCGCGCAGCAATGAGGACTCGAGCATGGCCCGCTCCTTCGCTGATCACTTCTCCCGCGTGGCAGCCGATTACGCGAGTTACCGTCCACGATACCCGGACGCGCTGTTCGCCTGGCTGGCCGGCTTGCCCGCCCGTCACGAGCTCGCCTGGGATTGCGCCGCGGGCAGCGGACAGGCCACGGTCGGGCTTCTTCCGCACTTTGGACGCATCGTAGCCACCGACGCCAGTGCCGCGCTCCTGGCGAGCGCGCCGCCCGACCCGCGGATCGAGTACCGGGTGGCACCGGCCGAGTCGAGCGGCCTGGCGCCGCGCTCGGCGGACCTGATCACGGTGGCCCAGGCGGCGCACTGGTTCGATCTTCCGGCGTTCTACCGGGAGGCCGACCGGGTGCTGGCGCCGGGCGGAGCGCTGGCCCTCTGGACCTATGGAGTGTATCACCTGGATGATCCCGCGATCGACGGGCTGCTCCAGCATTTCTACAGTGACATTGTGGGACCGTACTGGCCTCCCGAGCGCCGGCTGGTCGAAAGCGGGTACCGGACGATACCGTTTCCCTTCGACGAGGTCACCCCACCGGCGTTCGTCATGACCACCGTCTGGCGATTGCCCGAGCTGGTCGGCTATCTCGGGACCTGGTCCGCGACGACGCGCTGTCGAGAGGCGACCGGACGAGATCCGGTCGAGGCGCTCGCACCCGAGCTGGAGGCGCTCTGGGGTCCGCCGGATACGGCGCGCGGGGTGACCTGGCCGCTCGCGCTCCGGGTGGGCCGCCGCCGGTGACCGACTCCATCCTGGGACTGCACCACGTCACCGCCACCGTCGCCGGCGCGCAGGAGGACCTGGAGTTCTGTCTCGGTGGCCTGGGTCTCAGGCTGCTCAAGAAGACGATCAACTTCGACAACCATAACGTCTACCACTTCTACTACGGCAGCGAGACCGGCGCCCCCGGCACCATCTGGACGACCTTTCCCTACAAGGGGTGGGGTGTACCGGTGGGGACCAGCGGGGCGGGGCAGATCACCGCCACCGGCTTCTCGGTGCCGGCCGGATCGCTCGGCTTCTGGAGCGAGCGGCTCCGCCGGTCCAAGCTGGCGACGGAGCACCTGACCCCGCGATTCGGCGAGGAACGGATCGGCGTTCGCGATGCCTCCGGGCTCGCCTTCGAGCTGGTGGCCGGTGAGCACGACCGCCGGGCGCCGTGGAAGGGCGGGGGCGTGGAGCCGGCCGCGGCCATTCGTGGGCTCCACGCCGTGACCCTGACTGTGCGCTCGCCGGACGCCACCCTCGAGCTTCTGACCGGCCTCCTCGGCTGGCGAGTGGCGGGGCGCGATGGCGAGCGCATCCGCGTCGCGGTGGCTGACGGCGCTCCGGGACAACTGATCGATATCGTCCCGGCACCCGCTGCGGCGGCCGGCATAAACGGCCTCGGCACGGTGCACCACGTGGCGATGGCCGTGGCGACCGGAGAGGAGCAGCGCCGCCTCCGGCAGGAGCTCATCGCGCTGGGCTACAAGGTGACCGAGGTGCTCGATCGGAACTACTTCCAGTCGATCTACTTCCGGGAGCCGGGCGGGGTGCTCTTCGAGCTGGCGACCGTCCAGCCGGGATTCACCGTGGATGAGCCGCTCGGTGCGCTGGGAACCACCTTGAAGCTGCCTGCCTGGGAGGAGCCGAACCGGGAGGCGATCGAGGCCGCGCTCCCCGCCATCAGCATCCCCGCGCCGTGACCGGCGAGCGCGCATGGCGCTGATTGCCCGGCTGGGGCGCAATCTCACCTTCCGGGTCCTCGTCGCCATCGCGCTGGGCGTGCTGCTGGGCGTGCTCGCCCCCGATACCGCCAAGGCGATGAAGCCGGTCGGCGACACCTTCGTGAACCTGGTGCGAATGGTCATCGCGCCGATCATCTTCCTCACCATCGTGCTTGGCGTGGCTCACACGACCGACCTCAAGAAGGTGGGACGGGTCGGCTTGAAGGCGTTCGTGTACTTCGAGATCGTGAGCACGGCGGCGCTCGCCATCGGCCTGATCGTGATGAACCTCGTGCGCCCGGGCGAGGGGATCGACGCGTCCCGCATCGCGCGCGGGGACGTCTCCGCCTTCGCCACCCAGGGGAAAGCGATGCACTTCGTCGATTTCCTCACCCACGTCGTCCCCTCCAGCGTGGTCGGTGCCTTCGCCGAGGGGGAGATCCTCCAGGTGGTGTTCTTCTCCATCTTGTTCGGCGTCGCCCTCGCGTCGCTCGGCCGGGCGGGCCGGCCGGTCACCCGGATGCTCGACCGGCTGGGGCAGGTCTTCTTTCGCATCGTCGGGATCGTCATGATCGTGGCGCCAATCGGCGCCTTCGGCGCCATGGCCTACACCATCGGCAACTTCGGGGTGCAGTCCCTGGTCACGCTCGGCCGGCTCATGGCGTGCGTCTACGCCACGATGGCGCTGTTCATCTTCGGGCTGCTCAACCTGATCGCCCGGTGGTACGGGTTCAGCCTCTGGGGGCTGCTGCGGTACATCGGGGACGAGATTCTGATCGTGCTGGGGACCTCGTCGAGCGAGGCCGTGCTGCCGCGGATGATCGACAAGATGGAGCGCTACGGCTGCGACCGGCGGGTGGTCGGCCTGGTCATCCCGGCGGGCTACTCCTTCAACCTCGACGGCACCTCGATCTATCTCTCGATGGCGACGCTGTTCATCGCCCAGGCGTACGGCGTCCCGCTGACGCTGGGGCAGCAGCTCGGCGTGCTGGGCATTCTGATGGTGACCTCGAAAGGCGCCGCGGGGGTGACCGGCTCCGGCTTCATCGTGCTCGCCAGCACGCTCTCGGCGCTCCACGTGGTCCCGGTCGAGGGGGTGGCCCTGGTGTTGGGCGTGGACCGGTTCATGAGCGAGGCGCGCTCGATCACCAATCTGATCGGCAACGCGGTGGCGGCGGTGGTGATCTCGAAGAGCGAGGGCGCCTTCGACGGCGGCCGGGAGCTCAGCCGGGGTGCTGGGGGATCGGCCGGTTCCGATAGGGGTACCAGTAGTACTTCCGCTCCATGACGTAGTCGATGTGCACGTGCTTGGGCTCGCGGAAGGCGTCGAGCCCCTCCTCGCCCAGCTCCCGGCCAATGCCGCTCCAGCGCATCCCGCCGAACGGGCCGGCATCGTTGTCGGTGAGCGGATCGTTCACCCAGAAGGTGCCCGCCTTGATGTTCTCCATCGCCCGCATGGCCGTCTCCAGGCTGCCCGTGAAGATGCTGGCGCCGAGCCCGTATCGGGAGTCGTTGGCCATCGCGATCGCCTCGTCCGCGTCCCGGGCGACGGTGACGGAGAGGACCGGTCCGAAGATCTCCTCAGTCGTCGGCAGCGAGCCCTGGCGCACGCCGGTGAGCACCGTCGGCGCCAGGTAGTGTCCCCGGAGTCCCTCCGGCCGCAGCCGCCCGCCGCCCAGCGCGAGGGTGGCGCCCTGCCGCACGGATTCGGCGATCTGCCCCTCCACCCGGGCCAGGGCTTCCTCCGAGATGAGCGGGCCGACATCGGTGGCGGGGTCCATCGGATCGCCCACCACCACCTTCTTCACGAACTCGACCAGCCGGCGGGTGAACTCCCCGGCGATGGCTTCCTCGACGTAGATCCGCTTCGACGAGGTACAGACCTGCCCGGCGTTGAGCAGCCGGGCCCATGCGGTGCCCGGCACCGCGGCGTCGAGGTCGGCGTCGGCAAAGACGATGAGCGGGTCCACGCTGCCCAGCTCGAGGTTGACTTTCTTGAGCGCGGCGCCGGCCCGGGCCGCGATCTGCCGCCCCGCCGCGACCGACCCGGTGAACGCGATCAGATCCACCCCCGGATGGTCAACCAGCAGCTCGCCCGTTTCGGGCCCGCCGGTGATCACGTTCACCACTCCCGGCGGGAGACCCTCGTAGCAGCGCGCCATCAGCAGGTTGGAGAGCGGATTCTGATGCGGCGGTTTGCAGACCAGCGTGTTTCCCGCCATCAACGCGGGCGCCACCTTCCAGGCCATGAGCAGGAGCGGGAAGTTGAACGGGACGATTGCCGCCACGACGCCGTACGGCTCCTTGACGGTGAAGTTTACCTGATGCGGGAGCACCGGCGGCATCGAATTTCCCCAACTCCGGCGGCCCACCTCGGCGTAGTAGTCGAAGCAGGCGGCCACCCAGTCGATGCAGTCGATCGCCTCGATCAGTGGCTTGCCGGTCTCCCGCGCCATCAGGGTCGAGAGCGCCCGCTCGCCGGCCCGGAGCCTGGTGGCGATCTCGTGGAGATGCTTGGCCTTCTCGACTCCCGGGAGCCTCCACCAGGCGCGCTGGGCACGGGACGCGGCCTGGACGGCCGCGTCGACGTCCTCCGCCGAGGAGTCGGGCACGGTGTCGATGCATTCGAGGGTCGCGGGATTCCGTATCTCGCGAATCCGGGTGCCTCGGGTCGGCACCCAGGCGCCGTCGATCAGGATGGGCTGCGGCATGGGTTCGAGAAGTTAGGGGTCCCCGAAGGAGGCCGCAACGCGCGACCGGCGTTTCCCCCACTGCCCTGGTTGCCCTTCTCCCACTCCCATATCCTTCCGTAGGCCTTATCTCACAGCGAATGGCATCGGCTCACGAACGTCTCGCGGCCTCACTCGCCGATCGTTACAGAATCGAACGGCAGCCGGACGGGAGCTTCTCCCTGCTGGGGCGGGGCGGCACCGCCACGGTCTACCTCGCCCACGACCTCCGGCACGACCGCAACGTCGCCCTCAAGATCGTTCACCCGGAGCTCGCCCTCTCGGTCGGAGCCGAGCGGTTCCTCCGGGAAATCCGCTTCATCGCCCGGCTTTCTCATCCCCATATTCTGCCCCTCTTCGATTCCGGTGAGGCCGAGGGCCTGCTCTACTACGTCATGCCCTACCTCCAGGGTGGATCACTCCGTCGCCAGCTCGACAATCAGGGACGACTTCCCATCCCGACGGCAATCCGGATCGTCCGGGAGGTCGCGCTGGCCCTGGACCACGCCCACCGCCAGGGCGTGATCCACCGCGACATCAAGCCGGAGAACATCCTGTTCGAGGACGATCAAGCGGTGGTCGCCGATTTCGGCATCGCCACCGCGATGGAGGCCGCCGGTGGCGATCGGCTCACCGAGTCGGGCCGGGCGATCGGAACGCCGGCCTACATGAGCCCGGAGCAGGCCGGTGGCGAGGGTGCGATCGACGGCCGGAGCGACATCTACAGCCTGGGGTGCGTGCTCTACGAGATGCTCGGGGGCCAGCCGCCGTTCACCGGCCCGACCCCTCAGGCGATCATGGCCCAGCAGGTGATCGCGCCGCTGCCGCCGCTCCGATCACGGCGTCCCGAGGTGACGGAACCGATCGCCCGCGTGCTCACCCGGGCCTTGGCCAAAGAGCCAGCCGATCGCTTTGCCACGGCGGCGGAATTCCCCACCGCCCTGGAGAGCGCCGCGTCGGCCGCTCGGCCGGGCGACTCCGGTCGGCGGCGCCGCCTGCTCCTGGCGGCGGGTGTGCTCGCCGTTGCGGCCCTGGCTGCGGCACTCGCCCTGGCGAACCGAGGCGAGAGGCCGGTCAGGACGCCGACCATCGCCGTGCTGCCGTTCCTGAACCTGGGCGCCGCTGAAGACGGATACTTCGCCGACGGCATCACCGAGGAGATCACCAGCCGGTTGGCCATGCTGCCCCGCCTCGGCGTGATCTCCCGCACCAGCGCCAACCAGTATCGGGGAACCGGCAAGCCGCTCAAGACGATCGGCCGGGAGCTGGGAGCAGAGTACGTGCTCGAAGGCAGTGTCCGTTGGGAGAAGCCTCCGGGAGGGTCGAGCCGGGTGCGAATCACCCCGCAGCTCATCCGGGTGGCCGACGATCGCCACCTCTGGGCGGGGCAGTACGACGAGACGCTGGAGCAGGTCTTCCAGGTGCAATCCCGGGTCGCGGAGCGGGTGGCGGGCGCCCTCGAGCTGGCGCTTCAGGAGCCGGATCGCCAGGCCCTCGCGGCCAAGCCGACGGCGAGCCTCCGGGCCTACGACCTCTATCTCCGGGGGAACGATTACTTCGCCCGTGCGGGCGACCCCGCCGGCCTTCGTCTGGCGGAGCAGATGTACACCAGCGCGACCGAGCTGGATCCCAGCTTCGCCCTGGCCTTCGCCCGGCTCGCCCGGATCCACATCTGGCAATTCCATATTCTGTCAGACCGAACCCAGGCGAGGCTGGCCAAGGCGCGAAGCGCAGCGGACTCCGCCCTCCGGCTCCAGCCTCGGCTGCCAGAGGCACATCTCGCGCTCGGTCAGATCTACTACTGGGGCGAGCTCAACTATCAGCGGGCGCTGCGGGAATTCCGGATTGCCCAGGCGGGCGGGCCAGGCAACGGCGACCTGGCCTGGGCCCGCGGGTTGGTGGAGCGGCGGCTCGGTCAATGGGAGCAGGCGGCCGCGGACCTGCGGCGGGCCGTGAACCTCGACCCGAGATCGGGCGTCAAGAACCTGGACCTCTTCGAGCTGCACCTGCGACGGCGCGAGTACGCGGAGGCGGAGCGCTACGTCGATCAAGCCCTGGAGCTGGAGCCCGACTCACCGGTCTACATTTACAAGGCGCTGCTCATCGTCGCCCGGGATGGCGATCTCAGGAAGGCCGCAGGCGCCTTGCAGGACGGTATCAGCCGGGCCGGCATGGATGCGGTCGTCTTCTGGGCTGCGCAGTTCGACGTCGGCGCCGCGGTGTGGCATGAGCTGGACAGCACGGCGCAGGGAGCCGTTGATCGGCTCTCCCTCGATCGCTTCGGCACCGACTCCAGTGGGTACTACCTGGCGAAGGGGCGGGCGCAGCGCTATCGGGGTGACCTGCGGGCGGGCAGGGTCTACTTCGATTCCGCGGCGAATGTGTTGGAAGGCAGGACCCGGTCTCGACCGGACGATCCCGCCCTCCACGCCGCGCTCGCACAGGCCTACGCGGGCCTCGGCCGCCGCAACGACGCGGTCCGCGAGGGCCGGCTCGCTGTGCAGATGCAGCCAGCGACCAAGGACACATGGTACGGGGTCGACCTGCTCTGCAACCTGGCCGTGGTGTACGCCACGCTCGGCCAGGCGGACTCGGCGGTGAAACAGCTTCGGGTCCTGCTCTCGGTACCTTCCAGGATCTCGGTTCCCTTGCTCCGGGCCGATCCGACGTGGGATCCGGTGCGCCGGGATCCCGGGTTCCAGGCGCTGACCAGGAAGGGTGAGTAAGCGTGGACCTTCAACTGGGGGGAAAGCGTGCGATCGTCACCGGCTCGACCGCGGGCATCGGCCTGGCTGTAGCGCGGCGGCTCGCGGCCGAAGGCGCCATGGTGATGGTCAACGGCCGGACCGCCGTCCGGGTGGACGCCGCGGTGCGCTCGATTCACCAGGCGGTCAAGGGCGCGCACGTCGGCGGGGTGGCTGCCGACCTCGGTACCGCTGCCGGCTGCGAGGCGCTCACCGACGAGGTCCCGGACGTGGACATCCTGATCAATAACGTCGGGATCTTCGAGCCCAAGCCGTTCGAGGAGATTCCGGACGAAGATTGGCTGCGGTTCTTCGAAGTCAACGTGTTGAGCGGCGTCCGGCTGGCTCGGCACTACCTGCCCGAGATGCGGGTCCGGAACTGGGGGCGCATCCTCTTCGTCTCCAGCGAGTCAGCGGTGCAGATCCCGACCGAGATGATCCACTACGGCATGACCAAGACCGCGCAGCTGGCCGTCGCCCGTGGGTTGGCGGAGACGGTGGCGGGCACCGGGATCACGGTCAACAGCGTGCTTCCCGGGCCGACCCGATCCGAAGGCGTCGGAGAGTTCGTGGAGCGGATGGCCGAATCGCGCGGAGTCGATTGGAAGACGACGGAACGGGAGTTCTTCGAGACCGCGCGCCCGAGCTCGCTGCTGCAGCGCTTTGCCACCACCGACGAGGTCGCGTGCATGATCGTCTATCTCAGCAGTCCCCTCGCCTCGGCCACGACCGGCGCGGCCATCCGGGTGGACGGGGGCGTGGTGCGGGCCATCGTCTAAGGTTCAAGCTCCACGTACCACTTGCCGATACCCTACTGCAACCACCCCTTCGGAGGCAGTAGGATGACGCTCGGACCCAAGTACCGCCTCGCCACCCTGGCCGGCGTGCTCGCTCTCGCCTCGGCATGTTCGGACGGCGCTCAGGCGCCGGCCGACACCCTCACCATTCATGGCAGTGGCAGCGCTGCCCCGGCACTCGCCACGGGATCCCTGGCTTCCCTGGTCGCGAGCCCGACCCCCGCGGCCGATTCGATCACGAGCGGCGACCCCGCCTCGATGAGCGTCGGCATGTACGCGATGTACATCAGCGCCAACGAGGACTGCTCGGAGCCCATCCTGGTGGCCGACTACGGCGCCACCGCGCAGCCCAAGGACTTCATGCAGTCCCCGGTACTGTTCACCGGCTCCCCGGCCGCGGGCACCTATAAGTGCGTGATCTTCAAGATGTCCGACGTGATCGGCATGGTGCCGGCCACCAGCTTCGGGGCCTGTGTCGCGGGAACGTTCTACCAGGGCGACATCTATCGGGATGGCGAGACCGACTGGAAGGATGCGGAGCTCAATCCGATCATCGGGACCGGCACCGATGACGCGCCGCTGGACGATCACGTCGCCATCTTCCTCACCGGAAATCCCGCGGCCGTGGAGGCGCGCGGCGTGAGCGAGAATCAGGTCGTGCTGCTGCACAGCGATCTCATCGTGCCGGGCCAGAGCACGTTCTACTGGAACGCCCAGGGCTCGGTCAC
>JBJMOX010000419.1:0-12421 GCA_045803515.1 Gemmatimonadales bacterium
CGCCCACGGAGCTCGCCGCCGCGGTGGCCGAATGGGAGCGCCGGCGCGATGCCGTGCTGCTCTCCCTCAGGGGATTCCCCGTCACGCGCCCGGCCGGAGGGTGGTCGATGCTGCTCGATGTCCGGGCGATGGGCCACGATTCCTTCACCGCGTCCCGCCTGCTGCTGGAACGGGGGCGTGTGGCGGCAACGCCGATGCGGGACTGGGGCGAGGCGAATGGCGACCGCTTCGTCCGGCTGGTTTTCAGCAACGAGCCGGTCGCCCGGCTCGCGGAGCTGGGCGACCGGCTGAGGCGAGCTCTCTGAACGCGCTACCGCACCACGATCCGGCCGGTCATCGCACTCCCATGGATGGAGCAGTCGTAGGCATATGTCCCGGCCTCGGTGAAGATCAGGGAATAGCTCTGGCCAGCCCCGGTCTTGACCAGACTGCTGACGAAGCTCGGCGATCCGGTCGACCGCACACTATGTGAGCCCGCTGCAGGCCCCCAGGTCCAGGTAACCGTGCCGTTGATCGCCAGGGTATCCACCGCCGGGTCGGTCGTCCCGTTCCGCTCGCTGGTGAATGAGTTGTCTGCCACCGTCACGGCGATCTCGGTCGGATCCGGTAAAGGGCCGCCGCCGTCGGATGCCGTGGCAGTAAAGGTCTGCGGCGAGCCGGTGGCGCCGGTGACCGCGGCCGTGGCGGTCTGGGTGCCGGCGTTGGGGCCCAGGGTCCATGTGGTGGCCCCGATCCCGCTCGCCGTCGTGACGACCGAGGTGGGCGACACCGAGCCGTCGGTCGTCGACCAGGTGATGGTGGCGCCGGCCTGCGGGATGCCGTCAGTGGTGACCAGCACCCGAAGGTCGTTGGGCAGCGTCTCGCCGGCCGGTCCGGTCTGCTGGTCGCCGCTCTGGCTGGGGGCCTTGGCCAGGACGGGTGGGCCTGGATTGGGCGAGCTGTCGTTTCCACCGCAGCCCCAAGCCACCAGGACGAGCAGCGACCCCATCGCCAGCGCGCGACCTGCCGAATACCCTCTCATCATCGAGCCTCCCGACTGGTATTGCCTGAATCCGCCGTCGCGCCGGTCACCGGGCGCGCCTCCCCCCGGAAGATTCTGTCCAATATGACGCACCGCAAGTAGGACCATTATCTTTCTCTGTCCCATCACCCGCCCCGGGAGTCGGGGCTCACACAGCGGACGCACATCCGTAGGACGGTGGTACTCGTGGATCCGAACGTATTCGAGACAGCCAACGCGGGCTTTGCGCAGGCGATGTACGAGGAGTTTCTCCGGGACCCGGCGGCCGTCGGCCCCGAGTGGCGGCGGCTGTTCGAGAGTGGGGTCATCGGCGAGCGGCCGCGCGGTAACGGCGCCGCGCGACCGGCACCAGCCGAGCGCGGCACCCCGGTCTCCGCCACCCCCGCGCTTCCCGCCGGTGCCTCCCTCATCAAGGGGCCCGCAGCCAAGCTCGTCGCCAACATGACGGAGAGCCTCACCCTCCCCACCGCGACCACTTTCCGCGTGGTCCCGGTAGGCGTGCTGGAGGAGCGGCGACGCCGGTTCAACCAGGGCCTGCAGTCCGGGGGACGGGGGAAGATCTCGTTTACCCATCTCATCGCCTACGCGCTGGTCCAGGCCACCAAACAGCACCGGGTCATGGGGCACACGATCGCCGCCCAGGACGGCGCGTTCTTCCGGGTGGCGCCGGAGGGAATCGCGCTGGGACTGGCCGTCGACGTGCAGCGGAAGGACGGAAGCCGGGGACTCGTGGTCCCCGTCATCAAGCGGGCCGACACCATGGATTTCGCCGGCTTTCACGCGGCGTACGAGGCGCTGGTGGAGAAGGCCCGCACCAACCGGCTCATGCCCGACGACTTCGCGGGCGCCACGATGTCGCTCACCAACCCCGGCGGGCTGGGCACGGTCGCGTCGGTGCCCCGGCTCATGCCCGGGCAGGGGAGCATCATCGCGGTCGGGGCCATCGGCTATCCGGCCGAGTTCGCCGGGGTCACCGAGGAGCGGCTGCGCGAGTTCGGCATCAGCAAGGTCATGACGATCACCAGCACCTACGATCACCGGGTCATCCAGGGTGCCGAGTCGGGCGGGTTTCTCGCGACGGTCGATCAGCTGCTGCAGGGCGACCAGGGCTTCTACGAGCTTATCGCCGAGAGCCTGGGCCTGGCCGAGGCGAGCTACCAGATCGCCAAGCCGCAGCCCGCGGCGGGCCAGGAGAGCGCGGGGCCCGTCGCACCCGAGATGCTGTACCACGTGGCGGCCGCGATGGCGCTGGTCAAGGCCTTCCGCATGCATGGCCACCTGGCCGCACACCTCGATCCGCTGGGCAGCCAGCCGATTGGCGACCCGGCCCTGAATCCCGGACCGCTCGGCCTCACCCCCGAGGTCATGGCGGCCATCCCCTCGAAGGTGCTTCGGATCGCGGTACCCGGCCGCACCCTGGCCGAGTCGCTGCCCTATCTCCAAGCCACCTACTGCGGCACGATGGCGTACGAGATCGAGCACATCTCGACCCACGAGGAGCGGGTGTGGCTGCGGGAGAAGATCGAGAGCGGCGCCTACCGCCAGCCTATGGCGCCGGCTGAACAGCGCCACCTGCTCCACCGGCTCAGCGAAGTCGAAGCCCTGGAGAAGTTCCTGCACAAGGCATATCTGGGGCAGAAGCGCTTCTCCATCGAGGGCGTCGACATGCTGGTTCCGATGCTCGATCTCACCATCGAGCGCGCGGCCGAGTCAGGTGCGCGGGACGTGGTCATCGGGATGGCGCACCGCGGGCGACTCAATGTGCTGGCTCATACCATCGGCCGGCCCTACGAGACAATCCTGGCCGAGTTCGAAGGCGGACGGCACGTGGAAGGCGGCCAGCTCACGCCCGAGGGCGGCACGGGCGACGTCAAGTACCACCATGGCGCGGAAGGCGCCTATGTGACCAATCAGGGCAAGGCCATCACCGTCACCCTGGCGCCCAACCCCAGTCATCTGGAGTTCATCTCTCCGGTGGTCGATGGCCGGGCGCGCGCCCGCCAGACCCAACGCCGGGGACGCGAGGCGCATCACGACCCCTCGGCGGCCCTTCCGGTCGCCATTCACGGCGACGCCGCCTTCGCCGGGCAAGGCGTGGTGGCCGAGACGCTCAACCTGGGCGCGCTCAAGGGATACCGGACCGGCGGGACACTCCACCTGATCACCAACAACCAGGTCGGCTTCACCACCGACATGGACGACGCGCGCTCCACCCGGTACGCCTCGGACCTCGCCAAGGGATTCGACATCCCCATCATCCACGTGAACGCGGACGATCCCGAGGCGTGCCTCTCCGCCGTCCGTCTGGCGATGGCGTATCGGGATCGATTCCACCAGGACATTCTCATCGATCTGGTGGGCTACCGGCGGCACGGACACAACGAGGGCGACGAACCGGCCTATACCCAGCCGCGGATGTACGAGCGCATCAAGGGTCTCCCCACGGTGCGGGACCATTACGCCCGCATGCTGGTGGACGCGGGGGTGCTCACCCAGGCCGAGGCCGATGCCCAGGCCGCATCGGCCTACCAGCGCCTGGTCGATATCCAGCAGGGCTTCAAGGGGAACATGAGCAAGGTCCGCACGGCCGAGCACCCGCACAAGCTGGCTGGCGCCGGTCAGGAGGTCGACACTGCGCTCACCCCGGAGTTCATCACGGCGCTCAACGACCAGCTGCTCACCTGGCCGGAGGGATTCACGGTGCATCCGAAGCTCCGGAAGCAGCTGGAGCGGCGGCGCACCGCCATGGGGCCCGAGGGCGGCATCGACTGGGCGCACGCGGAAACGCTCGCCCTGGCCTCGCTGCTCACCGAAGGCGTACCGGTGCGCCTGACCGGTCAGGACACCGAGCGCGGCACCTTCAGCCAGCGCCACCTGGTGCTGCACGACGTCAATACCGGCGAGCGGCTGGCCCCTATCGAGCGGCTGCCGGGTGCGCTCGCCCCGCTCGAGCTGCACAACAGTCCGCTGTCCGAGCTCGCGACCCTGGGTTTCGAGTACGGGTACAGCGCCGCGGCGTCGGAGGCCCTGGTGCTCTGGGAGGCGCAGTTCGGCGATTTCATCAACGCCGCGCAGGTGATCGTCGACCAGTTCCTCTCGGCCGGACTCTCCAAGTGGGGCCTGACCACCCGGCTCACCCTGCTCCTTCCCCATGGCTACGAAGGACAGGGCCCGGAGCACTCGAGCGCCCGGCTGGAGCGCTTTCTGCAGCTCGCGGCCGAGGGAAATATCCGGGTGGCGAATCCCACCACGCCGGCCCAGTACTTCCACCTGCTGCGGCGGCAGGCGCGCCGCACCCGCCAGCGGCCGCTGGTGGTGATGACGCCGAAGAGCCTGTTGCGGCTGCCGCTCGCGTCCTCTCGGCTGGAGGAGCTCGCGCAGGGACGGTGGCACCCGGTGCTGGACGACCCGAGCTCCAACGGCCGCTCGGCTGAGGTTTCCCGGGTGGTGCTCTGCACCGGGAAGATCTATTACGATCTCCTGGCGGAGGCGGAGAAGCTGCAGTCGGACCGGCCGGCCATCGTCCGGCTGGAACAGCTCTACTCCTTCCCCTGGCAGGAGTGCCGCGAGGTCCTGGCGCGCTATCCGGCGATGGAGGAGCTGGTCTGGGTGCAGGAGGAGCCGAGAAACATGGGCGCCTGGAGCTATGTCGCCTCGAAGCTCCGCGAGCTCGCGCCCCCGCCCGTCGAAGTCGGCTACGCGGGCCGGCCGGAGCGCGCGAGTCCCGCAGAAGGATATCCGGCCGCGCATTCCGCGGAGCAATCGCGCATCATCCGCGAGGCACTCGAGTCGGGGCGGAAGAAGGTGCCGCTTCCGACAGTCGCGGCGGCAGGCGAGGGTCAGGGCTGAGTCGCTCGCCGACCCGAACGCCAAAAGGGGCGGCCCATTCCGAGGCCGCCCCTTTTCTCCGTCGCCGGAAGCGCGTCGAGCGCTCAGGCTTCCTTGGGCAGGATCGGCCGCTCGGACGCTTGCCGAGCCAGCTCCTTCAGGGGTTCCGACAGGTGCTCTCCATAATGGAGGAGATACACCCCCCGCGCGCGCCTCTGCATCAGGAAGGCAACCAGCGGCGTATCCGCCTTGGCTGCATTGCACTCCCTGCAGGCGAGGACCAGATTGTCCGGACGGTCGTAAGCCGTCTGACCCCGACGGGGCCGGACATGGTCGAGTGTGATCGTCTCAGACGGTGTCTCGGTACCGCAATACGCGCATACCGAACCGTGCAGGGACAGGAGCCAATCGCGGTGGGATTGCATGGAACGGCCGGGTGAGCGGCGAAAGCTTGGGGCGGAGAGTGCGGGACGATTACGTGATCTGCGTGCCACAAATATCCAGGAAAATGGTGAACTTACGACCTGCCAGGCAGGCCAGCGTGAAGCACAACGCATGAAACTTAGCAAGATTGACGCCAAAATGACAGTTCGACCCGGATCCGCCCTCCTGCTGGGTCTCCTCAGCGGCCTGGCGGCCTGCGCCGCGGCGAGGCCGGTGCCCGGGAGGAGCGACCGCCAAGGGATCGAGGCGGCGGTATCCCGCTACGTCGCGGCCTCGAACCGGGGCGACGCGGACGCCCTGACCCGACTCTACGCTGAGGACGCCGTCCTGCTTCCGCCCGCCCACGAGCCCATCGAGGGCCGCGAGGCCATCGGGGCTTTCTGGCACCAGGGCACGGACCAAGGTCTCGAGATCACCACCCTCAAGGTGGAGGTGAACGGCGAGCTTGGCTACCTGGTGGGACGGTACCATCTCCCGCCGACGGATGAGGAGCCGGCCGACTCGGGGAAATACGTGATGTGCCTCAAGCGGCAGGCCGACGGCTCCTGGAAGCTCACGGCGGATATCTGGAACAGCAGCGGCGATTCGAACGATGATGCGGACGACGAGCCTCCAGGCCCGTCGTCGATAAGCTGAGAGGCGGGTTCAGGGCGCCGCGAAACGGCGCTCGGCTTCCGGGGCCGCAGCCCGGTGAGGAGACTCCAGCAGAAGCCCCCACCGACGGCTGTAAGGATGGACCTCCGCGGTAGGTTGGCCGTCGCGAAACAGCGGCCGGCCCTGGTTGGCCCACTGGAACAGGCCCCCGGAGAGGTTCTGCACGTTGCTGTATCCCTGTGCCGAAAGCCAGTAGGCAACCCTGGCGCCCCGGTATCCCACCGACCCATAGACCACGACCGGCGCATCCTTGGGCAGCCCCCTGAGAGGATGCAGACTGGGACGCGCGGGGTTGATCCAGATCGCATCACGCAGGTGGCTCACCGCGTATTCCGGCGCGCTCCGGGCATCGAGAATCAGGGGCTGAGGCCGAGCCGAGTCCTCCCGCCACCTGCTGAGCTCGGCGCCATCGATCCATCTGACCTCGGGGAATTTCCGGGTGGTCATGCGGTGGACCACCGCGAAGGCCAACGGTCGCCCCGCCACCAGGGCGACGCCTACCCCAAGCAGAATAGGGACGATGAGGAACAGCAGCAGGATCTTCGCCAGGCGGCCGGCGCCGCCAGCCCGGCGGCTCCGTTGCCATCGGCCGGAAGGTTCTTCCTCATCCACCACGGTGTGCATCATATGTCCCCCCACGCAGGATTTCACTCGTTTCCGCTCGAGTCAACCCCGACCGCCAGCCGGCTTCAGCGTACCACCCTGGTGAAGGCCTCGCCGCCGAGCCTGAATCCGTGTCGCCGCAGCAGCTTGGCGTGGGGCTCCACGCCCCTGCCTCCGATGGCGGCCACCGTATCCGGCGGCAGCTTGCCCGGGAAGCTCGAGAGCCCCGGAAGGTTGGCCCGGACCAGCTCGGCGTCGCTGCTGCTCAGCGCGGCCACGGCGGGCGAGAGTTTCCAGGCGGCCTGTGCCAGCTCGCTCACGGGCAGGTCGGGGCCCAGGTAGTGAACCCGCCAGCCGGCTTCCTGGAGCATCGCGAGGGTTGCCATCAATCCCCACTCGTGTCGCTCCCCCGGAAGGCAACCGCACACCAGGAGCGGCCCCCCGCCTCGGGCCATCCGGAGCCCGCCCTTGAGCGCGTGGAGCACGACTTCGCTCGCCAGGTGCTCAGCCGCAATGGGGATCTTCCCCAGAGCCCAGAGGTCACCCAGCTCCTGCGCGAGCGGCAGAACCACCTCGCGGGCGAACTCACCGAGCCCGCGAAGCGAGAGCTGCTGGGCGACGAGGATTTCCAGCCGCTCGCGGTCGAAGGCGCGGACGGCCTCGAGCAGCGCCGCGTGGGGCGAGTCATCGGGGACGCGGGCCTGGGCTTGGGCCAGCACTTCGCTCTCGGGACGGCCGACCAGGTCTCCGATCCGCTCTCCGGCCTCGATCAGCCGGGCGAACGCGCGGAGCAGCGCCACCTGCCCTGCCGTGTAGGCCCGATATCCATTGGGCATCCGCTGTGGCCGCACCAGCTCGTACCGGCGTTCCCAGGCACGCAGCCGCGCCGGCGCCAGGCCGGTGAGCTCGGCCACCTCGTGGATCTCGTAACTGCCGTCGGATCGGATCACTGGATGTGAGCTCGGCCTCCCCGGTCACCGAGAAGGTATGGGCCGACCCGGCCCAGGTACAGGGATCTCTGCCCCCCTCTTCCCCGGACAGTTATCTTCCCCTCGCCCCGCCTCCGCTGGTTTCTCGCGACCCGGGTTCGGCCCTCGAAGGGAGATCGGTTGACGGCAGAGAGCACTCGCACCCGCGTCACCCGCCCCGATGGTCCCATCGACTCGCACGCCTCCGTACCCCCATCCGACGAGCTGGCATGGCGCAGCATCAACGCCATCCGGGCGCTCTCGATGGATGCGGTGGAGCAGGCGCAATCGGGGCATCCGGGTACCCCGATGGCCCTTGCGCCCGCCGCCTACGTGCTCTGGAGCCGGTTCCTGCGGCACCACCCACGGATGCCGGACTGGCCCGACCGCGATCGCTTCGTGCTCTCCTGCGGGCATGCCTCGATGCTGCTCTACTCCCTGCTCTATCTCAGCGGGTACGACTTGTCGATAGACGACCTCAAGGCGTTTCGCCAGTGGGGTTCAAGAACGCCGGGTCATCCGGAGCGGGGGCACACGCCCGGAGTGGAGACCACCACCGGACCGCTGGGCCAAGGCGTGGGGAACGCGGTAGGGATGGCCATCGCCGAGCGACTGCTGGCGGAGCATTTCAACAGACCGGGGCATAGCGTCATCGACCACAGGGTGTGGGCGTTCGTGAGCGATGGCGATCTGATGGAAGGAGTCGGGAGTGAGGTGGCGTCATTGGCGGGGCACCTCAAACTGGGAAAGCTCACGCTGGTCTGGGACGACAACCACATCACCATCGACGGCGACACTGCCCTGACGTTCACCGAGAATGTCGGCGACCGGTTCGAGGCCTATGGCTGGCATGTGCTCCGGGTGGCGGACGGGAACGACCTCGGCGCCATCGCGGCGGCACTGGAGGCCGCCCGCGCCGAGACCGGGAGGCCGACCCTGGTGGCGCTCCGCACCTACATCGCCGACCCCGCGCCGACCAAGCGGAACACCGCCAAGGCGCATGGTGAGCCGCTGGGCCAGGAAGAGGTCCGCCGCACCAAGGCGCTGATGGGCTGGCCGCTGGAACCTCCGTTCTTCGTGCCGGACGATGCGTTGAATCATTGGCGACACGCACTCTCCCGCGGGGCGGAGCTGGAGGAGGATTGGCGCGCCCGGTTCACCGCATACGCCGGTGCCCATCCGGAGCTGGCCCAGGAGCTGGAGCGCTGGCTCGGCGGCGCCGTGCCCGGAGGATGGGAAAAGGCGCTCCCGACGATCGGTCCGGAGCGAGGCCCGCTCGCGACCCGCCAGGCCTCGGGTCTGGCGCTCCAGGCCATCGCGGCCACGGTCCCCAATCTCGTCGGCGGCTCCGCCGATCTGGGCGGGAGCACCGGAACCACGCTCGCCGAGGGCGGTGTGTTCGGCCCCGCGACCAGCGGACGCACCTTCCACTGGGGGGTGCGAGAGCATGGGATGGCCGCCTGCCTCAACGGGATCGCCGCGCACGGCGGCCTGCGGCCGTTCGGGAGCACCTTCCTGGTCTTCTCCGACTACATGAAGCCCGCGATCCGGCTGTCCGCCATCATGCGGCTCCCGGTCATCTACATCGGGACCCACGACTCGATCGGCTTGGGTGAGGATGGCCCCACCCACCAGCCCGTCGAGCACCTCGCGATGCTGCGGGCGATTCCCAACGTCGTGCTCCTCCGACCCGCGGACGCGGGCGAGACGGTCGAGTGCTGGCGGGTGGCGATGGAGCGGACCGACGGCCCGACCATCCTGGTGTTGAGCCGGCAGAAGCTGGCCGTGCTCGACCGGACCGCGCTGGGGTCGGCCGAGGGCGTGCGCCGGGGTGCCTACGTGCTGCTGGACTCATCGGGCGGGATGCCGCAGGCGATCCTGATCGCCACCGGCTCGGAGGTGCACGTGGCGCTGGCCGCGGCGCGCCTGCTCCAGGCCGACCGGGTTCGCGTGCGGGTGGTCTCGATGCCCTCCTGGGAGCTGTTCGCGGCCCAGCCGCAATCGTACCGCGACGAGGTGCTCCCCCCGGCCGTGCGGAGCCGCCTGGCCATCGAGGCCGCCTCCGCGTTCGGCTGGGGGCGCTGGACCACCGACCAGGGCGGCATCCTCGCGATGGAGGGTTTCGGCGCCTCGGCTCCGGCAGACCGCCTGTTCCAGGAATTCAAGTTCACTCCCGAGCGCGCCGCGGCGATGGCGCGCCAGCTTCTGGCAGAGAGGTCCGCGTGACTCCGAATCCGCTGGTGCGGCTCGGCGAGCTGGGCCAGAGTCCCTGGTACGACTACATCACCCGCGATCTGGTCACCTCCGGCGAGCTCGCCCGGCTGATCGCCGAAGACGGCCTCCGGGGGATGACCTCCAATCCCAGCATCTTCGAGAAGGCCGTCGCCGGCAGCCGGCTCTACGATGCCGATATCCGGCGACTGGCCGACCGGGGCCGGAGCGCGCAGGAGATCTTCGAGACGCTCGCAGTGGCGGACGTCCAGGCGGCCTGCGACGTCTTCCGTCCGGTGCACGAGAGCACCGCCGGCAGCGACGGTCTGGTCTCGCTCGAGGTCGCCCCCACGCTGGCCAACGACACGGCCGCGAGCATCCACGAGGCGGAGCGGCTGTGGCGCTCGCTCGACCGGCCGAACGCGATGATCAAGATCCCGGGCACGGCGGCGGGGCTGCCCGCCATCACCCACTGCATCGCGGCTGGCATCAGCGTGAACGTGACCCTGCTCTTCTCGGTCGAGCGCTACGCCGAGGTGATCGAGGCCTTTCTGGAGGGACTCGATCGCCGGCTGGAAGCCGGACTCCCGCTCCGGCCGATCAGCTCGGTGGCGAGCTTCTTCGTAAGCCGGGTGGACAGCAAGATCGACCCGTTGCTCGACGGCCACGGAGACCCCGCCGGACTTCGGGGCAAGATTGCCATTGCCAACGCCTGCACGGCATACCGGCTGTTCGAATGGTCACTGGGAACGCCCCGCTGGGATCGCCTGTCCAAGGCGGGTGCCCGTCCCCAGCGCCCGCTGTGGGCCTCCACCAGCGCCAAGGACCCCCGCTACAACGACGTGTACTACGTCGAGGCGCTGGTGGCGCCGCGCACGGTCAACACCCTGCCGCCGGAGACCTTCACCGCCTACCGCGATCACGGACGGCCGGCGGTGCGGATCCGGGAAGGGCTCGCCGCCGCTCCGGCCCAGATCAAGGCGCTGGGCGAGGCCGGCATCGATCTCGCCGGCGTGACCCGGGAGCTGGAGGTGGAGGGGGTGGCCAAGTTCGCGGCCTCCTACCAATCGCTGCTGTCGGGGATCGAGGCCAAGGCCGGGGAGCTGGTGGGCCGCTGATGCCGGGGGCGCTCCGGCGAATCTCCCTCACCGGGTGGATCGTGATCGCCATGGTGGTGGGCGTGGCGGTCGGCTACCTGGATAACCGGGTCTGGCTCGACACCGACGTCGCCGCGATGGTCCAGCCGCTGTCGACCATCTTCCTCCGGATGATCAAGTCCATCGTGGTGCCGCTCATCTTCGCGAGCCTGGTCATGGGCATCGCGGGGCACGGGGACGACCTCCGTCGGGTCGGGCGGCTCGCCATCAAGTCGTTGCTCTACTTCGAGGTCGTGACGACCATCGCCCTGGCGGTGGGGCTCATCGCCGTCAACCTGGTGAAACCCGGGGTCGGCGTCGTGCTCGCCGCGTCGGCCGAGCAGGGGAAGGAGTTCGCCAGCGCCCACACGACCCTGGCGGGCGTGCTGGAGCACACCGTCCCGGCCAGCTTCTTCGACGCCGCCGCCAAGAACGAGGTCCTCCAGGTCGTCTTCTTCGCCATCCTCTTCGCGGTGGCGCTCACCCGGGTGACCGGCCGGTCCAAGGAGGCGGTGCTGGGCCTCTGCGAGGGCCTGGCCGACGTGATGTTCCGCTTCACCGAGATCGTGATGAAGTTCGCGCCGATCGGAATCGGCGCCGCGATCGCGGTGACCATCGGGCACAGCGGACTGGGCGTGCTGGTGAATCTGGGGAAGCTGGTGCTGACGCTCTACGGAGCTCTGGCCGCCTTCGTGCTCTTCGCGCTGCTACCGGTAGCCCTCCTGGCACGGGTGCCGCTTCGCCGGTTCTGGCACTGGGTGCGGGAGCCGTGGCTCATCGCCTTCTCCACCGCGTCGTCGGAAGCCGCTCTCCCGCTCGCCATGGAGAACCTGGAGAAGCTGGGAGTGCCGCGGCGGATCGTCGCGTTCGTGCTGCCCACCGGCTACTCGTTCAATCTCGACGGCTCCACCCTGTACCTCGCGGTCGCCTCGGTGTTTGTGGCGCAGGCCGCCGGCGTCGCCATGACCGTCGACAAGCAGATCTGGATGATGCTGACGCTGATGCTCACCAGCAAAGGCGTGGCGGCAGTCCCCCGGGCCTCGCTGGTCATCCTCTCGGGGACGCTCTCGACCTTCGGGCTCCCGCTGGAGGGCGTGGCCGTGATCCTGGCCGTGGACGCGCTGATGGACATGGCCCGGACCTCGATCAACCTGCTGGGCAACTGCCTGGCCTCGGTGGTCATGGCCCGGTGGGAGGGGGAGTTCGACGCGGTGCTGGGGTGAAACCATTGGATCACATTGCCAGTCATAGACAGATGCCCGGTGCCCAGACCCACCCCTCAGACAGGATTGTAGACGATGCTCACTCGCTCCCTTGGTCGTGGCGCGGCGCTCGCTTTTCTGCTGCTGAGTGCGGCGGCCCGGGCGTGGGGGCAGGCCGCCTCCGTCGCCGCCCCGCGCTCCGCCCCCCTGACCAATCTCCGCTACGAGATCGCCTACGACTCGGCCGCGGCGCAGCATCGAAGCATCGCGGTGACGATGAATTTCGACGTGGCCGGACCTGGTCTGGTGCTGCTCTCGCTGCCTGCATGGACCCCGGGAGCGTACGAGCTCAGC
>JBJMOX010000420.1:0-7210 GCA_045803515.1 Gemmatimonadales bacterium
CCTATCTCACCGCCGTCAACTCGATCATCCCGGCGCTGGTGGCGGGGAACACCGTGGTGCTGAAGCACGCGGCCTCGACCCTGCTGGTGGCGGAGCGGTTCCAGGAGGCATTCGACCGGGCCAGACTGCCGCAGGGCGTGTTCCAGCATCTCGTGCTCAGCCACCCGCAGACCGCCGAGATCATCGGGGCCGGTCAGGCGAACATGGTGTGCTTTACCGGATCGGTCGCGGGCGGGAAGGCCATGGAGGAGGCGGCGGCCGGGCGCTTCATCAATGTGGGGCTCGAGCTCGGCGGCAAGGACCCGGCCTATGTGCGGCCCGACGCCAACATGGCCCACGCCATCGAGAACCTGGTCGACGGCGCCTTCTTCAATTCCGGGCAAAGCTGCTGCGCCATCGAGCGGATCTACGTCCATAAGCAGGTGTGGGGCGATTTCCTCGATGGCTTCGTCGATCTCACCAGAAAGTACGTGCTGGGCTCGCCGCTCGACCCGGCCACGACGCTCGGCCCCATGGTGCGCCCTGATGCGGCGGCGTTCGTCCGGAAGCAGATCGCGTCGGCCGTGCGGGCCGGGGCCAAGGCCCACGTCGATCCCCGGACCTTCCCGATGGACAAGCCGGGCACCCCCTACATGGCGCCGCAGGTGCTTACCGGCGTCACCCATCGGATGAGGGTGATGATGGAGGAGAGCTTCGGCCCCGTGATCGGCATCATGAAGGTGTCCGGCGACCGCGAGGCGATCGAGCTGATGAACGATTCGCCCTATGGACTCACGGCCGCGATCTGGACCAAAGACGTCGACGCTGCCCAGACCATCGGCCGCGAGATCGCGACCGGCACGGTGTTCATGAACCGCTGCGACTATCTCGATCCGGCGCTCACCTGGACCGGCGTCAAGCACACCGGCCGGGGGGCGACGCTCTCGAGGGTTGGATACGAAGCGCTGACCAGACCCAAGAGCTATCACCTGAGAACCAGGACATGACGCTTCCGAGCCGGAACCTCAATTACCCGACCGCCATCAAGTTCGGCCCCGGCCGCATCAGGGAGCTCGCGGAGCACTGCAGGACAGCCGGCATCACCCGGCCGCTCTTCGTCACCGATCCGGGTCTCGCGGCGATGCCAATGGTCACCGCGATCGTCGAGGACGTGCGGCGGGCCGGTCTCGGCATCGCGGTCTTCTCCGAGGTGCGAGCCAATCCGGTCGAGGCCAACGTCGTCGCGGGGGTGAGGGCCTACCGGGCCGGCAATCACGATGGCGTGGTGGCCTTCGGCGGCGGCTCGGGGCTCGACGTCGGCAAGCTGGTCGCGCTGATGCACGGGCAGGATCTATCGCTGTTCGACCTGGAGGACGTCGACGACTGGTGGACCAGGGCGGACGCCTCCAAGATCTCCCCGATCATCGCCGTGCCCACCACGGCGGGCACCGGCTCGGAAGTGGGTCGCGCCGGCGTCGTCACCCATCCGGTTACCCACGAAAAGAAGATCATCTTCCATCCGGCGATCATGCCCAAGGCGGCGATCCTCGACCCGGAGCTGACCGTCGGCCTGCCGGCGAAGCTGACGGCGGCCACAGGGATGGATGCGCTGGCCCACGTGGTCGAGGCCTACTGCGCGCCTTTCTATCACCCTCTGGCGGCCGGGGTGGCCCTCGAAGGCATGCGGCTGATCAAGGAGAACCTCGCGCGGGCCGTGAAGAAGGGGACCGATCTCGATGCGCGCGGGCACATGCTGATGGCCTCCACCATGGGTGCCACCGCTTTCCAGCGCGGGCTGGGCGCCATCCACGCGCTCTCGCACCCGTTCGGCGGGCTATACGACGCGCATCACGGCACGCTGAACGGCATCATCATGCCGTATGTGGTGAAGGCGAACCGGCGGAAGATCGAGAAGGAGATCGAGCGTGCGGCCGCCTACCTCGGCATCAAGGGCGGGCTCAACGGATTCCTCAAGTGGATCCTAGCGCTCCGCAAGGAGATCGGGATCCCCCACACGCTGGCCGCAATCGGCATCGATACGAAGCGCCTCGATGAGGTTGCAGCGATGGCCGTCAAGGACCCCTCGGCGGGAGGGAATCCCATTGCCTTCACCGAGCGGCAGTACAAGTCACTGGCGAGGAGATGCATTACCGGCGAGCTCTGAGCGAGTCGCGGTCCACCCGCTACTCCAGGCGCGGCACCGCCTTGCCAGCCACCGCGACGGCCTGAGGACGTGGGGCGACGATCCCCAGGACCTTCCCGCCTTTGAGTACGAACAGCGTGGGATCGGCGTAGTACGCCGGGTCCTTCAGCTCGGGCACCGGCTCGACCACCGTCTCCTTGAAGGTGCCTCCCGCTGCTGTCACCGCCTCTTTCATGTTCTCGTCCGCCGCCTTCACTTCCGTGACCAGGAAGGCGTGGAAATTCTCCTTCGAGTCGAACCGGTAAGGATAGATGTGCAGCATGATCTCGCCGCCGCCGCCGGCACCTGCCCGCTCCGGATACCAGCAATCTCCCCCCGCCTGCCGCTCCGGCGCGGCCAGTGGCTTGCCGACGATCGCCTCGGCCTCGGCCTCGGTGAGAAGCGCGCAGAGATTCGCCTGCGCCACAGCGGGATGAGCCAGCGAATCCCCGCACATCAGCGCGACCACCAGACCGCCAGCGATGCCATGAAGCCGCAGCGTAGTCATATCTCCTCCTCGCTAGAGCTGCTACAGTCGGGCGAGCGACATAATCAGGATCATCACGGCATCAACTGCTGCTGCCGATACAGCTTGCCGTTGCGTATCACGAATCGAACCCGGCGCACGTTGCGCGCATCGGCGGTGGGATCCGCCTCGAACACCACGACGTCCGCGACCTTGCCGGGCACGATCGAGCCGATCTCGGCCTCGAGCGCCATCGCTCGGGCCGCGACGATCGTTGCGGACGCGAACACCGCCCCGGCCGGCATCCCCGCCTGCTGCATGGCTTCCATTTCCCGGTAGACGCTGGGGCCATGCGCCGTGCCCGGATTTCCCGCGTCCGTTCCCATCGCGATGGGAACCCCGGCCTCATAGAGTCGCCGGAGATTCGCGGCGCTGTTGTCACGCATGCGCTTGGCTTCCGGTCCGCCCCAGTACGCTTCGCCCTTCGCCCGGAGCGAATCCGGAAGCACCGTCTCGAGCTTCTGCCGGGTACCAGGGTCAACGCAGTCCAGGGGATATCGCAGCCCGGGCGATCGACCTGCGAAGACGTCCGCATATCCCTCGAGCACCGTGAGTGTCGGGATCACGATCGTGTGGTTTCGCTTCGCGGCGCCCAGGAGCTCGTCGTCGACGGTCCCGGTGAACACGTCGTGCACCAGAACCGCCGCCCCGGCATCGAGCCCGTCCTTCGCCGAGGGCAGCTCCGTGGCGTGGACGATGAGCCGGAGCCCCGCCTTCCTGGCCTCCGCCGCCGCCAGCATGAGCATCGCCTTGGCATGCGGGTGGACCGAATCGGGCACCTGGATGTACCACACCTTGAGCGCCTCGGCGCCTTGCCTTTGGTGCTGGCGAACGGCGGCCCGGACCATGGCGCTGTCGCTCATGTAGTCGAACTGGCCCCGCATCTGCGAGTCGACCTGGATGGTGGCAAGGAGGGGCCCGGCCGCGACCACCCGGGGCGCATCGCTCGCGGCACGACTCGCACGAGCCACCGCATAGGTCCAGGGGTACCCGCCCACATCGAACGCGCTGGTGACGCCGCTGCAGAGATCGGAGCGGTGGAACCGCTCGGGGTGGGAGGCGAGGTCGCGGATCACCGAGTCATAGGGATAGCGCGAGCGCAGGTCGATCGCGTCGGGTCTCCCGTCTACCCAGCCCGTCTGCGAGTAGTGCACGTGGGCGTCGATGAGGCCGGGTCCCACGTAGTTGCCCCGGACGTCCAGCCGAGGCGAGCCTTTGGGGGGCACGCATTCCGCTCCCGCGCACAGCACGCGGCCGTTCCGCAGTACCACGGTGGCGTTCGGAATCGGCGGAGCGCCGGGGTTGATCAGAGTGCCGCCCTCGAGGACGAGGGTGCCCGCTCCCTCTTCGAACGGCGCGGCTGCGGGTGCGCTGTTCCCGGGACCGCAGGCCAGGGCCAGGAGCAACAGGATCCCGACGCGGTCGATTGGCAGCATCTCGGTCCGACCCTCCTTTCCCCAGGCCTTACCCATCCGAGCCGTCGTCGGATCCCTGGCCGGCAGGAACAAATCGGATCCCTGCCTGTTCAAGATTGGCATAGGTCGGTGGCCGTGACCCGGTTTCGCCACCCAGCCCGAACGCTTCCAATATAGAGGAACGCGATGTCGCTCCGCCCAGTCAAAGAGATCATTCAGACAACACCCACCATCGAAGGCGCCGGTGTAAAGTTGCAGCGCGCATTCGGTTTCGGCAAAACCAGCGAGTTCGACCCGTTCCTGTTGCTGGATGATTTCCGGAACGAGAACCCCAAGGATTATCTCGCCGGATTCCCCTGGCACCCACATCGCGGGATCGAGACGATCACCTACGTGCTGGCCGGCTCGGTGGAGCACGGTGACAGCCTCGGCAACCGGGGCAGGATGACTGCCGGGGACGTGCAGTGGATGACGGCCGGCAGCGGCATCCTGCATCAGGAGATGCCCAGGGGCGACGCAGAGGGCCGGATGCACGGCTTTCAGCTCTGGGCCAACCTGCCTTCGTCGCTCAAGATGACGGATCCGCGCTACCAGGACATTCCGGCGAGCGCCATTCCGGAAGTCACCGACGATGACGGCACGCGAGTACGCGTCATCTGCGGGGAATTCTGGGGGAAGAGCGGTCCGGTGGAAGGGGTGGCCGCCGACCCGAGCTACCTCGACGTGTCGGTCCCGCCCGGCCAGCGGAAGCGGCTCGCGGTCGAGACTACGCGCAACGCGTTCGCCTACGTATTCGCCGGCTCCGGCACCTTCCGCGACGCCTCGGATGCGCGGAGCGTCCTGACCGAGTCAGCCGCGGATCCCGATGCGCCGGCCCGGTACGAGGCAGGCAATCACTCGCTGGTGCTCTTCGACCGCGGGGATGAAGTGGTGGTGCGGGCCGGCGAGGAGGGCATCCGATTCCTGCTGGTCTCGGGCAAGCCGATCGAGGAGCCGGTCGCGTGGTACGGTCCCATCGTGATGAACACCCGGGACGAGCTGCAGCGGGCGGTGGCCGAGCTGCAGGATGGGACGTTCATCAAGCACGGCGGCTAGATCCAAACGTCGTTCTCCGCCGTCCGCTCTCCTCCGGCATGACCAGTATTGACGACACCGCGCGGCTCGATCAGCATCAGCTTGACCTCCCGCGCCGCAAACGGCTTGTGCTCCACGCCTTTGGGAACGACGAACAACTCGCCCGGCCGGAGCAGGACGGCGCCATCCCGGAAATCGATCCGGAGCTCCCCCTCGAGCACGAGGAATGCCTCGTCGGTTTCCGGATGATCGTGCCAGATGAAATCGCCCTCGATGCGGACGACCTTGAACTGGTAGTCGTTGAGCTCCGCCACGACTCTCGGGCTCCATTGTTCAGTGAGCAGCCCGAGCTTCTCGGCCAGATTGATCGCCCGGTACGACTTCGCGGTGCTTGCGGTCATGGTGGAGCTCTCCATGGAGTGCGTCGATCCGTCACGCCGGTGGTGAGGTAGAAATCTGCCGTGGAAGCCGGAAGCTCGCCACCCATGGAATCGCGCGCAGCAGCATTCGCCTCGGCGAGGCCGTTCCTCTTCGCCATCGCCTACCGGATGCTCGGGAGCGTGATGGACGCGGAAGACCTGGTCCAGGACGCCTATCTCCGCTGGCAGGAGGCGCCCGAAGCCGAGGTGCGCTCGCCGCGGGCGTACCTCGCGACCATCGTCACGCGGCTCGCCATCAACCAGCTGCAATCCGCGCGGACCAGGCGGGAAGCCTATGTGGGAACCTGGCTCCCGGAGCCCCTGGTGACCGGGGATACCCCTGATCCGTCGGCCGGTCTGGAGCTGGCGGAATCGCTCTCGATGGCATTCCTCGTCCTTTTGGAGCGCCTGTCCCCGGTGGAGCGAGCGGTGTTTCTGCTGCACGAGGTGTTCGATTTCGAGTACGCCGACATCGCCCGCATCGTCGAAAAGACCGAGGCCAACTGCCGCCAGCTCCTCGCGCGCGCGAAGCAGCGGGTGGGCGCGCCCCGCGCCCGCTTCGAGGCCGACCCGGATCAGGCCCGGCGCCTGGTCCAGCGCTTCACGGAGGCGACGTTCGCGGGCGACATGGACGGTCTCCTGGCGGTGCTCGCGGAGGACATCACGCTGTGGGCGGACGGCGGCGGCAAAGTCCCGGGCGCCGCTCTCAAGCCGGTGCACGGGTCGAGGTCGGTGGCCCGCTTCGCCCTCGGGCTCATGGGCCGGGTCGTTCCTGCCACCAGCATCGTCCGGCCCGCAGAGATCAATGGACAGGCGGGCTTCATCGCATATGCGAGTGGCCGCCCACTGGCCGCCCTGATCTTCGAGATCCGCGACGGGCGCATTCACACCATCCACGCCGTCGGCAACCCCGACAAGCTGCAGCGGCTCCCGCCCACGACCTGACCCGAGTGTCACAAATCCGCTGCCTCACTTGTCATGATCGGGACACTTGAGGAGCGGAACATGAAGCTCACGATTTTCGCGGCGACGGGTGGCATCGGAGGACAGATCCTCGAGCAGGCGCTCGCCGCGGGTCACGACGTGACCGCAGTGGTACGAAATCCCGGGAGTCTGCCTCAGAACCTGAACGGCACACGGGTGATCCGCGCGGATCTCGCCGGTCCGGAGCCGGCGGCGCTCGAGACGGCCGTCGCCAGCGCGGACGCGGTGTTGTCCGGGCTCGGGCCGAGGCCCATGACCAGGGCCGGCGTGGCGGAGCAGGGCACTCGGGCGATCGTCCGGGCCATGGAGGCAACAAGGGTCCGGCGCATCCTCGTGGTCAGCGCGGCGCCGATCTCGACGGTCCCGTCGCCCAGCCGCCCGAATCCACCCCGTCACGACCCGGGTGAGGGGTTCCTGATGCGCACCCTTCTCACCCCCATCGCCAAGACGGTGATGCGCGAGCGGTACGCCGACCTGGCGCTCATGGAGGATGTCCTCCGGGCCAGTGGCCTGGACTGGACCATCTTCCGACCTCCGCGACTCACCAACGGGTCGCTCACCGGTACCTACCGGACGGCGTTCGGGCAGAACCTCCGGGGCGGCGGCCTCATTTCGCGCAGATCGGAAGAGC
>JBJMOX010000421.1:0-6153 GCA_045803515.1 Gemmatimonadales bacterium
ACACACAATACATACACAACGCAATACAGTACAAGAAGCCGCTCACCCTCCGGGAGGTGGCGGAGGTGATCAACATGCACGAGTCCACCGTCAGCCGGGTCACCAACGAGAAGTTCGTCCAGACGCCCCGCGGCGTGTTGCCGCTCAAGTTCTTCTTTTCCAGCGCGCTCTCCACCGCGTCCGGAGAAGACGCCAGTGCCCGCTCGATCCGGGCCAAGCTGCAGAAGATGGTGAGTGAGGAGAACAGCGCGAAGCCGCTGACCGATCAGCAGATCGTTCACCTGTTCCAGGAGCAGGGGATCCAGATCGCCCGCCGCACCGTGGCCAAGTACCGGGATCAGCTGGGCATTCTGCCGGCGCGCATGCGGAAGCGGGTATGACCCTGGCCGCCGCCGAGACGCTGGACGTCAGCGTCCTCGTTCCGGCGAAGGACGAGGCGGCCAATCTGGGCGAGTTTCTCCGGCTCTGCGCCGCGGCCCTCGGGCCCGCGGGATTCACCTTCGAGGTCGTGGTCGTCAACGACGGCTCCCGCGACGAGAGCGCCCGGCTCCTCCGGGAGCTGCAGCGCGAGTACCCCTTCCTCAACGTCGTGACCCACCGCCGGCAGCAGGGCATCGCCGACGCGCTGCGCTCCGCCGGCGACGTGGCCCGCGGCGACGTGTTCGTGTTCTATCCCGCCGACCTGCAGTATCTCCCTGAGGATATTCCCCGGTTGGTCGCGCCGATTCTCCAGAACCAGGCGGATATCGTGACCGGGACCAAGCAGGGAAAGTACGAGAAGGCCTTCGTATCCGGGGTCTACAACGGTCTCTGCCGCTGGCTCTTCGGCGTCCGCGTCACCGATCTCAACTCGGTCAAGGCGTATCGGCGGGAGGTCATGATGGGCATGCCGCTCCGCCCGGACTGGCACCGCTACCTGGTGGTCATCGCCGCGGCCGACGGCTACCGGCTGACGTCGGTGCCGGTGCCGCTCTATCCGCGTCGCGCGGGCACCTCGAAATTCACCTGGAAGCGGATCCCGGTGGGGATCTTCGATCTCATCAGTGTCTGGTTCCAGCTCCGCTTCGGCCGGAAGCCGATGCTCTTCTTCGGCATCGGCGGCGTAGCGCTGTTTCTCATCGGCTTCCTCGCGGGGATCCTGGCTCTGGTGCTCCGATTCGGCTACGGCATCGGGCTCCGGCCGCTGCTCAACTTGGTCGAGATCATGGTCATCAGCGGTATCGTGCTCTTCGGCTTCGGGTTGCTGGGTGAGATGATCGCCGGCCTGCAGGAGGAGACACGGGCGCATGCCCGTGCGCTCGCTCGACTGGACAAGCTCGACCTGCGGGACTGACCGGTGCGGGTCGTCTTTCTGACCCACAACTATCCCCGGTGGCCGGGGGATCACTCGGGCGCGTTTCTCGCCACGCTGGCGGCGGCGCTGGCTCGCCGCGGCGTCGACGTGCGGGTGGTGGCCCCCAGCGACCAGGGCGAAGGCGGCGAGAGCGTGATCGACGGCGTGCCGGTGCGCCGCGTCCGCTACGCTGGAGCCGCCGCGGAGACGATCGCCTATCGCGGGACGATGCAGGCGGCGCTCCGCCGGCCCGGCGGCTGGCGGGCGCTGGCCGGGCTCTGGCGGGCCCTCAAGCGGGCCGCCCGCGAGGAGCTCGACGCCGGCGCGGAGGTGGTGCACGCACACTGGTGGGTCCCGGCGGGACTCGCGGTGCCCCGCGAGGCGCCGATGGTGCTCACGGTGCACGGCACGGACGCGGCGCTGCTCCGCCGCTCTCGAGTGGCGCGATCCCTCGCCCGGCCGGTCTTCCAGCGTGCCCGGGTGGTCACGGCCGTCTCCCGGGAGCTCGCCGGCTGGGTTCAGGCGGGCGTGGGCCGGTATGTGGAGCCGGCCCACGTGCAGCCGATGCCGGTGGATGCCCGGTCCTTCCCCTGGACTACCGGTGGTGGCGGCGCCGTGGTCGTCGCCCGGCTTTCGGCGCAGAAGCGAGTCGGCCTGGCCATCGAGACGGTGGCGGTGCTGGCATCCTGCGGGCATGATCTCCCGCTCACGATCGTCGGCGACGGCCCCGAGCGAGGCGCGTTGGAGCGGCAGGTCGAGCGCCTCGGCATCACGCCGTTCGTGCACTTCGTCGGGGCGGTCCCTCCGGAGCAGGTGGTGCGGCATCTGGAGCACGCGGACATCATGATCTTTCCCGCCCAGGGCGAGGGATTCGGACTCGCCGCCGCGGAGGCGCTCATGGTCGGGGTTCCCGTGGTGGGGTGCTGGGACGGTGGTGGAGTCCTCGATATCGTGCCCGAATCCGGTGCCGGCCGCCTGACGCTCCCCTCGCCGGAGGCGATGAGCGACGCCGCGCTCGACCTGTTGCACGATCCCGATCGGCTGGAGCTGGCACGCGTGGTGGGCGAATCATGGCGTGCCCGCCTGGCGCCGGACCACGTCGCGGAGATCTGTGAGCGATGGTACCACGAGGCAGTAGGTGGGTAGCCGGTGGTTTCGCGCCATCCAGTGGCTCGCGGGGCTTGCAATCGTGGTGTTTGCGGCGCGCTCCCTGGTGCGGAACTGGGAGGAGCTTCGTTCCCAGCCATTGGATTGGAGCGTCCGGCCCGGATGGCTGCTGCTGAGTGCCGTGGTGGTCTGGCTGATGTACGCCCTGCTGATCGTGGCCTGGCGCGTCATGCTCGCTGCCTGGGGCCAGCGATTGGGCGGTTGGGAGGCGGCCCGCATCTGGACCGTGTCCAGCCTGGGGAAGTATCTGCCCGGCAAGGTCTGGGCGATCGCGGGGATGGCACTCATGTCCCAGCGCGCGGGCGTCGCCCCGTGGGCCGCCACGGGGTCGGCCGTGGTGCTCCAGGTACTGGCCATCGGCACGGGCGCGGCGTTGGCAGGGCTGACGGGTGCCGGTGCGCTCGAGGCGGCGCACCCGGGCGCCCGCGCGGCGCTCGCGCTGATGGTGGCGGGCGCGCTGACCGGAGTCGGACTGCTGCTCTGGCCGCCGCTGCTCCGGCGGCTGCTCGGATTCGCGGCGCCGGGGAGCGTGGCGGAGCGTGCGCCGTCGGCGCGGGGCATCGTCTTCGGCATCTTCGCCAACCTGATCGCCTGGGTGGGCTACGGAACCGCCCTCTGGCTTCTCGCGCGTGGGCTGCTGCCCGGCGTGCGGCTGGCGTGGCTTCCGGCTATCGCGGTCTTCGCGGCCTCCTACCTCGCCGGCTTTCTGGCGCTCTTTGCGCCGGGCGGCATCGGGGTCCGCGAGGGGTTATTCATCCTGATGCTGCAGCAGCCGCTCGGCATCGGCGCCGCCACCGCGCTGGCCCTCGCGTCGCGGCTGCTGCTCACGATCACGGAGCTCGGTGCCGCGGTCCCGTTCCTCGCCTTTTCCCGGGAGAGAGTGCGTGTCGCACCCTGAGTCCGGCATATTCGCTTCGTTCCAGCCCCGTCGGCCCGCCGTCGTGGCGGGGCTGGTGTTCCTGCTCGCAGCCGCCACGCTCTGCTGGCCGATGCTCTCCGGCGGCTTCCTCCTGGGCGACGACCAGTATGTGGCAGGCTACGGCTTCCGCCTCTTCGGGGCGGAGTTCTTCCGGGCCACCGGACACATTCCCGAGTGGAATCCGTATCTGTTCGGCGGGCTGCCGTACATCGCGGCGCTGCACGGGGACATCTTCTACCCGTCGGCCTGGCTTCGCTGGGTCCTGCCGGTGGATACGGCGATCAATCTGGAGTTCTTCGCGCATCTGGTGCTGGCAGGGGCGACAATGTACGCGCTGCTACGGGCCCTGAGGCTCAGCTGGACGGGGGCGCTGGTCGGCGGGCTGGCATACGAGCTCAGTGGAATCGTGGCCTCGCTGGTCAAGCCCGGCCACGACGGGAAGCTGTTCGTCTCGGCCCTCACGCCGCTCGCGTTCCTGGCGCTGCTCCGCGCCGTCCGCGACCGGCGGCTCGCAGGGTACGGGATGCTCGCGCTCGTGGTGGGGCTCTGCATGCTGGCACCCCACTTTCAGATGACGTACTACATGCTGGTTGGGCTGGCGCTCTGGACCGCGTACCTGGTCTTCTTCGATCCGGAACGGCCAGCCGGGATATTCTGGCCCAGAGAGCTCGGGCTTGCTCTCGGCGCGGTTGTCCTGGGACTGGCGGTTGCCGCCATTCAGGTGCTTCCGTTTCTGGCATATATCCCGTACTCGCCCCGGGGCGCCGGGGGCCCGAGCACGGGGTGGGAGTACGCGACCGCGTTCTCCATGCCGCCCGAGGAGATCGTCACCACCGTCCTGCCACAGTTCAACGGAGTGCTCGAGAGCTATTGGGGCCGCAACTTCTTCAAGCTCCACACCGAGTACCTCGGCGCGCTGGTGGTCGTCCTGGCCGTGCTGGGCATCGGCGACCGCACCCGCGGCCGGCTCACCCGTGCATTCGGGGTCATCGCTCTCCTGTTCCTGCTGATCGCGTTCGGCGGACACACACCATTCTACCGGCTGTGGTATGAAGTCATGCCGATGATGAAAAAGGTCCGGGCCCCGGGCATGGCATTCTTTCTGGTGGCGCTGCCGGCGGCCGTGTTTGCGGGCCTGGGCGCCGACCGGCTCCTTCGGCGCGACCTCCCGCTCCGCGCGCTCGTCCTGCCGCTGGGTGTGATCGGCGCGGTGGCGCTGCTCGGCGCCGTGGGTATCCTCCAGTCGTTCGCCACGGCGCTCGCGTCCGCGGAGCAGGCCGGCCGCGTCGCCGCGAATGCCGACGCGCTCCAGCGTGGAGCCCTCCGCCTGCTGCTGGTCGTGGCCCTGGGCGGGGCGGTGTTCTGGGCCATTCAGGTCGGGCGGCTTTCGGGGCCGCTCGCCGCCGCGGCGCTCGCGCTGATCCTGACCGGCGATCTCTGGAGCATCGACCGGCTGTTCTTCCAGTTCCGGGAGCCTGCCGCGCAGCTGTTTCACGACGACGAGATCACCAGCCGCCTCCGCCGCGAGCCGGGACCGTTCCGGGTGCTCGACGCCGGGGTCTACCAGGGCTCGTACCTGATGGCGCACAACGTTCTCACTATGCTGGGTTACCACGGCAACGAGATCCGCTTCTACGACGAGCTGCTCGGCGGGAAGGGGCAGTGGCGGTTCGCCGGGAGCCCCAGCCTCCACGACCTGCTGGCTGTCCGCTTCGTCCTGCTGCCTGAGGCGCAGACGGTTCCGGGATTCCACCAGGTGCTGGGCCCGGTGCCGACCACCCCGGGGTCGCGTGGCATCCTCCTGGAGCGCGATACCACGCCGGCATACGTCCGTGTGGTCCCCGGCGCGGTCAAGCTGCCGGAGGACCAGGTGGCCCCGACTGTCATCGACCCGCGGTTCCCCAGAGGGGCCGTCGTTCTCTACCCGGACACGGCCGGGGTCACGCCCGCCGCCCTCCAAGGTGGTCAGATGCCCGCGCCGGCTCAGACCGAGCCCTCGCTCGCCGAGTGGGCGCCGGGACGCATGCGGATCACGCTGTCCGGGCGCGACTCGAGGCCGACCTACCTTCTCGTGTCGGAGAACTGGTATCCTGACTGGCATGCGGAGGTGGACGGCAAGCCCGCGCCGGTGCTTCGGGGAGACTACACTCTGCTGACGGTAGCGCTCCCGCCCGGTGCCCGCGAGGTGCGTCTCCATTTCGCCTCCGCCGCCTATGCCCGCGGAAAGCTCGTGACGACGCTCGCGCTGCTCCTCGTTCTTGGACTGCTGCTCCATCCGGTGTGGAGCCGCCGCAAGGCCGCTCGTGTCTGAGCGTGCCCTGGTGGTGGTGCCCACCTACAACGAGCGGGTCAACCTGCCGCTCATCGTGCCGCTCATCCTGCAGCAGGACTCGCGTATCGAGGTCCTGGTGGTGGACGACAATTCGCCCGATGGCACCGGGCAGCTGGCCGACGAGATGGCAGCGCAGAACCGGCGGATCCATGTGCTCCACCGGCCGGGGAAGGCCGGCCTGGGCAAGGCATATCTCGCGGGGTTCCGCTGGGCGCTGGAGTGCGGCTATGACTTCATCTTCGAGATGGATGCCGATTTCAGCCACGACCCGCAATTCCTGCCCGAGTTCCTCCAGGCGATCGAGACCGCGGATCTGGTGATCGGCTCGCGCTACCGCGCCGGGGTCAACGTGATCAACTGGCCGATCTCCCGGTTGCTCCTCTCCCTCGGCGCCAACGAATA
>JBJMOX010000422.1:0-5128 GCA_045803515.1 Gemmatimonadales bacterium
CCAGAGATGCGAGAAACAGGACCAGCACCAGCAGCTCCAGCATCAGCGCCCCACGGTCGAACCCGGCCAGCCAGTCCAGCGATGCCTGGTGAGCCGACCGCCGCCAGACCCCGAGCAGGATGAGCGCGGACGCGCCGGTCGACGCACCCGAGACCAGGAACAGCACGCCGAGGAGGGTGGAGTCGGCCCAGATGGGGCGGTTGGTGACGGCGAGCAGGACCCCGGTGTAGCCGGCGAGGAAGAGCCCGAAGCAGCTCCCCAGCACCGCGATCACCGCCGAGGGTACCGGGCGGCGGAGCGCGCGAGCGGGAGCCGACCGGAGCAGCCTCACGTCGGGCCGATCCTCGCCCAGCGCCCCGAGCGCGGCGAGAAAGGCGAACAGCCCGAAGAGCAGCAGTCCCCATACACCCACCGACATCGGCACCCATGCCTTGAACATCGGCCGGCCGGTGTTGGACTGGATCAGCATGTGCCAGAAGCGCTCCGGCCGGGGGAGATCGATGGTGAGGAGGAGTCCGCTCAGGACCGCCCCCGCGAAGGCCAGGTAGTAGCCGAGCCGGACGAGGGGCCGGTCCGCCTCGCGGCCGAACAGGTGGAGCAAGGAGGTGAGGAAGAAGGCGCCACCGGCGATGCCGCCGACGAAGAAATAGAGGATGATCCACACGCCCCAGTGGGGCGACGAGGTGAAGAAGGTGTCAGACATGCGGTTCCTCCCGGCCGGCGGCGCGATCGTCCATCCGCCGCTTCCGTAGTCCCACGATGCCGAGCAGCGCGAGCAGCACGGCCCCGGCGCTGGTGAGGAATGAGGCCGGGAGCAGGTTCCGGGTGGGCACCTTGGGATTGCTGGGAAGGCCGTACACCTCCGGCTCGTCCACCAGGAGATAGAAGGAGTTGAGCCCGCCGAGGAACTTGTCGTCCGCGCCGTAGAGGCGGGCGCGGCCCTCGCCCAGTTGGTGCAGCTGCTGCACCCGCGCCTCCGCCTGCTGCTTGAGCTGCTGGATCGGGCCGAACCGGATCGAATCGGTCGGACAGGCCTGGGCGCAGGCCGGCTCCATTCCCGCCTGGAGCCGGTCGTAACAGAGCGTGCACTTCTGGGCGGTGTCCGAGGCGGGATTGATGTCGATCACACCGAAGGGACAGGCGGCGATGCAGAGCCGGCAGCCGTTGCACACGTCCGACTGGATGACCACGGTGTCGAACTCGGTGCGGATGATGGCGCCGGTGGGGCAGACCTCGAGACAGGGGGCGCGGACGCAGTGCTTACAGACGTCGCTCATCATGAGCCAGCGTCCCTCGCTCCGATCCTCGCTGAACTGCTCGACGAACTTGACGTGTCGCCAGTGCTCCCCATCCAGCCGCCGGGTGTTGTCGTAGCTGTCGCCGCTCATCTCGTGGCGGCCGCCGCCGGTCGAGGGGAGCTGGTTCCACTCCTTGCAGGCGACCTCGCAGGCCTTGCACCCGATGCACACCGTGGTGTCGGTGTAGAACCCCATCGCTTCAGCCATTACGCCTTCTCCACGTTGCAGACGAACGCCTTGCCCTCGTGGATGCTCACGTTGGGGTCGCCGACCAGCGCAGTGAGCGTGTTCACCACGTCGCCGGTCACGACTCCCTCCCAGCCCCAATGCCACGGCATGCCGACCTGGTGGATCACCCGGTTCCCCAGCCGGAGCGGCCGCACCCGGCGCGTCACCAGCGCCTTGGCCCGGATCTCGGCGCGCGGCGTCCGCACCCGTACCCAATCGGTGTTCCTGATCCCCTTCTCTTTCGCGAGCTCGGGCGAGAGCTCGATGAAGAGCTCCGGCATCAGCTCGGTGAGCCACGGGTTCCACCGGCTCATGGCCCCGGCGAGATAGTGCTCGGTGAGCCGGTAGGTGGTGATGACGTAGGGAAAACGCGGGTCGCCCACGGCCGCGAGCGGGTTCCCCTCGTGCTTCCAGAGCTTGAGCACGGGACTCGACTGCTGCCGGTAGAGCGCGTTCTGCACCGGCGACTCGGCGGGCTCGTAGTGGGTCGGGAGCGGGCCGTCGAGAAGTCCGGCCGGATTGAAGAGCCAGCCAACGCCGTCGGGCTTGAGAATGAACGGGCTCCGGCCGGAGAGGGCGTCGAGACCGATGGCAGTCGGGTTCGCCGGCGCGTCAGGACGCTTGGTGAGCGGGAAATCCGGAATGTCGTGTCCGGTCCACTTCTTCTGGGCCTCGTCCCACCAGATCCACTTCTTCCGCTCGCTCCAGGGCCGGCCGGCCGGGTCGGCGGAGGCGCGGTTGTAGAGCACCCGGCGATTCGCCGGCCAGGTCCAGCCCCAGGTGAGGTGCGCCCCCTGCACTTCCGGCGGGTTGGGGATCCGGAGCGCCGCGAGGTTGCGGTCGGGCGCGGGGAACACGCCGCAGTAGATCCACGACGCGCAGGTGGTGGTGCCATCGTCCTTCAGCTCGTCGGATCCGGCCAGATGCTGGTCGGGAAATCCTGTGTGATAGCCATTGATCTCCAGCAGCACCTTGCTCGCGTCCGGCTCGCCCCGAATGCTCTGGGGCGTGGTGGGCTCGAACTCCCAGACCAGGTTCTTGAATCCCTGATCGCGGGGCAGCGGGCTGTCGGCGTAGAGCTGCTTGAGCCGCAGCGCGAGCTGGTGAGTGAACCAGAGATCGTCGCGGCAGTGGCCGGGCGGGTCCGTCGCCTTGAAGTGCCATTGCAGCATCCGCTGGGTGTTGGTGAAGCTCCCATCGGTCTCGGCGACTTGCGCGGAGGGGAAGAAGAAGACCTCGGTCGCGATCTCCTCCGGCTTGACCTCGCCGCTCTCGACCTCGGGAGCCCGGTGCCAGAAGGTGGCCGACTCGGTGAGGAAGTTGTCCTTCACCACCAGCCATTCCAGGCTCCGCATCCCCTTCCGCTCGAGGGTAGCGTTGAGGGAGGTGGCCGGGTTCTGTCCGATGCAGAGCATCCCCTTCACCCGCCCTTCGGCCATCGCCACGAACATCGGCATGTGGGAGTGGTCGCCCGAGATCTTCGGGTGCCAGTCGTAGCCGAAGTCGTTGGCCGGGGTCGCCGCATTGCCGTACATCGACTTGAGGTAGGAGACGAGATACTTGTTCATGCCGCCCCAGGCGCCCGTGGCCATGCCCTCGGTGGCCAGATACTCCCGCAGTGTAACGTGGTCCTTGAGCGCCGAGGGCGCCGCCATGTAGCCGTGAATACTGTGATAGAGCGTCGGAATGTCGGTCGAGCCCTGGATCGACGCATGCCCGCGCAGCGCCATCACCCCGCCGCCCGGCCGGCCGACGTTGCCGAGCAGGAGCTGGACCAGGGCGCAGCAGCCGATCATCTGCGGGCCGTAGGTGTGCTGGGTCCAGCCCACGGCGTAGGCCCATCCGGTGGTCCGGTCACGCCCCGAGTTCTCCAGGATGGCCTCGGCCACCTCGAGGAAGGTGGCCTTGGGGCAGCCGGTGACCTGTTCCACCATTTCGGGCGTGTATCGGCTGAAGTGGCGCTTCACCAGCTGGAAGACGCAGCGAGGATGACGGAGCGTCTCGTCCCGTAAAGGAGAAGGCTGCCGAAGAGAACGGATCACCGACTCGAGCGGCTCGCCCGGGGCGGGCTGCCGCTGTGGCTTTTTCCCTCCGGGGGCCGCATTCTCTTCGCCGCCGCGCGGCTCGCGCTGGCCCGGATGGTGCCGATCGTACTGCCAGGAGTCGTTCTTGTAACTCCCGACAAAGCCGTCGTATTGCCATCCCGCGTCGTTCTTGTATTCCATCAGCCCGGAGAACACGCCGTCGAGTTCCTCGGTGTCCCTGAAGTCCTCCCGGACGATGGTGGCGGCGTTAGTGTAGTTGAGCAGATACTCGCGGAAGAACGGTTCGCTGTTCCAGCGCTTGTCGTTTACGATGTAATTGACCAGCCCGCCGAGGAACGCGATGTCGCTGCCGGCGCGGATGGGCGCGTAGATGTCGCACATCGCGCTGGTGCGGGTGAAGCGGGGGTCGATGTGGATCAGCTTGGCGCCGTGCTCCACCTTCGCCTTCATGGGCCAGCGGAAGGCGACCGGGTGACACTCGGCCATGTTGGAGCCCTCGATGACGAGGCAGTCCGAGTAGAGCATGTTGCGCGGATAGAGGGTGCCCGCGCCGCGACCGAGGCGAGTCCCCAGACCGGGGACGCTAGAGGAGTGTCATATTCGGGCCTGGTTTTCGATCGCCACCACCCCGAGTCCGCGCATCAGCTTCTGCTGCAAGTGATTCCACTCGTTATCGAGAGTGGCGCCGCCCAAGGCGAAGATCGCGGTAGTGTGATTGACCAGCTTGCCGTCAGTGAGCCGCTCGACGAAGGTCTCGTCCCGGGTCTTCTTCACCAGCGCGGCCACCCGGTCCATGGCCCACTCCAGCTCGACCTCCTCCCAGCGCGTTGCGCCGGGCTTCCGGTGGAGGACCTTGGTGGCCCGGTTCGGGTTCTTATGGAGTTGATAGATCGCCGCGCCCTTGGGGCAGAGGCAGCCCTCGCTGTGGGGACTCCGGAGATCGCCCTCGATGTTCACGATCTCGCCCTCGACCGTGTGGACGATCGTGGCGCAGCCGACGGAGCAGTAGGGGCAGACGCTGGGGGTGGCCTTAGCGTCCTTGATGCGAAGTTGCTGGGCTCTGGCGGTGGCCGGGGCGAGACTGGCGCCGAGTCCGATGAGAGACCCGAGGGCGGTACCGGGACCGATGGAGGCAGCCGTGGTCCGGAGAAATTCACGACGGGAGAGAGGCATACGGTGACACCATTGCACATCGCTTGACCTGATGCTGTGATCGGGCACACCCGAGGGTTGACGCTGCCAATTCGAGTCCCCGCCTCACCTGATGTCTCCCCATAAGTCGCTGATCCATAATCCTTTCCTCCAGGTGATTCCGGGGTGATTCGGGCGTGACCGCCGGCCGTATACTCGGCACGTCGTTGAACACGGCACCCCGACCTCACGCGCACCGGGACCCAGGGTCCCCCAGGAGAAACGATGCTCTCCCCCAGCTTTCAGCACCGGCCCCGGGCGTTCCGCTCCGGACTTCCACAGATGCTGGTCCTCGCTGGCCTGTCCTTGGCGCTCGGCGCCTGCGACAGTGCCGAAAGCCCGCTCAACCCCGCAGAAGATCCGGCG
>JBJMOX010000423.1:0-24619 GCA_045803515.1 Gemmatimonadales bacterium
CGATCAGCAGTGCGTGGCGCATGGGTCTGAGCCTCCCTGAGGAAGTCAACCTGGCGTGCGGGACGGCGGGCGCGCCGGCCCACTCCGGGCCAGCACTCTCATCTCCAAGCCGCGCAAAGTGAGCCGGAAAGCGGACACTGGATGCGTGCACCCGGGTGTATGAGAGATTTTTGGAGCCGCCCTCGAAGCGTGCTCAACGACGGCAAGGCGAACGGGTGGCAGCCGTTGACAGGATCTGGCAGGTCCGCTTACGGTTGTGCACCCCCCCGACCCCAGGACCTGGCCGCTGCCGGACCTCATCACGCTCAAGCAGGTGGCCGACCGCCTCCAGCTCTCCGAGCGTACCCTCTATCGCCTGCTCCAGCGCGGCGAGCTGCCGGGCCGCAAGGTCGGCGGGCAGTGGCGATTCCGCATGTCCGAGGTGGACTACTGGCTGGACATCCGGCTCGGCCGCATGCGGGTGAGCGAGCTCCGCCAGCTCGAGGGCGGCGACGGGGCCCCCGCGATCTCGCTCAGCCAGGCCCTGCTGCCGAAGAACGCGCTGCTCGCCGTCCCCTCGGGCACGCCGCTGGAGGTGGTGACGCGATTCGTCCAGGCCGTCAGCTATCCCGAGCCGATCGATCCCCAGCTCGTCGCCGCCCGCGTGTGGGAGCGCGAGACGCTCTCCAGCACGGCCACGGTGGACGGGGTCGCGTTCCTCCACACAGCCCGCTGGGAGTCGCGGGTGATGCTCCAGTCGCCCCTGGTCGCCTTCGGCCGGCTGCCGACGCCGGTCGACTTCGGCGCCATCGACGGCACCCCGACCGATCTGCTCTTCCTGCTCCTCGCCACCGACGATCGCACCCATCTGACCCTGCTGGCCAAGGCGGCACGGCTCTGCCGCGATCCGCGCCTCCTGGCCGGGCTTCGCGCGGCCCCGAGCGCGCGCGAGGTCGTGAACCTGATCCGCACCTCGGAACGCACCGTGTTTCGCCCCGGCCGCGTCGTGGAGAGATAGAACCGCATGCAGCTCACCGTTCGGCAGGCAGCCGTCTATTTCGGGGTGGACGATCAGACCGTCCGCCGCTGGATCGCCGACCGGGACCTGCCGGTGCACCGGGCCAACGAGCGGCTTCACCTGAACGCCATCGAGGTCTGGGAGTGGGCCGTGGCGCACGGGGTGCCCGTCTCCCGCAGGCTGCTCGACGACGCGCGACGCACGCCGGAGAAGGCGCCTCCTCTCTCGGAGCTGCTGGAGCGGGGCGGCATCCACCGGAGCTTCTCCACCGGCGAGGGAAAAGCCGAGGTGCTGGCTGGAATCGTGGCGAACCTGCCGTTGCCGGCGGAGGTCGACCGCCAGTTCCTCCTCACCGTGCTCGAGGCCCGTGAGGCGATGGGCTCCACCGGCATCGGCGACGGCATCGCCATCCCCCACGTGCGGAATCCGATCCTGCTGCACGTCAAGCGACCCTTCGTGAGCCTCTTCCTGCTGGACCGGCCGGTGGAGTTCGAGGCGATCGACGCGAAGCCGGTACACGCGCTGTTCGTGGTGGTGGCGCCGAGCATTCCGGGGCACCTGCAGGTGCTGGCCCACCTGGGGCATTCTCTGCGGGACCCGGCCCTCCGCCGTCTCCTGGCCGAGCGCGCGCCGGACGATCGGATCGTGAGCCGCATCCGCGAGCTGGAGCAGCCCGACCGCGAGACCAGCCCGGCATGAGGCTGCTCGCATGGGGTGTCGGGCTCATTCTTTCCGGTGGGGCCGCCGCGTTGATCTTCCGGCGGAAGGGGCACGTCGCCGACGCCCTGTTCCGGCTGCTCGTGCCGCTGGGCTGCATCCTCGCCGCGGTGCCGGCCGTCGCGGCCCTCGTGTCCCCTCCACTGCCGATGTGGACCTCGGCGTCGTCGCTGCCCGGCGGTCCCTGGGTGCTCGGACTCGACCCGCTCTCCGCCTGGTTTCTTCTGCTCATCACCCTCGCGAGCGGCGCGACGGCGGTCTACGGCGTCACCTACCTCGGGGGAGAGCGGGAGCATCGCTCACCGGCGCCGGCGCATGCCGGGTTCGCCGTGCTCGTGGCCAGCATGATCGGCGTGGTGCTGGCCCAGGCGGCCGTGCCGTTTCTCATGACGTGGGAGCTGATGGCCGTCAGCGCCTATTTCCTCATCGTCCACGAGTCCGAGCGGCGCGCCGTGACGCGGGCCGGCCTGGTGTACCTGGTGCTGACCCACGTGGGGACGCTAGCGCTCTTCGTGATGTTCCTCGCGTGGCGCGGTCACGGCGCCGATCTCACCTTTCGCTCGCTCGCCCTGGCGAGCGCCGCCCTTCCACTCGGCGGAGCCGCCGTCCTGCTGCTCTCGCTGGTCGGCTTCGGGGTGAAGGCGGGCGTGGTGCCGCTGCACTTCTGGCTGCCGGGAGCGCACGCGGCCGCGCCCTCTCACGTCTCGGCCCTGCTCTCGGGCGTGATGCTCAAGATGGGGATCTACGGCCTGCTCCGGGTGATGAGTCTCCTGGGCGTGGTACCGGCCTGGTGGGGCTGGACCCTGCTCGGACTAGGCCTCCTCTCCGGCGTCCTCGGCGTGCTCTGGGCGCTGGGCCAGCACGACATCAAGCGCGTGCTGGCCTACAGCAGCGTGGAGAACATCGGAATCATTCTCTTGGGGATGGGCATCGGGGCACTGGGGTGGGCGCATCATCAGCCGGTGGTGGCGGTGCTGGGGTTCACCGGCGCGGTGCTGCATACGCTCAATCACGCGCTGTTCAAGAGCCTGCTGTTCCTGGGGGCCGGCGCCGTGGTGCGGGCCACCGGCACCCGGGCGATCGACGAGCTGGGCGGAGTGGCGCGACGGATGCCGTGGACAGCGGCGGCCTTCCTGGTGGGCTCGATGGCGATCGTGGGCCTGCCGCCGCTCAACGGCTTCGTGAGCGAGTGGATCGTGCTTCAGGCGCTCTTGCGCGGCGGTATCGCCGCGGGGCCGACCCGGTTCGTGGTGTTCGCCGCGGCCGGCCTCGCACTCATCGCGGCGCTGGCCGTCGCCTGCTTCACCCGTGTGCTCGGGGTGGTGTTCCTGGGTCAGTCCCGCGCAGGTCAAGTGGGGCGAGGCGCCGAAGCGGGACCGGGCATGCTGTTGCCGATGTTCGCGCTGGGGACGGGCTGCTGCGTGCTTGGGGTGGCACCGACATTCGTGATCGAGCCGGCACTTCGGGTCGCCGGACAGGTTCTCCGGCTCTCTCCTGAAAACGCCGCCGCGGCGGATCCTGGGTTGTCGCCAGCCGCGTTGGGCATCGGCGGACTCGCGCTGGCATTGGCCGCCGCCGCCGGCGCGGTCTCCGCGCTGCGCCTCATGCTGGGGCGCGGCCGGAGCCCGGCCCGAGCCACTACCTGGGGCTGCGGCTACCCGCGTCCCAGCGAGCGCATGCAGTACACGGCCTCCTCCTTCGGAGCTCCGCTGCTCGCCGCCTTCTCGGTGGCCGAGCCGCCCGTGCGGCGCACCGAGAGCTCCTTCGCGACCGATCCCGAGGATCGGGTTCTCCTGCGGCTGGTTGGGCCCGTGTGGGATCGAGTGCGCACCGCCGCTGCCACGTTGCGCCCGCTGCAGCAGGGCCGGGTGACGACCTACCTCCAGTACATCGTTTTCACCCTGATCGTCCTGCTGGTCGTGCTCTTCGCCTCGGTCGGACGGCGCCCGTGATGCTCGTCGGGATCGGCCTCGCCCTCATCCTCGCCGGGGGAGTGTTCGTCGTGATCCTCCGGCGATCTCCGCACGTCGCGGAGCGCGTGTTCTCCGTGCTGGTATCCGCCGGCGCTCTCACCGCGTCGGCACCGGCCGCTGCCACCCTCATGGACGGGCGCCCCCGGATGCTCCGGCTCCCGCCGATCACGCCGGGTGGTGCCTGGGTCATGGGGCTCGACCGGCTCTCCGCCTGGTTTCTCCTGATCATTCTCCTGGTCGGCGCGACCGCGGCCATCTACGGCACCGACTATCTCGCCTCCGAGCGTCATCACCGTCCGACCGCGGCGGCGCACGCGCTCCTTGCGGTTCTCCTCGTCGCCTTGTCAGGCGTGGTGACGGCGCAGGCCGCGGTTCCCTTGCTCATCGCCTGGGAAGTGATGGCGGTGAGCGCCTACCTGCTGGTGGTGTTCGAGAGCGAGCAGGCGGAGGTGCGCCGCGCCGGCTTCATCTACATCACGCTGACCCACGCGAGCACGCTGGCGCTGATCGGGATGTTCGCCGGCTGGGGGCACGGCGCGCCGGCGCTCACGTTCGAGGCGCTGGCGCAGGTCCGGCTCACCGGGCTCTCGGGGCAGTTGATCCTCGGACTCGCGCTGGTGGGCTTCGGAGTGAAAGCGGGCGTGGTCCCGGTGCACTTCTGGTTGCCCGGCGCACACGCGGCCGCACCGTCGCACGTATCCTCCATTCTCTCCGGGGTCATGCTCAAGGTGGGGATCTACGGCCTGCTCCGGGTGACGAGTCTCCTGGACGTGGTGCCCGCCTGGTGGGGCTGGACCCTGCTCGGGTTCGGGCTGGTCTCCGGCATTCTCGGCGTGCTCTGGGCACTGGCGCAGCATGACCTCAAGCGGCTCCTCGCCTACCACAGCGTGGAGAACATCGGGATCATCCTCCTGGGGATGGGCATCGGTGCACTTGGCCTGGCCTACGGGAAGCCGGCGCTGGCGGTGCTGGGGTTCACCGGCGCGGTGCTGCACACGCTCAATCACGCGCTGTTCAAGAGTCTGCTGTTCCTAGGAGCTGGAGCAGTGGTGCGGGCCACCGGCACGCGCGTGATCGACGAGCTCGGCGGAGTCGCTCGGCGGATGCCGTGGACGGCCGCGGCCTTCCTGGTGGGCTCGGTGGCGATCGTGGGCCTGCCGCCGCTCAACGGCTTCGTGAGCGAGTGGGTGGTGTTCCAGGCGCTGCTCCGGAGCGCCGAAACCGGGACGGCGCTCCGAGTGGCGAGCGTGGCGGCGGCGGGCCTGGCATTGATCGGCGGGTTGGCACTGGCCTGCTTCACCAAGGTGGGCGGGGTGGTGTTTCTCGGTCGCCCGCGTTCGCTGGAGAGTGCCGGGGCGGCCGAGCGGGGCGCCGTCTCACTCGGTCCGATGCTCGGGCTGGCGGCGGCGTGCCTGGCGATTGGCATCTACCCCGCGCTGGTCGTCTCGCCAGGCGTGGGGGTCGCTGCGTCGGTCGCGGGAATGGCGTTGCCGGGGGCCGAGCTGGCGGGCATCGGGGCCGCGCTCCCGGGTATCACCGTCATGGCCGTCGGGCTCGTGGCGCTCTCGCTTCTCCTGTGGCTGGGCCGAGCTCACCTCGTCGCCCGAGCCCCCGCGGGAACCGCGGACACGTGGGCCTGCGCCGGCGCACCGCTCACGGCGCGCATGCAGTACACCGCCTCCTCCTACGCCGCCCCGCTCCTCGGCGGCTTCGGACCGCTGGCGGGCGTATCCGCCCATGCGGACGCGGATGGGTTCTACAGTCACCCGATCGACCTCGTGCTCGACGGAATGGTGCTCCCGGCCTGGCGGCGCGTCGGACGGATGGCCCATGGCGCGCACCTGCTGCAGGCCGGCCGGCTTCGCTGGTATCTGCTGTACGTGATCCTCACCGTGATCGCGCTGCTCTGGTACGTGAGTCGCATGCCGGGGGCCCAATGATCGCTGCCCGATTCGTCACCCTGTTCGCGGTGCTGCTCCTGGCCCCGGCGCTTCCGGGCATCGCCACCCGGACGAAGTCGTTGCTGACCGGACGCCGGGGCGCACCCATCATCCAGCTCTACGCTGATCTGGCCAAGCTGCTGCGCAAAGGCGTGATCTACAGCCGGACGACGACGATCGTGTTCCGCGCCGCGCCGGTCCTGCTGACCGCGAGTGTGCTGGTGGCGGCACTGCTGCTGCCGCTCGACGGCAGGGCGCCGCTCTTCGGCTTCACCGGCGACCTCGTAGCCTTCGCCGGCCTGCTCGGGCTGGGCCGATTCGCGCTGGTGCTGGCGGCGCTCGATACCGGCTCGAGCTTCGAGGGGATGGGTTCGAGCCGAGAGGTCACGGTGGCAGCGTTCACCGAGCCGGCGCTGCTCCTGACCTTCACCGTCCTGGTGCTGGCGACCGGGAGCCTCTCCCTCGGGGGAATGCTGGGGGTGCCACTCGCGATGGCCTGGCCGACGGCGGTGCCATCCCTGATCCTCGCCTCCGCCAGCCTCTTCATGGTGCTGCTGGCCGAGAACGCCCGGGTGCCGATCGACGACCCAGCGACCCACCTCGAGCTCACCATGATTCACGAAGTGATGATCCTGGATCATAGCGGACCCGACCTGGCGCTGATCCTCTATGCCGGCGCGGTCAAGTTCGCCCTCTTCGCCGCCCTGGTCGTCACCGTGGTGGTCCCGCTCGGCCTGTTCGACGTCTGGTCCTCGCTGGCGCTGCTCCTGGGCGGCCTGATCCTGACCGCGGTCCTGGTCGGCGTCATCGAGGCCGCGATGGCGCGGCTCCGCATGGACCGCATCCCCCAGTTCCTGGTGGCGGCGTCCGCCCTCGCCGGGTTCGGCGTGATCCTCCTGCTCCGGTGACGGCATGACCGGGTTCTCGGACCTGCTGCTTCTGCTCGTGGTGCTGACCGACTTCTGGGTCCTCGGCACCACGCGCCTGAGCACGACCATCCGTGCCGCGGCCCTCCAGGGAGCGATTCTGGCCGCGCTGCCGATCGCGCTGCACCCGGGTCTGGCGCCGCACATCCTCGTGCTGGGTCTGGGGACGCTGCTGGTCAAGGCGATCGTCCTGCCGGCCTTCCTCCACCGGGCCATCCGCGAGGCGTCGGTCCGCCGCGAAGTCGAGCCGGTCATCGGCTTCACCGCGTCGCTGTGCGTCGCCGCGGTGGCGGTGGCGCTGTCGTTCGCCGTCGCCCAGCGGCTGCCGCTGCCGGAATCGCAGACCGCGCTGCTGGTGCCGGTGGCGCTGTCCACCGTCATCGTCGGCCTGCTGGTGCTCACCACCCGGAGCAAGGCGCTCACCCAGGTGGTGGGATATCTGATTCTGGAGAACGGGATCTACGTGTTCGGGCTGAGCCAGGCCGAGCGAGTCCCCTTCCTGGTGGACCTCGGCGTGCTGCTCGACGTGTTCGTGGGCGTGTTCATCATGGGAATCGTGGTGTTCCATATCAATCGAGAGTTCGACTCCCTCAGCTCCGCCCATCTCACGGCGCTCAAAGACTGATGCGCCTCCTCGCGCTCCTCCTGGTGCCGCTGGCGGCCGGAGCGGCGGCGTACGCCCATCGCTCGGCGCGCCTCCGGAGCACCTGGCTGCTGCTGGCCGCCGCCGTGCACTTCGCCCTGGTGACGTCGCTCTGGGTGCTGCCCGCCAGGTCCGTCTTCAACGACTGGCTCGCGCTGGATGCGCTCGGGCTGGTCGTGCTCACGGTGGTGACCATCCTGTTCGCGGTGGTCGCGGTCTACGCCGTCGGCTACCTGCGCACCGAGAGTCCGCGCGGCGGGCGGGCATTCGTGAGCTGCCTGCTCGGCTTCCTGGCATCGACCACGCTGGTGACGCTGAGCCACCACCTGGCGCTCCTGTGGGTCGGCATGGAGACCACCACGCTCGCGCTGGCGCCGTTGGTCTATCACCGGCACGATCGTCGCTCGCTCGAGGCGGTGTGGAAGTACCTCGTGCTGTCGTCGGTCGGAATCGCGCTTGCGTTGCTGGGTACGTTCTTCCTGGCGGCGGCCCAGGTGGAAGGCCGTCCGCTGCTGATCGAGGACCTGATGCAGGCGGCGCACACGCTGCAGCCGGGCCTGCTGCGGGCGGCGTTCGTCTTTCTGCTGGTCGGGTTCGGCACCAAGATGGGCCTCGCGCCGCTCCACGCCTGGAAGCCGGACACCTACGGCGAGGCGCCCAGCCTGGTGGCGGCGCTCATGGCCGGCGCGCTCACCAGCTGCGCCTTCCTGGGGCTGGCCCGGGTCGCCCAGGTCATGTCGGCGGCGGGACAGGCGTCGTTCATGGAGCCGCTGCTGCTCGCCTTCGGCATCTTCTCGCTGGTGGTGGCCGCCGCGTTCATGATCGGCCAGACCGACCTCAAGCGGCTGCTGGCCTACTCCAGTGTGGAGCACATGGGACTGCTGGTGCTCGGACTCGGGCTCGGGGGCACCGGCGCCTACGGGACCGTGCTGCACGTGCTCAACAACGGGCTGACCAAGGGGCTCATGTTCCTCACGGTCGGCAACATCGTGCTGGTGACCGGCACCTCTCACGCCCCATCCATGCGGGGCGTGTTGCGGCAGGCGCCCATCTCCGGGGCGCTCCTGCTGGCGGGCCTGTTCGCGGTCACCGGCTCGCCGCCGTTCGGGCCGTTCGTGAGCGAGTTCACCATCCTGGGCGCCGCCATCGGGCAGGGGCACCCGTGGATCGGGGCGATCACGGTCGGACTGCTCGCCATCATCTTCGTCGGGATGGCGCGCCCGATTCTGGACGTGCTCTATGGTGAGCCCAAAACCACGGAGGCCGGCCGGCGCGCCGGCGGGCTCCGGCTCGCCGGCCCGCTGGTGCTGATGCTGCTCGTGCTGCTGCTCGGGGTCTATCTGCCGATTCAGCTGCGCGAGGTGCTGGCGCGGGCCACGCTCTCACTCGGCGGGGTGGTGCCGTGAGCGGCCTGGACGAGCTCGGCCTCCGGAACCGACGGGCGGTGCCGTTGGCCGCGGTACCGCGTGAGCCGATGAGCCGGTTCCGCGCCTGGGTGATCGACGGGGTGCGCCGGGGCTGGCGCCTGGTCGCGCTCTTCGGCATGCCCGAGACCAGCGGCGAGACGCTGCTCCTCGCCCTGCTCGCCGACGACGAGCAGGGCGGGCTCGGCGCGGCCGCCACGGTCGTGACCGACTCCTACCCCGCGCTCACGCCCGACTGTCCCGAGGCTCATCTGTTCGAGCGGGAGATCGCCGAGCAATGCGCGGTGGTGCCCGCAGGCCACCCGTGGCTCAAGCCGGTACGGCGGCACCCGCCGGATCACGCGGCCGCGCCGGGAGACCTCGAGGCCTTCGACCGCGAGCGCTACCCGTTCTTCCAGATGAGCGGCGAGGAGGTGCATGAAGTGGCGGTCGGCCCGGTGCACGCCGGCATCATCGAGCCGGGGCATTTCCGCTTCCAGGCCCATGGCGAGCAGGTCCTCTTCCTCGAGATCATGCTGGGCTACCAGCACCGGGGGGTCGAGGCGCTGCTGGAGACGCGGGACCGGGTGCAATCGGCGTTGGTTGCAGAGGCCATCGCGGGAGACACCGTGATCGGCCACGCCGGCGCGCACTGCGCGGCCGTCGAGGCACTGGCGCGGAGCCGCAAGACCCCGCGGGGGCAGACCATCCGGGGTATCGCGCTGGAGCTCGAGCGTCTGGCCAACCACATCGGCGACCTGAGCGCGGTCGCGGGCGACGTGGCCTACCAGCCGGCGGCGTCGTATTTCGGGCGGATGCGCGGCGAGTGCCTCAACCTGCTGATGACCATCTCGGGCAACCGCTACGGCCGGGGGCTGGTCCGGCCCGGAGGCGTGGCCTTCGACATCCCGCCGGACATGGCGGCCGCCGCGCGCGACCGGCTCTCCCGACTCAAGGCCGAGCTCCTGCCCGCGGCCGATCTGATGCTGGGCAACGCGTCGGTCCAGGCCCGACTGGAAGGTGTGGGCCCGCTCTCGCGGGAACGCTGCATGGAGCTGGGGCTGGTCGGACCGGCCGCCCGCGCGTGCGGTGTGCCCCGCGACGTGAGACAGGATCATCCCTACGGCGTGTTCCGCTTCGCCCACATTCCGGTGTCGACCGCCTGGGCCGGCGACGTGCTGGCCCGATGCCTGGTCCGCCGCCTCGAGATCCTTCGCTCGCTCGAGTTCGTCATCGAGCAGCTGGAGCACCTGCCCGCGGGCGCCGTGCGGGTCGAGTGCGGTGCGCTCCGGCCCTCCGAGCTGGCGGTGGCGATGACCGAGGGCTGGCGGGGAGAGATCGTGCACGCCGTCGTCACCGACCCGGCGGGCGGCATCCGCCGCTACAAGGTGGTGGATCCCTCGTTCCACAACTGGAGCGGCCTGGCCGCCGCCATGCCAGGCAACCAGATCTCCGACTTTCCGCTCTGCAACAAGAGCTTCAACCTGTCCTACGCGGGACACGACCTCTGATGCTCGAGTTTCTGCGTGTGCGGCTCCAGCAGGGAACCCGGACCTCGGCGTTTCCGGCCGGTGGTGCCGATTTTCCCGAGCGCTTTCGCGGCCGACCCGCGCTCGATTCCACCAAGTGCGACGGGAGCTGCGCCGGTTGCATCGAGCGGATGCCCTCCGCCGTGCTGACGCGCGGCGCCGGCGACGTGGTCGAGGTGGACGTGGGCGCCAGTCTGTTCGCGCCCGAGGAAGCGGCCGCCTGTGACAGCGGCGCGCTCAGCTTTACCCGGGACCATCGCATGGCCGCGCGGACTCGGCCCGGGCTGATGAGCCCGGATGGCGAGGTCGAGCTCGCCGCGGCGCTGGAGACCAAGATGCGTCGCCTGTTCGGCCGCTCGCTCCGTCTTCGCTCGGTGGCGGCGGGAAGCTGCAACGGCTGCGAGGCGGAGCTGGTGGCCCTGGGCAACGTGGTGTTCGACCTGGCGCGATTCGGGGTCCAGTTCGTCGCCTCGCCGCGCCACGCGGATGGCCTGGTGGTCACTGGCGCGGTGAGCGCGAACATGCGCTCGGCGCTGCTCCGGACGTGGGAAGCGACCCCCGCGCCACGTCTGGTGATCGCCGTGGGTGCGTGCGCCATCAATGGCGGCCCATTCCGTGGAAGTCCGGAGGTCTCCGACGGTGTGCCTCCCGAGCTTCCGGTCGATCTCTGGATCCCCGGCTGCCCGCCGCATCCGCTCACGATTCTGGACGGCGTCCTCCGGCTGCTCGGGCGGCTCGACGGGGGGTGAGCGCGCGACCTCCGCAGCGGAGTTCCGATCCTGCGGAGAAGATCCCTCGCTCCGCTCGGGATGACGGTTCCGCTCGCATCCCCTCCTACCGACCGCCTGGGCCACGCAGCGTGGCCGCAGCCCGCTCGAGCAGCTCGGCTTCCTCCTCCAGCGCCCGCCCCAGTACCACCGCCTGCTGCTCCGCCTCCTGCCACCGCTTGCCCTCGATCGCCTCCCGGATACCGGGCAATGTTTTTGGCGCGTAGCCCGTGTACCAGCCCGGTGCCGAGAGGAGATGGTGGTACCACGGTCGCCGCGGGAGCCCCGCCGGTGGGGCCAGGAGGCGCTCGGTCTGGAGCATCATCCCATTCACTTCGACGATGCTGGCGGCGCCCAGCGCCGCGCCGCCGCTGTCCGAGGCCGCCGAGAGCGCCGCCTCGTAGCGGTCCGCCGCCGCCGCGAGTCGTCTGAGGCCGTTCTGCACTGGCGCGAGGTTGAGGTCGGGCGGCACCTCCTGTACCGCGGGCATGACGGTCGGCCTGCGTGGATCGTCGACCGCGACCAGCGTGCTCTCCGCGATCTCCCGGTTCCGCTCCTCGATGGTATCCCGTGTCGCCTTGAGCAGGTCCTGCACCTCGCCGAGATCGCCGCGCACCCGTTCCGCGAGACGGGTGAACTCGAAGGGCAGAAGGTCCGCGTCCGCCAGGCGCATGACCAGGGTGCCGGCCGTCCGTGCGAGTGTGCGCTCGTAGACGAAGGCGGTGTCGCTGAAGGTGGTGAACCAGTGAAAGCTGTCGTAGATCGAATGGTAGATCCCGCCGTCGTCCTCACCGCCGAACTCGAGATTGAGGCTGGCAACGCCGACATGATCGTAGAACGTCGCATAGTCGGAGCCGGAGCCGAGCGCACCCATGGGCAGATCCGCGCGTTTCCGCGCCTCCGCCCGCTTGTCGGCCGAGCTCGCGGACGCAATGCTCCGGGCGTGGGCTCGCCGCCAGACGTTCATCCGGGTCTCCGGATCTTCGATGTCCCTGGCGACCTCGCTCACCAGCCGGTTCAGTGAGGGAGAGCCCTCTACACCGAGAAAGCCGCGGCCGTTGCTGTCGGTGTTGAGATACGCCACGGCGTGCCGGGCGAGCTCGTCGGCGTGCGTCTCTGCCCATTCGGTGGAGCCCAGCAGAGTCGGCTCCTCGCCATCCCACGCGGCGAAGATGATCGTGCGGCGCGGGCGCCAGCCCTGGTGCAGGAGCTGCCCCAGCCCGCGGGCCTCCTCCAGCAATGTCACCTGACCGGAGATCGGATCCTCGGCCCCGTTCACCCAGGCATCGTGGTGATTGCCGCGCACCACCCATTGGTCCGGCGCGGTGGCCCCCGGGATCCGGGCGATCACGTCGCGCACCGGGGTCATCCGCCAATCGAAGCGGAGCCGCAGGTGCACTCGGGCGGGACCGGGGCCGACGTGATAGGTGATCGGCAGCGCGCCGGCCCAATCGCCCGGTGCCACCCGCCCGCCCAAGGCCTCCAGCAGCGGCTCTGCGTCGGCGTAGGAGATCGGCTGCACCGGAATCTTGGTGAACGTGGTCACCTCGGACCGATTCAGTCGCTTGGCGTCCGCTGTCGCTCCGACGCCGGGCGTGAGCGGATCGCCGGGATACTGCGGCATGTCCAGGACGCTGCCGCGCTGCACGCCGTCGCGGGGACGGAAGGGACCCTTGGGGTAGACGTCGCCGGCGTGATATCCATCGTCACCGGGATCGGAGTAGATGAGGCAGCCCACGGCACCGTGCTCCGCCGCCACCTTGGGCTTGATGCCGCGCCAGGAATGGCCGTACCTGGCGATGACGATCGCTCCCTGGACCGACACGCCCAGACGCTCGAGCCGGTCGTAGTCCTCGGGCAGGCCGTAGTTCACGTAGACCAGTGGCGCGGTGACGTCGCCGTCGGTCGAGTAGGCGTTGTAGGTGGGGAGCTGCTCGGAGTGCTGGTCGCTGGTGGGGTCCTCCTTCACCGTGGGCTCGCGCAGCGCGGCCCGGAAGTGGCGCGGCGCGACCAGCTCCACCACTCGCTCCTTCGGAGTGGGGAACAGGACCTGAAAGGTCTCGATCCGCGCGTCCAGTCCCCAGGCCCGGAACTTCCCGAGAATCCACTCGGCGTTGACACTGTCTCGCAGCGAGCCGAGATGATGGGGGCGGGCCGAGAGGAAGCGCATCGCTTCGCGCATCGTATCGGGCTCCGCCCCGGCCCGGAACTTCTCCTCCCACTGGCGCTCCGCCTTGGCCGACTCCGCCGTGAATCCGCGCAGCGGAGCTTCGTCCCCCAGCCGGGCCGCGGGAAGGAGGAGCACCATCGACGCGAGCAACATGCGAGCGCGAAGCGGATGCATCCAGGATCTGGGGAACGGCACCATCGTTCGCCTCACTTGTGTGGGACGGCACATCCTGACACTCTGGGGCACTTCTCACTTCCGGCGCACCGGCGACAGCGCAAGGAAACTACATGGCAGAGCAGGGGACGGGACGGCGCCGCGTCGCGGTGATCGGCGCGGGCGCCGCGGGCATCCTGGCCGCGATCTTCGCCGCGGCCGGCGGGGCGGAGACGTTCCTGCTCGAGCGGACGCGGGACGGCGGGCGCAAGATTCTCATCAGCGGCGGCGGCCGCTGCAACATTCTGCCGTCCCGGCTGGAGGAGTCGCGCTTCGTGACCGACTCCTCGCCGCACACGATGCGCAATATCATCCGATCCTGGCCGTTGCAGGAACAGATCGCGTTCTTCGAGCGGGAGGTCGGGATTCCGCTGGTGGAGGAGCCGGAGTCCGCCAAGCTCTTCCCGGTGTCCAATCGGGCTCGGGACGTCCGCGATCGACTCCTGGCGCTCGCCGCCCGGCACGGTGCGCGGTTCATCCCCAACACGCTGGTGACGCGGTTTGCGCCCGCGGGCACCGGATGGCGCGTCGAATGCGCCCAGGGCCCGCCGCTCGAAGTGGACGCCGTGATCGTCGCCACCGGGGGCCTGTCCGTCCCGGCGACGGGCAGCGACGGCGCCGGGCTCGGTGTGCTTCAGGCACTCGGTCATGTCGTTCACCCCACCTACGCCGCACTCACGCCGGTAGTGGATGATGCGGCGCGGTTCGGCTCGCTTGCCGGCGTCTCCCTGCCGGTCACACTGAGCGCCAGCGATGGCGGCCGGAGCGCCAGCGCCACCGGCGGCTTCCTCTTCACCCACCAGGGCTACAGCGGACCCGCGGTGCTCGATGTCTCTCACGTGCTGGTCCGGGCTCGTTCCGACGGCTCTCCGGCGCGTCTCCAGGTGCGGTGGGCGCCGCTCGATGCGGAGGCATGGACCGCGGCGCTGCGACCCGCGGGGGTGCGAAGCGTGGGCTCGGTAGTTCGTGGCGAGCTTCCCGCCCGGCTTGCCGATAGGCTGGTGCAGGCCGCCCACATCGACCCGGCCCGACCGCTGGCCCAGCTCCGCCGCGAGGAGCGGCTCCGCCTGGTCGACGTGCTGGCCCGGGGAGAGCTGCCGTGGACCGGTGATGAGGGCTACCGGAAAGCCGAGGTGACCGGTGGCGGCGTGAGCCTGGCCGAGATCGATCCGCGCACCATGGAGAGCCGCCGGCACCCCGGCCTCTATCTCTCCGGCGAAGTGCTCGACGCGTTCGGCCCGATCGGGGGCTACAACTTTCTGTGGGCCTGGGCCACCGGTCGCGCGGCCGGCCTTGGCGCGGCGCGGCCGGGCTGACTCAGACCACGAACATGGCGACGGCGGCCCCGAACATCGCCACCGTGGTCGCGCCGACCACCAGCCTGCCCAGCATCGAGCTCGGCTCACCCTCCATCAACTTCCGGTCGGAGGCGACGAGCAGGATCCCGGTGAGCAGGAAGGGCGCGAGCAGGCCATTCAGCACGGCCGACCAGTAGAGCGCCTGCACCGGATTGAAATTGGCGAAGTCCATCGCCACGCCGGCCGAGATCGACGCGGCCATCGTCAGGTAGAACGCCGGCGCTCGGCTGAAGCGCTCGTCCATCCCCTCGCGCCAGCCGAAGAGCTCTGCCAGCGCGTAGGCAGCCGAGCCGCTCAGCGTTGGAATGGCCAGCAGGCCGGTGCCCACGATGCCGAGCGCGTAGAGCAGTCCGGCGAACGGTCCCGCCAGGGGCCGGAGCGCCTCGGCCACGTCACGTGAGGTCTCGGGCGACTGGAGCCCATGCGCGTGCAGGGTGAGCGCCGTGACCAGGATGATGAAGAACATCACCAGACTGGAGAAGAAGGACCCGACCGCCACATCCAGCGCCCGATCGAGCAGCTCGGCACGAGTCGCTCCCTCCCGCGCTTTGAGCGTGCGGCGTCCCCGGTCCTTTTCCTCCTCCACCTCCTCCGACGCCTGCCAGAAGAAGAGATAGGGACTGAGCGTGGTGCCGAGCACGGCGACCACCAGGGCCCACGCCGCGCGTCCGTGCGGCATACCGGGGAGGAACGTGGCCCGTGCGATCACGCTCCAGTTCGGGTGGATGGAGATCGCGGTCGCGACATAGGCGAACAGCGCCAGGGTGAGCCATTTGAGCACCCGGGCAAGGGGGTGATAGCGAAGCCGGATGGTGACCCACGCGATCCCGCCACCGAAGAGCACCACCCACACATGCGAGTTCACGCCCGACAGGAGCTCGGCCGCGTCCGCCATGCCCGAGAGATCGGCTCCGATATTGATGGTGTTGGCGATCAGGAGAGCCCCCGCCGCCGGTGCCAGGACCCGGCGCGGGAACTTGCTTCGGAGCGCGTCCATCAGGCCGCGGCCGGTCACCATTCCGATCCGGGCGCACATCATCTGGACCGCGGCCATCAGCGGCCAGGTGACCCAGCCGGTCCAGAGCAGCTCGGTGCCGAGCCTGGCTCCGGCGAGCGAGTAGGTCGCGATCCCGGATGGGTCGTCGTCCGCCGCGCCGGTGATGAGACCGGGGCCGAGCGCGGCGACCAGACGGCTGATCCGTCGGGGGCGGGCCCTAGGGGTCGAGGACATCTCGAGGTGTGGTCTGGATCACGGCGACCGAGGCCCCAAAGGTGCGATTACAAAGGGGTTGCAGTGGCGGACTCGGCGCTCACGGCTGGCCCCGCAGGCGTCGAAGCTCGAAGGCGGCGGCAACCAAGTCAAGCGATTCCGCGGGAGAGGCCGAGGCCTCAGGCTGAGCCGATGTGACCCGGCGGAGCTGCTGGGCCCGGGCCCGCTGCTCCTGCGATAGAGGCCCGCGAGGCTGGGCTTTCATCACTCGCACCGCATCGACCAGGCTGGAAACCGGAAACGGCTTCTTGATGATGGTGAGCCGGCGGTCGGGCCCGGGTACGGTGGCGTGGCCGGACATGGCGAGCACCGGGAGGTCCGGCAGGAAGATCGAGAGCACCTCGGCCACCTCGAACCCGTCGATCACCGGCATGACGAGGTCGGTAATGACCAGTGCAAGGTTTCTCGCGTGCTCCTGGACCAGGCGGAGGCCCCGTTCGCCATCCTCCGCCTCGAGCACGGACGCGCCTTCGCGCTCGAGCACCCGGCGCACCAGCCGGCGCACGATCGCCTCGTCGTCCACGACCAGGATGAGATCCCCCCTGATCCCCGGACCCGGAGATCGGGGGGAAGAGCCGGACTTGGCCACTGGCGGCGCCGGATTTTGGAGTGCTATGTGAATAGGGCCACCGAATGTGCGACCGAATGTGGTGCGACGCAAGATGGCCCGTGGCTGCGCGGGAGGAGTGAAGTAATGCGACGTCTGGTACCAGCGTTGGCGCTCCTCACGGCCTGTGGCGGGGGCGGTGATCTCCTCCTTCCCGGATCGGGCGTTCCGGCCGCGATCACCGTCGTGTCCGGCGGCGAACAGAGTGGGCGGGTGGGCGAGACGATTCCCGACTCGATTGTCGTCTCGGTCACCGATGGGGAAGGCCGGCCGATCCAGGGCGCGACGGTGGTGTTCGGGTTGATCGATGCCTCCCCGGGCGCGGCCCTCGATCCCGACACCGCTACCACCAACGGCGACGGCCAGACCTGGACCCATGCAGTGCTGGGGACCCGGGTGGGCGCCCAGCAGGGTCAGGTCCAGGCGCTCACCCCGGACGGCACCGATCCGCCGACCGCCAGCTTCACTCTGACCGCGCTGCCGGAAAGCGCCAACGGGATCACGGTCGTGAGCGGCGACAATCAAAGCGGGCAGGTGGGCAGCACCCTGCCGGCGCCGCTGGTCGTCGCGGTCACCGACGGGTTCGGCAACCCGGTCGAGGGCGTGGCCATCGGCTGGACCATCGACGGTGGCGGCCAGGTGAGCCAGACCTCCACCACCACCGGCGCCGACGGGCAGACTTCGGTGACTCGCACCCTGGGCACGGCGGCCGGTCCCCAACATACCTTCGCGAGTGCCGAAGGCCTGGCCGGATCGCCGGTGACCTTCACCCATACCGCCACCTCCGGCAGCGCTGCTCAGGTCAGCATCGTCTCCGGGAATGACCAGACCGCCGCGGCCGGCACCACCCTTCCGGACAGTTTGATCGTCGCGGTGCTCGACGGGCAGGGGAATCCGGTGCCGGGCACCGCCGTCGCCTGGGTGGTCGGCACCGGAGGCGGAACGCTGTCCCCGACGAGCGGCACGACGGACGCGTCCGGGCGGGCCGGCGCGGCGTGGACCCTCGGACCCCAAACGGGCAAGAATACCGCGAACGCCGTGGTCTCCGGCATCGGCATCGCCACATTCAACGCCACAGCCGCGGGCACCCCGACCACGACCAGGATCACCTCGGACACGCCTGATCCCTCGGTCGTAGGCCAGTCTGTTTCGGTTGGGTTTACCGTGAGCGCTGCCAGCGGAACCCCGGGCGGCAGCGTCACCGTCACCGATGGCCAGGCGAGCTGCACCGGCTCACTCAGCGGCGGCGCCGGCAACTGCACGCTCACGCTGTCGTCCTCGGGCACCCGCACGCTCACCGCGAGCTACGCGGGCCAGAACGCCTTTGCCCCGAGCAGCGATACCGAGTCGCACGAGGTGCAGGCGGCCGGGCCACCGGGAATGGTGCTGTCCCGGCAGCCGTCCAGCTCCGCCACCAGCGGCGTCGTGTTCGGCCGCCAGCCCGAGGTGCAGCTGCGCGATCCGTCCGGCGGCGACCTGCACACCCCCGGTGTGACCATCACCGTGGGCATCGCCTCGGGCGGAGGGACGCTGCTGGGCACCAACACTGCCACGACCGACGCGAACGGGCGAGCCGGGTTCACCGATCTCGCGATCAGCGGGACGGCAGGTACCTATACGCTGGGCTTCAGCTCGGCCGGCTTCAACGGGGTGAATTCCGATCCGATCGACCTGGCCCACGCGGTGCCGAGCGCGCAGACCTCGACTGTTGCGGCGGATCCAACGACGATCTCGGCGGGGAGCGGCAGCAGCGCGATCACCGTGACGGTGCGCGACGCGTCCAACACCCCGATCAGCGGCATCCCGGTGACGCTGGACGCGTCGGGCAGCGAGAACACCATCACGCCGGTCACGCCCGTCACCGGCGGCGACGGGGTCGCCACGTTCACCTTCTCCTCGGCTGCCGCCGAGGTGAAGACCATCACGGCAAAGGCGGACGGGACCACGGTCGGGCAGGTCTCGGTCACGGTCGGGGCCGTGCAGACCCAGACCTCGATCATCGGCGATTCGCCGGACCCCTCCGTCGAGGGCGACGTGGTGGATGTGAGCTTCAGCGTCAGCTCGGCGGATGGCACGCCGACGGGCGACGTGACCGTGCGGAGCGACCACGATAAGGAGCGGTGCAGCGCCACGGTCGAGGCCGGGCACTGCGGCATCCGCCTCAAGAAGTCGGGGACCAACCTCCTCACCGCGACCTACGCGGGCAATGAGCGGTTCGCGGACAGCTCGGGGACGGCGGAGCACGAGGTCAGGGGGCGCTGAGGCGGGTTGCCTCGCATCGCGGGACCTGATAGAATCCGCCTCCCGAATCGAACCGGGCGATTAGCTCAGCTGGTTAGAGCGCGCGCCTCACATGCGCGAGGTCGGGGGTTCGAGCCCCTCATCGCCCATGCGTCCCAAGCCTCCGCCCCGCTTTCACTTTCGTGATCGTGGGGCGTTGCCTTTTCGGCGGGCGCCGGCGTCCCAGTGTCCTTCCCAGTGCCAGAAGGCCTCACCAGCCCCAGCCGCTACAGTCGATCGGAGCCGCTCGAGGTGCTGCTCGACCCGGTACTCCACGACCTCCGAGCGGTGCCGGATCTCGCCGAGGTGAGCGTAGACCTTCCGGACCATAGCCTCCGACTCGTGCCCGAGCTCCCTCGCCACGGTGTAGGTCGATACCGCAGCGCCCTGGTCGAGCGTCTGCAGCCGGGCGGCGCAGTAGGTGTGCCGGAAGGGCTTGGTCCGGAGACCGCCCGCCTGGAGGCCTGCGCGCCGCGCTACGCGATCGAGCAGCTTTCGGAGGTCGCCCAGCATCCGCTCCTCCGCTGCCCACGGCGAGGGGAAGAGCAAGCGGCCCCCGCGCTGGACGGTGCGCCAGTCGAGATAGGGACCGAGGATCTCGGCAAGCTGCGGCCAGAGCCGCACCACGCGGTGTGACCCCTCGCGGGGTGTTTGTCGGCCACTCTTGACGACCCCTGTACCGCGTCCTATCTCAGGTCCCACCACCCATCGACAAGGGCACACCCGGCGAAAGCCGGGGACGCAAAGCCACGGGTCCTCGCCCCTGTACGCGAGACGCCAAGAAGAACCCAAGGTCGACTAGTTGTCGTGGCGTCTAGTCGCGGCCGCACAGGAAGGCGGCTCCCTTGCCACCATGCCCGAATCCGGCCCGTCGCTGGCGGGCTTTAGGAGACCACAATGTTAGCCATCAATCGGAAACTCATCTTTCTGGCAGCCGCTTCGGTGGCCGGGGCGATCGGGTGCGGTGAATCATCGTTGCCGAGCGCGCCCGCCGACCGCCCAGTGACAGCCATTACTGCAGCGGCATCGTTTCAGGTGAACAGTACCGCCGATGTCGTGGATGCCGCTCCTGGAAACGGCGTCTGCCGGACGGCAAGCGGGACGTGCACCCTTCGTGCGGCCATCCAGGAGAGCAATGCGCTCGCCGGTGAGAACACCATTAACCTGCCAGCCGGCACGTACCCACTGAGCATTCTGCCTCACCCAGGGAAAGACGACGCGAGCGGAAGCATCGCAATCACTGGCCCTCTACGCATCTTTGGCGCCGGAACGGCCACCACGATTGTCGACGGCATCGCGTTTCGGAATCAGGGCCTTACTCAAGTGAGTCTCAAGGTCGTGGCCACCGCCGGCAGCGTGATGCTGACGGGCCTCACCCTGCTGAATGGTGGCGATTACACTTCGGGATTGTGCGGCGGCAGCAACCTGCGGGTGGAGGCGGGGGCGACCGTCCTGCTGCGGAAGGTTGCCGTGCGCGGTGGTAGGGACTACTGCGAAGCAGGGGGCATCCGGAATTCCGGTAGCCTGACCCTCGACCAGAGCGTGGTGGCGAACAACGGATCGCCGAGCGCCGGCGGAGGGATCGGCAACGATGGGACCCTCACGATCGGGCGCAGCACCATCAGCGCGAACTTGGGCGAGACTACTGGCGGCATCTTCAACGACGACAAGGGTCAGCTGATCATGAGGAACAGCACGCTGAGCGCTAACCGGTCCGAGTTCTATGCATCGGGGCTCTACAACTCCGGTTCGGCGATCCTGAACAATGTTACCATCTCGAAGAACGGCGAGACCGATCTTGATATTCCCGCGGTCGGGACGTTCGGGAGTGGTGTGACCGAGATCAGCAACACCATCATCGGCGGCAACGTCGGCCCCAATTGTGCGGGGACGCTCACCTCTGCTGGCTACAACCTCCTTGGGGGCACCGCGGGCTGCACGCTCGTAGGTGATGGGACGGGCAACATCATCGGGGTCGCGCCAAAGCTCGGCCTGCTGCAGGACAACGGGGGCCCGACACCGACGCACGCGCTCCTCAGCGGTAGCCCGGCCCGAAACGCCGGCAATCCCGCCACGCCCGGTAGTTCAGCGACAGCTTGCCTGCCCGGGGACCAGCGCCTGCTTCCGCGGTCGGCCACCAGGTGCGACATCGGGGCAGTCGAGATGCAGTAGGGGTCAACGGGTGGGGGAGCAAGACAAGGGGATGCTCCGGGATGCTGCACCAGACGCTGCCAGGGACTAAGCTCGCCTAGGCGCTCGTCGTCGCCGGGTTTGGGCGCCTCACATGCGCGAGGTCGGGGGTTCGAGCCCCTCATCGCCCATGCGCCAATTCCTCACCCCGCCAGCACTTTAGCTCGGCGGGGTGAAGTCGTTTCTAGATGGTCGGCCAGGCCGCCGCTTGACCCCGTACTATAGTCCAGAGCTTATCCTCGATCTGGGCGGGAGTTCTAGATGACCATGACTATCGGTCAGGTGGCAGCTCACGCGGGCGTGAACGTCGAGACGGTCCGCTACTACGAGCGACGCAAGCTGCTGTCCGTGCCGGCGCGCACTTCGGCCGGCTATCGCCAGTACGCTCCAGAGGTCGTGGTCCGAATTCGCTTCATCAAGCGGGCTCAGGAACTCGGGTTTTCGCTGAAGGAGATCGGCGAGCTCCTTGCACTCCGGGTTCGGCACGGAGCCGCCTGCCGGGACGTGGAGCAAAAGGCGCGGACCAAGCTGACAGTCGTCGAAGGCAAGATCCGACAGCTCGAGGAAATGAAGAGCGTCCTCGATCGGTTAGCCGAGGCCTGCCGCACTAGAAATCCGACGGCCGAGTGTCCGATCCTCGAGGTCCTGGAGGCGGACGCGCCGGCCTGGCGTTCGGCGGATGATGAAAGGCACCCATCATGACATCGAAGGGCCTTGATCTGGCCGTTCTCGGCGGTGGCTCGGCGGGGTTCGCGGCAGCGATCAAGGCCGCAGAATTGGGAGCCCGGGTCGCCATCATCGAAGGCGGCACGCTCGGCGGGACCTGCGTCAACGTTGGATGCGTGCCATCCAAAACCCTGCTTCGGGCGGCGGAAGCACAGTACCGTCGGGCGCATCACGCCTTTCACGGCGTCCCGAACCGCGATGGTCAGCCGGACTGGCCATCCATCCGGCGCCAGAAGGACGAGCTGGTGGCGGACCTCCGCCAGGCGAAGTACTCGGACGTGCTCCGCGCCTACCCGGCGATAACGCTGTTTCAGGAGCGCGGCACCCTGTCCTCGGCCGGCACGATCCGCCTGGCTGGTGGTACGGTGATCCTTGCCTCCAAGGTGATCGTGGCCACCGGCTCATCGCCCTGGCCTCCAACGATCCCGGGGTTGGTTGAGGCGGGCTATCTCGATAACGCCACGGCCATGTCCCTGGAGTCATTGCCGCGATCCCTCGTGGTGATCGGGGCGGGCGCCGTCGGGCTCGAGCTGGGGCAGTTCTTCGCAAGGCTCGGAGTCATCGTCACCCTGCTCGAGACGCAGTCGAGAGTGGTGCCGGCCGAGGATCCGGAGGTGGGACAGGCGCTCGCCGACTATTTGAGGTCGGAAGGTCTGGACGTCCGCACGGGAGTGCGGGTGGAGCGGGTAACGCGGGGGCAATCCGGCTACACGATCGGCGTCCACGAGGGCGGCCTGCTGCAGACCGTGCAGGCGGACCAGCTCATGGTCGCGACCGGGCGGCTCCCCAACACGAGCGGATTCGGACTCGAGGGATTGGGGATCACCATGGGCAGTCGTGGCGGCCTGACGGTGAACGAATATCTGCAGACCGCTGATCCCCGCATCTATGCCGCCGGCGACGTGCTCGGAGATCCGATGCTGGTGTACGTCGCAGCCTACGGCGGGAGCCTGGCGGCGGAGAACGCGATCCTCGGCAACAAGCGTCGCTACGATCTCGCCGCGCTTCCCAGGGTGACGTTCACCGATCCCGCGATCGGATCGGTTGGCCTGAGCGAAGCGGAAGCACGTGCCCAAGGCACTGAGCCTCTCGTCTCGAAGCTGCCGCTTGACCAGGTGCCCCGCGCGCTTGCCGCACGGGACACCCGTGGGTTCATCAAGCTGGTCGCCGACCCGAGAACGCGGCAGATCATCGGTGCGCAGGTTCTTGCGCACGAGGCGGGGGAGCTCATGGCTGAGGCCACGCTGGCCGTCCGATTCTACCTCCGCATCGAGGATCTCACCGCCACCTTCCACCCGTACCTGACCCTTTCGGAGGGGATCAAGCTGGCCGCACAGACGTTTGATCGGGACGTCAAGACCTTGTCGTGTTGTGCGGCCTGAAGTGACATCCCCTGTGACGGCAGCGGAGGAGGACGCAAAAGCCGGCCGACTCGCCGCGATCGGCACGAGCCTGGCTGGGATGGGGGCCGCCTTGACGGCGGCGGCCGCGACGCTCTGCTGCGTCGGGCCGGCAGTGGTCGCCATCGTGGGCGTAGGGGGCGCGGTGGCAGCGGCAGCCCTCAAGCCGTACCGGCTCCTGCTGATCCTGGTATCCGTGGCGTTGCTCGGTTTTGGCTTCTGGCTCGCCTATCAGCCGAAAGCGATTCTGGGCTCCGGTGCCGTGGCCTGTCCGACGGGCGCGGGGCGCCTCACCAGGCGAATCGTGTGGATCTCCGCCGTCGTCTGGCTCGGAGCAGTTCTGCTGCCGTTTCTCATCTCCTTCCTATCCTGAACGGATCGGCATGTTCCTTACTCGAGCAACCCTGCTGATCACGCCACTCCTCCTCCTCTCCTGCCGCGCCGAGGGTCCTGTGCAGCACCATGACTCGCTCGCCGCGAACGCAGAACCGCTGCGCTCAGCGTTCAACGGAGACTCCGGCACCATGCGAGCGATCTTTCTTGCCTCACCGACCTGAGGGGCATGCTTGTTCGGAGTTTCCGAGCTCGAGAAGCGGTGGGTGGAGCGCAACCCGAGTGGCGCCTTCAAGGTGTACGTGGTCTGGGTTCCCATGCTCAGCGCCGAAGAGCCGAACGTGCCTGAAGCCACTAGACTCGCGACCGATCCCCGGGTGCGGCACTATTGGGATGGCGGGAACGTTCTGGGCTCGGCCTATCAATCCGCCCTGGGCCTTTCTGGGCCAGCATGGGATGTCTACATGCTCTTCGATGGGACGGCCACGTGGCACGGCAGCACCCCACCGACGCCGGTCTATTGGGAGCACCAGCTCGGCAGTGTCACCCGCGCCCCCTTCCTCGATGCCGACCGGTTCGCCGCAAAGGCCGAGGGGCTCCTCGGTGCCAGATAGAGCTCGGCCGTAGGGCCACGAGCCGCGCATGGGCCGATCCGCCTATTTCGCCCGTCCGGGCGCGACCTATCTTGGTCAACCCCACTGAGGGGACTCCACCACGGGGGTGCCCGTTGCCCGCCCCGATCACCGAGTCGATTCGCCCGCTCATCCTGCTGGTCGACGATGACCCCGTCATCCGGCTGACGCTGGCGCGCGCGCTGACGGACCGGGGCTACGAGGTCCGCACCGCGGCCGATGGGCAGGGGGCCATGACCATCCTCGCCGGATTGAAGACCCTGCCCGCGCTCGCCATCACCGATCTGGAGATGTCGGGCGTCAGCGGTGAGGACCTGGCCCGGATGCTGGTCCGGCGCTATCCCCAGCTTCCCGTGATCTTCATGACCGCCTATCTGGCGATCTACCGCTCCGCCTACCTGCCGGGACCCATCCTGGAAAAGCCCTTCCGCGCCGAGCAGCTCGCCGAGCTGATCCGGAGCGTTCTGACCGCGGCCTCCGGGCTGCACGCACAGGATGGATCGGTCCCCGCCGCCGGCCAGCGGCCACTAGCGCGGAAGTGACTC
>JBJMOX010000050.1:0-6297 GCA_045803515.1 Gemmatimonadales bacterium
CGGCCAGCTCCTGCCCGAACGCCGTCACCCGGCGCAGGAGCGTCAGGTCGTCGCGTGAGCCGGCTGGAGTGGCGATATTCGATGATGGAGGATTGGACCTGATTCGCGCGAATACGCGAGGCCGCCTGACCGCGGCGGACCTGCAGCTGGTGATCCTGTTACTGAGCCGAGGCTCCGCGCATCGCAGGGCCTACCTGGAACGGCGGCTGGCGACGGAAGGGCCCGATCCGCTGCTGGACGCTCCCGATCTGCTGGAGCGGCTGCTGACCGTGCGGACCATGCTGGTGCCCTCCGAGGCGCTCTTCTTCTATGTGCTCACTCGGCACGCGCTCCGGGGAGCGGGTATCGATGACCGGGATCTTTCGGACTACCTGGCCGCGCTGCTCCTCGAGTTCGGGCAGCGGGATCGCGCCTGGCGCATCGACTGGAATGACGACCAGCGTCACCGGTACCTGGTCGACATCCTGGCGGATCTGGAGGCGAGTGCAGGCGAACGACGCTTCCGGGTGATGACCCACCTGGGGAATCACGCGCTGTGGCTGGCCGGACTGTTCCCCGATTATATCGCGGCGCGCCAGCTGCGCAAAGGCGGACCAGACGTCACCTACTACGACGCGCTCGGCCGGCGCGGGTTCGGCCTGGCCTCGGATCACGAGCTCGCCGGAGAATATGGGCTGGCGGCGATCTTCCGGACCGTGACCGAGCGATTTCCCTCGGTGCGCGTCGCGCTCAACGGGGTGAGTGATCGTCTGCTGTTCCCCCATCACCGGTCCGCCGACCGGGTCCTTCGCGAGCTGGGCTCGCACTGACGACACCGGCGGAGCATCCTCACGGTGCCACCGCCTCCCGCCTTCCCGCCTCCACGACCAGTGCCCGAAACAATCCGCGCTCCGGCGCGCGCCCATCGGCGTGCATCTCCTCCGGGTGCCACTGCACCGCGAGCAGCCAGGGCGCCTCGGCCGGGGACTCGACGGCCTCGATGACCCCGTCCTCGGTTGTCCCGGAGACGACCAGACCCGGCGCCAGGTCGCGAATGGACTGGTGGTGGAAGGAATTCACGCTGAGCAGGGTCGCGCCCAGAGCAGTGGCGGCGCGACTGCCCGGCTCCAGGAGGACCGCGTGGGAGCGCGCGGTGCGGTCAGCGGCCGGATAGTGATCGACCGGCCCCGGGCGCTCCGAAGGCAAGTCCTGGTAGAGCGTGCCCCCCAGCCCGACGTTCACCAGTTGGATGCCCCGGCAGATGCCTAGGATGGGGAGGTCACGCTGCCGCGCGGCCGCAAAGATGGCCAGCTCGAACAGATCCCGCTCCCGGCTGGGCGGATAGAGCTCGGGCGAAGGGTCGGCGCCATACCACGCCGGATCGATGTCCTCGCCCCCCGTCAGCAGCAGGCCGTCCAGTCCATCCAGCGCCCGCCCGGCGTAGGACGGCCCCATCACGGGAGGCAGGATGAGCGGTACCCCACCCGCCGCGAGCACCGACCGGGCGTAGGCCGAGTTGATGCCGGTGCGCTCGGCCCCATCCCAGAGCCGGAGCACTCCGGTGATCCCGATGCGTGGCGAGCTCACTGGCGAGCCGAGTCGGGAAAGAAGGGGCAGCGGGGGTCTTCGATCCTGGCCGGATCGAGCTGGATTCCGATCAGGGGCAGGGTGGCATTGCCCACCGAGACGCTCCCGATGGTCGGCGCTCCCTCGACCGGCGTGCCTTCATAGAGCATGACCCCTCGTGCGTTCTCCTGTTGGTCCAGCACCAGCACACCGTACCCCGGCTTGACTCCCGCGGGGAGCGCGCCTTCCACGCCGATGACCAGCATCGAATCGGAGCGGCCCACCACGGACGAGTAGGCCGGGCCGGCCACCACCCGGGTCACCAGGCGCTCGGGCAGGCGCCGGGGCGCGGTGCTCAGGGTCTGCCGTGGTATGCTGAATTGAGTGAGCAGGGCAGTGGGGCCGGCGAGCGATGCGAGACCGCATGCTGCGCCACCGCCGGATGGTGAGCGTTCGCAGGCGCCGACCAGCGCCAGCAGCATCAGGAGCCAGGTACGCCGCATCGCCCCCAAGATAACCCGGCGGCGGACGGCCGGTCCATCATAGAAGCCGCCCGGAGGCGATGCCATGTGAGTGTGATCACATCCCGGTTGGGAACCGCGGTCATATGCATCCACACCTCGACCGCTGGCGATGGAGGTCGAGGAGGAGGACCGATGAGCCGAATTCGATTCCGCGACCGCACCGAAGCCGGCCGCCGCCTTGCCGCCGCGCTCTCCTCCCATGCCGGTCGTCAGAATCTCCTGGTGCTCGCGCTGCCCCGCGGTGGCGTGCCGATCGGTTTCGAGGTCGCGGGCGCGCTGCGCGCGCCGCTCGACGTGATCCTGGTTCGAAAGCTGGGGGTCCCGGGCCACGAGGAGCTGGCCATGGGGGCGATCGCATCGGGGGGCGTCCGCATCGTGAGCCAGGACGTCGTGGACTTGCTGGGAATTCCGGACTGGGTGATCGCCGCCGCCGCGGCCAGCGAGGAACACGAGCTGGCCCGCCGGGAGCACGCCTACCGGGACGACCTGCCGTCTCCTCCGGTCGCCGGACGAACCGTGCTGCTGGTGGATGATGGACTCGCGACCGGCTCCACCATGCGCGCCGCCGCCGCGGCCGTCCAGAGCCAGGGGCCGGAGCGGGTGATCGTGGCCGTCCCGGTGGCGCCGGCGGAGACCTGCGAGTCGCTCCGGGCCGAAGTGGACGAGGTCGTCTGCCTCTTCTCGCCAGCGCCGTTCATTTCGGTCGGGACGTTCTATGAGAACTTCTCTCAGGTCACCGACGAGGAGGTGCGCACGCTGCTGGAGCGGGCCGCGGCCGTCCGCACGAGCTGACGCGGCGCACCCGAGGAAAGGAGGAGCAGTCGCATGGCCAGGACTGCCACGGCGCCGGTCGCACCGGCGCTCCGTTCGGCGGCGCATCCGCTCACGGGAGCCGCGCGCGACTACGATCCGCTACTGGAGCTGATCGGCGACGCGCGCATCGTGCTGCTGGGCGAGGCGAGCCATGGCACGCACGAGTTCTACCGGGAGCGGGCCCGGATTACCCGGCGGTTGATCGAGGAGCGAGGGTTCACTCTGGTGGCCGTCGAGGCCGACTGGCCGGATGCCTACCGGGTGAATCGGTGGGTGCGGGGCAGATCGGAGGCGGGCGGCGCGATCGAATCGCTCGATGGGTTCCAGCGCTTTCCCCGGTGGATGTGGCGCAACCGGGACGTGCTGGAGTTCGTCACCTGGCTCCGGGAGCGCAACGATTTCGCCGTGCCTGCCGCCCGGGTGGGGTTTTACGGGCTCGACCTCTACTCGCTCTTCAGCTCCATCGAGGCGGTGCTCGGCTATCTCGATCAGGTCGATCCCGAGGCCGCCCGTCGGGCGCGATATCGCTACGGCTGCTTCGAGCAGTTCGCCGAGGACACCCAGGCGTACGGATACGCGGCCAACTTCAACCTCAGCCGGTCCTGCGAGGACCAGGCCGTGCAGCAGCTGGTGGACCTGCAGCGCCGGGCGGCCGAGCTCTCACAGCGGGACGGCCGGATTCCGGAAGATGAGTTCTTCTACGCGGAGCAGAACGCCCGGCTCGTGGCCAATGCGGAGGAGTACTACCGGACCATGTTCCAGGGTCGGATCTCCTCCTGGAACCTGCGTGATCGTCACATGGCCGAGACCCTCGATGCGCTCCTCTCCCACTTCGGCCGGAAAGGCGGACAGGCCAAGGTCGTGGTCTGGGAGCACAACTCTCACGTGGGCGACGCCCGGGCGACCGAGCTGGGCGAGTCGGGCGAGTGGAACGTCGGCCAGCTGGCGCGCGAGCGGTATGGCAGCGATGCCGTGCTGATCGGGTTCAGCACCTACACCGGCACGGTCACTGCCGCCTCCGACTGGGACCGTCCGGCGGAGCGGAAGCGGGTGCGCCCGGCACTCCCCGGCAGCTTCGAGGCGCTGTTCCACGAGGTCATGGTGCCGGATTTCCTGCTGACCCTCCGCGGCGACCCGCGGCTCGGGGAGATCCTCTCCCAGCCGCGCCTGGAGCGGGCGATCGGGGTGATCTACCGCCCGTCGACCGAGCGGCTCAGCCACTACTTCGAGGCGCGACTGGCGGAACAGTTCGACGCGGTGATTCACTTCGACCGGACCGAGGCGGTCGAGCCGCTGGACCTCACGTCGGGCTGGACCACGGGGGAACCGCCGGAGACCTACCCGAGCGCGGTCTGAGGAGGCTCGGCGAGGCGCGCGAGCGCGCCGGCGAGGTTCCGCCGAGCGGCGTCCTCGTAGCGGAGGCGAAACGGCACGGTCTGATACAGCGGCTCCCGCTGCAGAAATCCGCGGAGAATCCGCGCCCGGCCAGTGCGATACTCGGGCTCCGGGACCCAGGCATACTCGGCGCGAATCGCTCGCTCGAACCGCTCGAACTCGGCAGGCTCTCGACCCAGGATCGAGAGATCGATGTCGCAGAGGAGTTGGCCTGCGGGGTCGGGAGCCGGCCCGAGATGACGCGTGAGCAGCACCAGGCGCCGGATCCGCTCGACCAGATTGCCTGCCACTCCGGTCTCGGCGAAGGCACGTGCGGCCCACTCGGCGCTTCGCGATTCGTTGTCCGAGCGCCTCGGGTCGTACACCGCGTCGTGGAACCAGATGGCCGCTTCGACCAGGTCGCGCTCGGCCTCCGGCTCGGGGAACTCATCGAGCCGGGCCAGGCAGTCGGCCAGGTGCTCGGTCGTGTGGTATACCCGAGCCGGCTCACGGTAGGCGGCGTCGAGCTCCGCGAACAGGGCGGCACCATCTCCTGCTGCGCCGAGCCTTCGCCAGAGGCGCTCGAAGCGAGCCTGCAGGGACTGCCCAGGCGGTGCGCGGCTCATCCAGCGAGAAACCAGCTCGCGAGGGCCGCTTGGGCGGAGCGCCGGCGGGCGAGCGACGCCAGCGCGGGAAAGACGATGCGCCGGGCACCTCTCCGGCCTAGGACCCGGGCCAGGCGATCGTGCCGGCGCTTGACCCGAAGCCAGCGGCGGATCTTGAGCGCGGGGTAGCGAGGCTCCAGGATCGCGCGCGCCACCTCTTCGCCGCTCACCAGCGCGCTATAGATCCCCTCCGCCGTGAGCGAGGAGGGCAGCCCCGCCGCATCGCCGACGAGATGCACGCCGTGCTCGAAGTGCGTTCCCCGATACTCTACCTCCAGGGTGGCGCCCTCCAGCGGGACCCCCACCAGGGACACGCCCAGACCGGCCACGCGTGCGTCGAGATAGCGGCAGAGCGCGGGTGGGCGTACCAGCTGCTTGGCCGCCACCGCTCCGATCGAGGTGTAGCCGGCGTGCGGAAAGACCCAGAAATAGCCGTTCCCCAGCCGGGCGGGATCGCATTCGACGCGAAGCGGGTCCAGGCGAAGGCCGAAGACGTTGTACTCTGCCGCGAAGTATTCGCGTGGCGAGGGAAGTTCGAGTGCCCGCCGGACCGACGAGTCGGCGCCATCCGCTCCGATCAGGTGCCGCCAGCCAAGCCGCCGGCGTCCTGCCAGCAGGGTCCGTGTCCTCAGGTCGATCGAGCGGGCCGCCGTGGCGGCACACACCTCCGCGCCGGCCTCGCGGGCCCAGCGGAGCTGCCACTGCCCGAGCTCACGGCGAGGAATCGTGTGCACCACGCTGCGCTCGGGGTCCAGCGGCACGGCCGGGCCGTCGGCGAAGGCGACATGGCCGACCGTCCGGTGGGCCGCTCCCGGCGGGAGTCCGAGCGCCTCGAGCTCACGGATCGTCTTGAGGGTGAGCCCGCCGGCGCAGGTCTTGGGGCCGATCTCCGGCCGCTTCTCCAGCACCAGGACCTCGCGCCCCGCAGCCGCGAGCACCTGCGCCGCCCGGAGACCGGCCGGTCCGGCCCCGACGATCAGGTGCTCGACCGTATCCACAGGTCCGACTCCCGGATGCGGCCTGCTGTCTCGGTTCGCGCCTCCGCGGAAGGGTTGCGCACCACGCCCCAGCTTCTCAGCAGCGTTCGTGCCCGGCGGTAGAGATCGGAGACGATGTGGCCGGCGGGAAGCGCCGTCGTCCGGGGCAGAAGAAAGAAGTGCACGTGCCGCACCCGCTCGCCGTAGCAGGCCGTGTACACTCGCTCCGGCCGCACCACCTGCTCGACGGCACCAACGGCCGAACGGAGCACCGGGCCCAAGGCCGCGGCCTCCGGCCCGGTCAATCCGGACAGCGTCTCGCAATGCCGGCGGAGCATGACGATGAGCTCGCCGGGATCGGTGTAGGGGCCGGTGTGGTGGGCGACGGTCCAGAACCCG
>JBJMOX010000424.1:0-14196 GCA_045803515.1 Gemmatimonadales bacterium
AGACTCCTTGAGTGCCCTAAGGAACGTAGGTTTGTACGGGCGCCGGCCTGAGGGCCTGCAGCTGAGGCGCATCTCGTTAGACCGACAGACGAGCACCAAGCAAATGCGACGGTCTCTGCAGGTCGGGGTCGGAGTGGTGGGAGCGCTTCTGGTTGCCACTGGCGCGGTGGTCTGGACCGCTCCTGGGTGGCTCGTCGACCGACTCGCGAGGTGGTATCCGGGCTGCCTGTACCGGGTGCCTACTGAGGCCCAGCTCGTGGCCCTGACGATCGACGATGGCCCTGATCCGCGGACCACGCCCCTGATTCTGGCGGAGCTGCATCGCCTGGGCGCGCGGGCGACGTTCTTCCTGATTGCTGAGCGCGTGGAGAGCCAGGAGGGACTCGTGCGCCGACTCGTGGCCGAGGGCCATGAGGTCGGCAATCATTTCACCCGGGACCGGCCGAGTATCCGGTTGAGTCCTCAGGCGTTCGAACGCGATCTCCTCCAGGCGCATCAGGCGCTCAGCACCTTCGGCCCTATAAAGTGGGCGCGCCCCGGCTCGGGATGGTACTCGCGAGCGATGCTCGAGGTCATGCGGCGGCACGGGTACAGCTGTGCTCTGGGGTCCGTCTACCCCTTCGATGCGGCGATCCCGTCGGCCTTCCTGGTTGCTCACTTTGTGCTGCGGCATGCCCGATCCGGCGACGTGGTCGTCCTCCACGACGGCGGGGCTCGGGGAGAGCGCACGGTCAAGGCGCTTCGAGCGATATTGCCTGCGTTGCGCCGCCGCGGCTACCGGGTGGTCTCCCTTAGTGAGTTGGTGGCTGCGGTCTAACCCGCTAATGCAACCGACAAACGCGGGCGACGAGCACGGAGTCCCGTTCGGGCGGAGCGCCCCTTGTAGCGCGCTGTGGAACGTAAGTTTGTGCGGGCGCCGACGTGATCGCCTGCAGCTGATGCGCAATCCGTTAGGCGTCAGCCAACCGTTCGGCGAAAGGTCGAGCTAATGTGATCCCTGATCTGCGGGATACGATCCTGAACACCTGGAGGACCAACAACCGGGTAACGGTCTTCCTGGTCGAACACCTGCCAGCTGGGCTATGGTCCGCGACCGTTCCAGGGGCGCCTCGTCGGACGATCCGGATGATCGCAGGCCACCTGCACAATGCCCGGTGCATGTGGATCAAGACCTTGGGCCAGACACAGGGGGTCCCCGTGCCCCGCAGCGTCGACCGACGGCGCGTCGGGCGTCGGGAGCTGGTGCTGGCGCTGCAACGGAGCAGTCGGGGTATCCTCCAGTTGCTCATGCTCGGCTGTGAGGAGGGCGGCAGCATCGCGGCGCCTTCGACCTACACCTGGCGGAATCTTCCGCTCGATGTGGGGCACGTTCTGGGGTATTTCGTGGCCCACGAGGCGCACCACCGCGGCCAGATTGTGGTAGTGGCCCGGGCCTTGGGTTATCGACTCCCGGCGGCGATCACGGGTGGCCTGTGGCAGTGGACGAAGCGTGCGGCGGAGGCGAGGTCCCAGCGGCGCTGACGCCGAACCCGCGCATGCAGCCGACAGGCCGGAGCGCGACGCTCCGCGTGGGCGGCTGGAGCGCGCTAAAGAACGTAGGTTGGCGTGTGTAGGCCTGGAGCTGATGCGCAGGTCGTTAGGCCGCGAGACATATTTCAACGTCAGAGGGCAACCAGACCATGGCCTCCATTTATCGTGAGGTGCGGATTCAGGCGGATCCGGAGACCGTCTGGGACGCGCTGCGGGATGTGGGCGCCATCCATCAGCGACTCGCCCCCGGGTTTGTCACCGACGTCAGCCTCGAGGAGGGGGCCCGGGTTGTGACGTTCGGGAACGGACTCGTCGCGCGCGAACTGATTGTCGATGTCGATGACGAGGCACGCCGCCTCGTGTGGTCCGTGGTCGGCGGCCGTATGACGCATCACAACGCCTCGGCGCAGGTGGTCCCGGACGGCGAGGGGCGTAGCCGGTTTGTTTGGATCGCGGACCTGTTGCCTCACGAGCTCGCCCCCAGCATCGCCGCCATGATGGACCAGGGGCTCGCGGTCATTAAGCGGACCTTGGAGGGCAGTAAGGAAGCATAGGTTTGTGCGGGCGCCGGCATGATCGCCTGCAGCTGATGCGACAGTCGTTAGGCGGACGCACGAGCATCACTGTTGACGGGTTTCTGGACGGATAGCTCAGGCTGTTAACGGCTGTCCGCTGTCGCCCGCTGAGTGCCGCGCATCTCAGCTCTCCCTGGCCGGGGACTTACCCCATCGCGCGGGACACGACCGCCACTTTCTCACCGATTGGCAAGAGGAGGTAGTCCGAATGGCCAAGAGCACGATCTGCCTGTGGTATGAACACGATGCCGAAGAGGCCGCGCGCTTCTACGCCAAAACCTTTCCGCAAAGCAGCGTCGGCGCCGTACACCGTGCGCCGGCCGACTATCCCGACGGCAAGGCGGGCAATGCCCTGACTGTCGAGTTCACCGTCGCGGGCATACCCTGTATCGGCCTCAATGGCGGGCCGCACTACAAGCACAGTGAGGCCTTTTCCTTCCAGATCGCGACCGACAATCAGGAGGAGACCGACCGCTACTGGAACGCAATCGTCGGCAATGGCGGGCAGGAAAGCCAGTGCGGCTGGTGCAAGGACAAATGGGGCGTTAGCTGGCAGATTACCCCGCGTGTGTTGACCGATGCGCTGGCCAAGGGTGGCGCCGCGGCCAAGCGTGCGTTCGAGGCGATGATGCCGATGAAGAAGATCGACGTCGCCGCCATCGAAGCGGCCGTGCGCGGTTGAGCAATGCCGTTCCCACTCCGCCATCCGCGACAGGCCGGATGGCGCGAGGCCTCCTGCGGGCCATTGCACCGAGCCTTCCACGCAGGAGCAGTGCTGGTCGTCCTCGCCGCCACATCCGAGGAGCGCTCGTGGGCTCAAGCCGCTGACTCAGCGGGGACCCCGCCGCCAGTGACGCCGGCTGAGGTCGAGCTGCCCGGGTTCGGAGACGACGCCGATTCCGCCGCAGTGCGCCAGCGATACGGGAGACCTCGCCGGCGTGACATCTGGTTTCAGCAGGACGGTGACTCTGCCCAGCGCTGGCATTATCGCACGCGCGCCGTCTACCTGGATGTGGGTGGTAGCGCGATCGCGATCGAATACACCAGGCCCGGTCCGCGCACGATACGCGGGTTACGGGTCGGCGACTGGGCGGCGCGAGTTCTGGCGCTTTACGGACGCCCTGCATACCTCAACTTTGACGAACCGACTCCCGCCGAGGCCGGCGACGGCCAGTGGCGGTATCCGGCCCGCACTGGCGTCCTGACGATCACTGTGACCGATGGGCGAGTGGTCAGTATTCTCATGGGGAGTGATCTTACGAACGAGTAGGTCGTGCGCGCCGGCACCGCCTAACCCGCGCATGCGGCCGGCAGGCCGGTCTGGCGCGGGTCTCCGCTCGGGCACAAGACTTCCCGAGCGCGCTGTGGAACGCAGATTTGTGCGGGCGCCAGCGTGATGGCCTGCAGCTGATGCACATTTCGTTAGGCCGGCCATCGTGCCTGACTGCTCCCAGTAAGGAGAGCTGCTTGAGCTTTGGACTAGTGTCGGCAGTACTCATCGTCCCAGCCATCCTTCTCGGTCTACTTTCTTGGCCGCAGATTCTCCGCACCGTGCAAGAGCGCGGGTTGGACTACCCGACCTGGGCGGGACACGCGGTGGTGCTCCGCCACTTTCACCAGATCCTTCGCGAGGAGCGGGATCCAGGACGTCGCATGCGGTATCGACGCTGGCTCTGGATGAGCTACGCAGCGATAGGCTTGGGGTTGCTCTGGGTCGTGTTTGCCTTGGTGGGTGGGGTGGAGAGAGGCTGACAGGGTCACAGCTCCTGTGGGATCGCACGGCGGCCCTCTGGCGGCCTCTAACCCGCAAATGCAGCGCGGACTGGCCGCAGCTCCACTGAGCAATCGCCCTCCCTGAGGCGATAAGGAACGTAGGTTATCACGGGTCGTTTGCAGCTGATTTGCAGTTCGTTAGGCCGCCACGAGGCCTCGGCATGACCATAGGGCTTCAGAACGTCCGCGTTGCCGCACGAAGCCTCCACCGCTGGGGAGGCGTTGCCTTCGTCGCCCTCGCCATCCTGGCCCTCGGGATCGGCCTCTCCATCGCGGTCTTCACGGTCGCCGACGCACTTTTGCTGCGCCCCTTGCCCGTCCGCGATCAGGCCCGTCTCGTCGTGCTTTGGGGCACCGCGTCTGATCGCCCTTTCAACTACCCGCTCGGGCTGTCTGATGGTCGGGAGTTCGCCCGGGGGGCCCGGACGCTCGAGCGGGCCGCTCTCTTCCTCTACAACGGCGCGGGACCGTTACCGATTGGCGACGGCGACCAGGTCTCCAGGCTGCGCCGGGCGCTCGTATCGGGCGAGTTCTTTGACGTCTTGGGAGTGCACCCAGCGCTGGGCCGCGCGCTGGGGCGAGAAGATGACGTCCGCGGGGCACAGCCAGTGGTGGTCCTGAGCTACACAGCTTGGCGTGAGCGGTTCAACGCCGACCCTCGGGTAATGGGGCGACGGGTCGCGACGTATGGAGATGGCACCGTGTACACCATAGTCGGTGTCATGCCACAGGGGCTGGACTTTCCCAAGGGCACCGATTTCTGGGCACCAGTCGTCCCTTCTATGTCCGCCGATGCGCTGTCCCTGATGGCCTTTTACGTCGTCGGGAGACTTGTGCCCGGTGCCACGCCTGCAAACGCCGCGGACGAGCTGACCACTTTCTTCAAGCGCGCTGAAGCGCCCTCCTGGCAGCGTGAGTGGCATGGCATCGCCACCTTGTGGCCACGACTGGTGATAGGCGACGTCCGACCGGCGCTATTCGCCTTCGCCGCCGCTGCTGGCTTGCTCCTTCTGATTACCTGCATCAATGTCGCCAACCTTCTCCTCGTACGCGGTGTCGCACGCGTGCGGGAGGTGGCTGTTCGATCGGCGCTCGGCGCGACGCGCACACGAATCGTCCTGCAGTTATTCACCGAGAACATCTTGCTAGCGGTCGCCGGCGGCGCGCTCGGGGTTGCTGTTGCGGCCGGGGTGGTTCGGCTCTTCATCGCGTTCGCCCCACCAGACCTACCGCGTCTTGGCGAAGTCCACCTGAATGCGATGGCGCTCGCGGGCGCACTGGCTATTACTGCCGTCGCAATCGTGCTCTTCGGACTTGCACCGGCGTTCCTGACGTCGCGGCTTGAACTTCAAGCAGCACTGCGATCCGACACCCGGCAGAGCGCGACGCGTCGGTCCCGGATCGGCACCGAAGCGTTGGTGGCGGCTCAGCTCGCGCTCGCGCTGCTCGTACTCGCTGCTGCCGGTATTATTACCAGGAGCCTCATCAACTTACAACGAGCCGAGCTATCGTTGGAGCCTTCACACCTGTTGATTGGGGAGTTGGCGCTTCGGTCCGACCTTCTCGCGAACCCAGAGAAGCAACGCGCGATGCTGGAGCAGCTGATGCCCCAGCTTGAGGCCATCCCGGGTGTACGTGCCGTCTCACCCGTCGTAGCCGTTCCCTTCTCAGAGGCTGCTGGATGGGACGGCAAGCCAGCGGCAGAAGGCCAGTCGCCAGTGGAAGCAGCCGCCAACCCGATGCTCAATATGGAGGTTGTCGCACCCGGCTACTTCACGACACTCGGCATCCCGGTGCTCCGCGGCCGTACCTTCACGGATCAGGATCGCGAGGACGCTCCGCCCGTCGTTGTCGTCAGTCAGTCCGCCGCGCAGCACTACTGGCCAGGGGACGATCCTATCGGGAAGCGGTTGATGATGGGGGCTAACCTAGACCGGACGTTCACCGTTGTCGGCGTGGTCCCTGACACGCGATACCGGGACCTCCGAGAAGCGCGCCCCAGTATCTACTTCCCGCTCAGCCAGTCATTCTTCCCCTTCGCGCCAACAACACTCGCGATCAGAACGGATAGCGGCTCCGGTGCGCCGATATCCACCATCCGCCGGGTCATCAGCGAGACGGCCCCGGGCGTGGCCCTGGTCAGCGCCGCGCCGTTCGGGACGTTCCTCGAGGGGCCGCTAGCGCAGCCACGAATGAACGCTCTTCTTCTGGTACTATTCGCCGGCGCTGCAGTGGTACTGGCCTCTGTCGGCTTGTTCGGCGTCATGGCAACCATGGTCCGCCAACGCACCCGGGAGCTCGGCATTCGCCTGGCCCTGGGAGCCGCACCGCGAGATCTGCAACGCATGGTCATGCGCCGCGGGCTCATCATCGCAACCGTCGGACTGGTCCTTGGTCTACTCGGCACTCTCCTGGCGAACCGCCTCTTGGTCGCCCTCCTCTACGACGTGAGCCCGACCGACGGAGTGACACTCCTGGTTGCGGCAGGATTCCTTTTCGGCGTCGCTGGCCTCGCCAGTGCCATCCCAGCGCGGCTGAGCACTCGCGTCGACCCAATGCTCGCACTGCGGGCAGATTAGCGTGGCGGCCTACCCCGCAAATGCAGCTGACCGGCGCGCACGTTTCCCAAGGAAGCCGTTGGTTTATGAGCCCGCTTTCATCAGGGTACGTTTAGCATCCGGCCGTTGGCGAGCGGGTCGCCGGCAGTTGATTCGCAGGGCGTTAGGCTGCACACGAAGCTCCACGAGATGTCTGGATGAGAGGTTGAGCGATGGATAATCGACCCCGCGAGCTTGAAGCCGTCACGACGAGCGACAGAGACTTCATGCTCAGCTCGCGATTCTCCTCTCGCGGGCACCACACTCTACACCACGCTAGAGCCCTGCACATGCTCAAGGCCGCGCAGGTCGGTGGGGTTACGATTACCTACGCGGGGCCTCCTTGACTGTAGTGCGTCACGCGAGCCGCCTGGCGACCAGCGGAACAAGAGGTTGTGCTGGCGTGGAGCCTGAAGCTTGCAGCTGATCAGCCATCCGTTAGGCGGCAACTCCGGAGGTCGAGGAATGCGGCGCTACTCTCCAAGTGGGCTGGTCTGCATGGTCCTCCTGGCCGCTGCTTGTGCGGACGACGAAGTGCTCTGCTCCCCATTACGCCCCGAGGCGGTGGCCGTAGATGTCCGCGAGGCCGGCACCAACCTCGCGCTGGCCCGCGGCACGCGCGGCGTGGCCCAAATCGGTGAGCAGGTCGATAGCTTGATGCTGGACCGAATCAATGAGGTCCCGGATTCAGTGCTGGTGGGCGGAAGCAGCGAGGGCGTCTACGAGGTCCGCGTCGAACATGAGGGTTATGTGCCGTGGAGTCAGGGCAACGTGCAGGCGCGATTGTCGGGCAGTCCATGCCCGGGGTTCGAGACGCAAGTACTGACCGCGGAGCTCCTGCCAATTGATGGCGCCCCCGCATCCGCGCGTCGCCACCTAACCCGCTAATGCACGGGGGTGCATGCGGCCCTTCTTTCACTTGGCCGTTCGATTCCGAACTTGGACGCACGCCTCGCTACCGGCTGTCATCCTGGCGACGCTGCTGTCACCCTCTATCACGGTGGCGCAGAGGACGGGAGATGATTCGGTCCTGGCGTCCAACGGTCAGCTGAAGATCCAATCCTACTCGATCCACGGAGCTTCACCCCTCGTTCTCGTCCTCACCAAGGCTCCCGGTGCAGGGGCAGGCGCCGAGCACAGGTACCGCAAAATGTTCACCGACCTCCTGACGCGGTACATGGAGATGCACGGCTTCTCGTATTACGTAGTCCGGGAAGCAGTGGTCAGCGACTCCCTCCCCGGGACCCCGGAACACATCGTGGATCGCCTGGAAGCTGTCGGGCGCGAGGTCCGGGCAGCGCTTTGGCGCAAGCAGCTCCCACCCGCTGCGTATGTGGGCTTGGCTGAAGGCGCCGTGGTCGCAGCTCGCCTCGTAACCCTGGATTCGCTCTCACGAAGGCTCGCGGCCTTATCCCCCTCTCTCCCGGCCGAAGGGCCGAAAGGTGCGCCGCGTTGGGATGAGGTCGTACGAGCATTGCATAACGGACTGCCTGTGTTGCTCGCGATGCAGAGTGCCTGTGACGGCCCTTTGCCAGATGCGCTGGTCACTGCCGGTTGGCAGCCACAGCGGCTTCTCCTACTGCCCAACCACGATAGCTGGCTGGCGCCCTTGCAGGGCACATCGTGCTCCGGGGAGCGTCCAACCCGTGTGCGCCTGCCGAGCACCCAGGTGGCGCAGATGGTGGCCGAGTGGCTGAGAACGTCGGTCCCATTCCCAGAGTAGGATCGCTTCGGGAGGATGCTCGTCGAGGATGCCGTCTCAGTTGCCCAACCCGCAAATGCAGCCGACAAACGCGGGCTGGCCAAGGCGGCTCGCTTCTGCTCCGGAGGAGCGCGCCGCGCGGATCCTGGCCGAGGTCGGCCGGGCCTTCGGCGATCGGTTCGGGCGGGTGCCCGAGGTGTGGAGCACCCGCGCGGCGGCGGGCGTGCGGCGGGAGGCGATTCCGGCAGCGGTGGGGTAGATTCCCCAGGCCTCCGCCCGGGTGGCGAAACTGGTAGACGCTTGGGACTTAAAATCCCCTGGGGGCAACCCCGTCCGGGTTCGAATCCCGGCCCGGGCATCGATACGGTTCGACTGATTCTCACCGTCAGGTCGCCTGGCTCATCCCGCCGGCAGTATCCGATGGATCGAGGCACGGGGCGATTACGCCCGCGCTTCCGCAATCGGCGTTACCATTGCTTCCGTGCGGCTCGTTCCCGAGCACGAGTTGGACGCCGGGAATCGCCGGAGGGAGCGCTTGCCCATCGAAGTGCGAGGCCAACCGACCGAGCGTGATCATCTCGACGCCCTACGCGTCGTGCGGCGGCGCCTTCCCGGGCGCTGGCTGGGCCCCGTCCTCTTCCTCGGCGGCCCAGTGTTGATCGTTGTCGGGTCGCTGGTCGCGGGGAGGTCGCTCAAGCACGCCCTCATAACGAACCTGTTCTGGATCGTGCTCGGCCCCCTCTTGCTCCTGTTCGGCGGACCGCTGGCGACCAGACGGACCGCCCGCCTCCTGGCGAGAAGCAACCCTGCATCGACAACGCCCCAGCTCTACCGGTTCACCGAGACTGGCTTCGAGGAGCGCGAGTGCCCTGTCGAGGCGAGCATTGCGTGGTCCGCCATGACGGATGCCGTTGAGACCAAGACCTTGCTCCTACTCTTCACCGGACGCACGACGGCGCACATCGTGCCACGACGTGCCATTGTCGCCGCTGGCCAGCTGGAGGCCGTCCGAGCATTGCTGCGGGAACATCTGGGCGAGCGTGCCCATCTGAACGCGCACGGACAATAGGGAGGGAGAGCTCATGGGCATGTATTTGGAGCTCACGGCCGTAAGCGACGACACCATCCGGCGCCTGCATGCCGACCCACCACTCGTCTGGTGGCTGGTAACTCCCGATGAGCCGGAGAGGGTCGCCGCCGCCCGGGCAGAGTCGCGACCCCGACCCGGCCTGTTGGCGCGGCTCTTCGGGCGTGGCGCCGCCCCGCCGGCGGAGCCGGAGCCACCGCCGCTCGAACTTGGGCCAGGGGAAGGCAGCCTGGGCGCGCTCGGTGATATGGAGAAAACGTGGCACGGAGTGCATTACCTGCTCACCGGGACCGCATGGGAGGGTGAGCCTCCGCTCAACTTCCTGCTCGCTGGCGGGACGGAGCTGGACATCGAGGTCGGCCAGGCACCCGTGCTTACCCACACGAGTGCGGAGACTCGGGCGATCGCGGCCGCATTGGCGGCAGTGAGCGACGACGAGCTCCGCGCCCGATACGACCCCGCTGAGATGATGAGGCTGGAGATCTACCCGGAGGTCTGGGACCGCGGGCCTGAGCAGGGTCGGGACAATCTGATGAGCTCCATCGCGTCGCTCCGGGAGATCTTGGACATGGTGGTGGGCCACGGATACGGCCTGATGGTGACCATCACCTAGGGGCCTGAGTCGAGCTGCCCGGCGGACGGAGCACATGCCGGGAGCCGGGGGAGACGAAAAGCGAAAGCCCCGCCATCGGTCATCGATGAGCGGGGCTGTTTGCTAACCAAGCCCGCCAGCGGTCCGGACGCACGGTGTCCCCCTCGGATCGCTTCTCCTTCGTGGTGAGATCTCCGAAGATCTTGATAATCCTGCCTGATTCTGTAGATTGTACAATTGTACGCCTATGGGAGCCTCCGTGGAACTCATCGTGGATACCTCCGTGCTCATCGCCGTGCTTACGGGGGAGCCCACACGCAACCAGCTCATCGCCCGGACCCAGGGAGCCGAGCTCGTGGCACCCGGGTCGGTCCACTGGGAGCTCGGGAATGCCTTCTCGGCGCTGCTGAAGCGACGCCGGCTGAAGCTCCCGGAGGTCCAAGCTGCCTTGGCGGCATACTCCCAGATCCCGATCCGGTTTGTCGATGTCGAACTGGCCGCGGCGCTTGAGTTAGCGGATCGCTTTGGTCTCTACGCCTACGATGCCTACCTCATGGCGTGTGCGCGGCGGCAGCGCGCCCCCTTACTGACGCTTGATGCCCGGCTGGGGCGCGCCGCCAAGGAAGCGGGCGTGGCGCTGCTGGAGATGTCCGCATGAAAGAGTTCACCTATTCTGAAGCTCGGCAACGTCTCGCGGCCCTCCTCGAGCGGGCGCGGCGCGAAGGCGCCGTGCGGATTCGGCGCAAGGACGGGCAGGTCTTCGTGCTGCGGCCGGAGCCCTCGGCCGGCTCTCCGCTCGATGTGCCCGCGATCGGTGCCCAGTTGAGCCGCGACGAGATCCTGGAAGCCATCCGAGAAGGACGCCGCCCGGTCTGATGCCCCGGGCAAGGCGGCATGACGCATCCTTGATGGCTCTCGTGGCGGGACCGTATCGCTCGGGGACGGAAGACGACCCAGCGAGGTTGGCCGCGAACCTGCACGCGATGGAGCCTATGCGCTCCCGCTCTTCCGGGCTGGCCATCTCCCGGTCGTCGGCGAGTGGTTCGCCCTTCCATTGGTCACGCTCGCGGGCTCACGGCGAGTGGGCGACGCTGCCTTCGAGGAGATCTTCCACCCGATCGCAGAGCGGCTTTTGGCCCGGTGCCATGGCGTGCTTCGTGTCGGCGGTGCCTCGCGTGGCGCCGACCTCATGGTGCGTGTCGCGCGGGAGCGTGGGCTGGCGGTGTTCTCCAGCCTGCAGGAGGTGCCAGGGTGCGGCTGATCCGCCTTGCGCCAACGGGAGAGGAAAGATCATGAACGTCGACCCAAGTGTTCCAGCCAAGGCAATCGCGCGCGCTCTCGCGGGAAGGAGTGCCCATCTCGATCCCGCCCGCGTGTTTGAGGGGCTGGGCTGGAAGATTGCTGGCACCCGGCCCGAGGGTGCTGCACATTCGCCCTTTCAGCTCGTCAACCACATGGTGTTCTGGCAGGATTGGACTGTGAACTGGCTCGACGGCAAGAAGCCGCTGAGTACGGCCGGCAGCTGGCGCGGCAGCGATGGCCCAAGCAGCCGTGAGGAATGGGAACTGGCGGTACGACGCTTTCGAAGCGGCCTCGATGAGCTGACGCGGCGCGCTGGTAGCACGGACCTCTTTTCCCGGCGGGGCAGGACGAGCCGGCTCGAAATGCTTCACACCGTGGCCGCGCACAATAGCTACCACGCTGGGCAAGTAGTCGTGCTGAGACAGATCCTGGGCGCCTGGCCTCCGCCGTCGGGTCGCCGGAAAAGTGCCGCCTAACACGGCAATGGAGCCGCGATCAGCCGGAGCGCCCGATCGATCAGCGCCAAGTACTAGGGAGCAGCCGAGAGGAGAGCTGCGAGCGCAAACGGGCGCCGAGCGTAGGCCCGTTTCCAGTCGAACCCGGTCCTGTCCAGGAGCAGTGCCATGGCGGCACCGACTGGGTAGAATGCGGTACGACGCTGCCGTGCCAGATCGAGTTGCTCCAGCTCTCGGCGGAGACTGGGTGGCACGCTGTCCGCGGCTCTGCTGTAGGGTTCGTAATCCGGGAGGCTCCGAAACTCCGCTGAGGGCTGCCCAATCCCGGCAGCCGCTCGAGCCGCGGCGTACTCGATGAAGCGGGCAACACCCTCTTGCCAAAGTTGGAACTCGAAGTAGCGATAGTCGGCGGCGGTGAGACGCCTCCGCAGGATGTCTCGGGCGTCCACGGCGTCCTTCAGCGCCAGGCCGCGGGCCTTCGGCGGAGCATCCAACGTCCGGACCAGCGTGGTGGCCAGGCCGCGCATGGCCTGCTGCACGGACGCCGAATCGTATGGAAAGGCGTAGTTCAACATCCATTGTCCGGTGGTGTCGCCATGCGCCAGATCGAGCCGTGAGACTCCAGCGTAGTAGTCCGGCTGAGAGTACTGCCACTGGTGAAAGTGCTCGTGGAGCAGCGTCAATACCCACGCAGTCGAAGTCTTCCCTGTGCGCTCAGCGGAGCCGATGACGACCGTGGGCATCCCACCCACGGCTGGGAAGGTCGCCAGGAGTGTTGGAGGGAACTGTCGGGGACGGGTCCAGACTTCGCTCCCAAGCACGGCGTCATATCCAAGCCGGGCGAAGTCGCCAGGGGGCCGCCGGTGGCCGAGGAGAAACTCGGCTGAGTCGCCGACCAGTAGCACCTGGAACGCCGTCTCACCCCAACCGGGCCAGAGCTGCTCACACACATGGTCTGCGACCCGCCTCGCCTCGGTGAGCCGCACGCGATCCTCCTGCCGGAGGTGGGACACTGCTTGGGCCTGTCCTGCCGCCGGAATCATGGCTGTGCCGAGCAGCAAGACGCCTAACCCGCAGAGGGACGAGCGCACGATGTGTCTCCGGCGGAAATGGTCGCTGAACGGATGCCCGGAAGGCAGCGAGCGTCGCACCGGCAGCTGACTGAGCACCTGCCGCCTGAGCAGTGGGCGACCGCCAGCATGCGGCTGTCGCGACGCCCAAGTGAACAGCTAAAATGACCAGGTGATCCGATGAGACTCGATATCTACCTCAATTACCGCGGCAACTGCGAGCAGGCGTTCCGCTTCTACGAACAGCACCTCGGCGGCAAGATCACGATGATGATGAGGCACGGCGAGCAGCCGGATCAGGACAAGGTACCGGCCAACTGGAAGACGGCCATCCTGCATGCCCGCATCGAGATTGGCAGGACGGTGCTGATGGGAGCCGACATTCCGGACTGCCAGCCGATGCGCAGCGCCTACCTGACCCTCACCCTCGACAGCGCGGAGGAGGCGGAACGGCTCTATGCCCTGCTTTCCGACGAAGGCCAGATCTTCATGAAGATGGAGGAGACCTTTTTCGCGTCTCGCTTTGCCATGCTGAGGGACAGGTTCGGCACGTCCTGGATGCTCCTCCACGAACGGCAGGGGGAGTGATGCATATCGACCCTTGCCAGGCCATCGCTCGCGTGGTCGCGACGCTCGTCACCCTTTCCTCGGCTCTGGCGAAGCCTGCCAGCGCCCAGATGGAAACATGTGCGCCCATCGCGGAGCGCGCTGGACGGGAGTTCGGCTGCTTCATCACGGCCCGTGAAGAGCTGGGGGCGTTGCCCAAGGATTCGGCCTTCTACTGGCACATTGATGCCTTCCCGACTCGGGCTGCCGCTGACGCGGCCCGCGCCCGGCGCAGCACGATCGTGGAGTCCCTGGGGCGACTCTGGCTCTTCACCATCGCGGAGCGCAGCTGGCGACCGGCGACGGGCAAACGAATCGCCTCGGTCGGACCGCTCCCCCTCATCAAGGCCGACGCGTACGCGGCCGTCTACATGGAAGGCGTGTTCCGGCCAGGGATGCACTCGCCGATCCACCGGCATCCTGGCGTCGAGGCCTGGTACACCTTGGAAGGCGAACAATGCCTCGAAACGCCGCGCGGAAAGCTGGTGCAGCGGGCCGGGGATGCGGGGGTGATGGTGCCCGGGGGCCTCCCGATGATTCTGACGGGCACCGGTTCGGGCGTGCGCCGCTCTCTCGTGCTCATCCTGCAGGACGCGGCCCTGCCGAGATCGATGCTGGCCACCGACTGGGCGCCTCTGGGCCTATGTCGATCTTAGTTTCACAGGTCCTTTGCGGAGGGAGGGTGACGCGGTCGCTTCGTCCCGGCTCCCGCGTGATGGTGCCACGCTTCGCAGAGCCGCCCTGGCGTACCCGGAGGCCTATGAGGAGATGCCCTGGGGTCACCATGCCATCAAAGTGAAGGGGAAGACATTCGTCTTCCTGGCCGCGGACGCGGGGACGTTTTCCCTCTCGGCCAAGCTGCCCTCCTCCGCTGGTGTGGCGCTGAGATTGCCGTTCGCTTCGCCGA
>JBJMOX010000425.1:0-11819 GCA_045803515.1 Gemmatimonadales bacterium
ATCAGATCGAAATAGTTCCCCGCCGTCGCGTCGGCCCGCGCCTCGGCGTATCCATAGGTCTCATAATCGACGGTCTGGTTGCTGTAGATCTCCACGCATCCCTGGGTGTTGTTGAACGCGGTGCCGTTGGTCTCGACGCTCTCACAGAGGCGGAGGCTGGTGAGGAAATACTCCAGGTGCTCGGGCGCCGCTTCGCCGACACCGGACGCCACGCTCACGATCGACGGGCTGAGCCGGCCCGGAAGCGCGCCCAGACGTGCACTCATGCCGGCGGCGGCGCCAGCCTGGGTGATCTGCACCCGGACCGTGGAGGCGGAGGCGCCAGGAGGTGGCGTTGGAACCGTCGCGGAGTCCGCACTGCAGCCGAGTGAAGCCGCGCCCAGCGCGGAGAGGGCAAGCGGCAGCCAGGAGAGCGGCAGGGAGCGGCGCATCAGTCCTCCGAAAGGATGATCGAGATCGGGAGCAGTCCGGGTTCTCGGCCAGTATCGGAGTCCGCGCGGAAAAACCTGAGCCGGCCGGCCCCGCCGTGATCAGCCCCACCGCAGCGGTGCCCGGGACCCCGCAGCGTGGTCCATGGCTTCCGACAGTGCTCCGTCCCGCATCTTTCTCCTCTCCCCCGCACACTGCGGCGGCAAGCGAGCCGGCCTCCTGCTCAATGAGCGGGCGGAGTTCGACCTGGCCGGACGCCTGAGGGGGCCCGGCGGTGTGACGCTGGGCGAGGCGTTCAGCTTCGTGAGCGGACTCTATTTCCGGGGGAAGCTCGCCTATGCCCTGCGGTTCGCCCGCGCCCCGACGGGTGTCGCAGGCGCGCAGGTGATCACCACCAACCGGGGCCTGCTGCCGGTGGAGACGCCGCTCGGGTTGCTCGAGCTGCGGGAGTTCGGGGCAGTCGACATCCGTGCGGACGACCCCAGGTACCGGGCCCCGGTCGATCGCGACCTCGCCCCGTTGGCCGCGGAGCCGGGGCTCGAGATCGTTCTGCTGGGCAGCGTCGCGACCGGCAAGTACGTGGACGTGCTGCTCGAGGCCTTGGGGGACCGGCTGGTCTTTCCCCTCGATTTCCTGGGGCGTGGGGACATGAGCCGGGGGGCGGTGCTGCTCCGGGCCGTGCGGGAGGGGCGGGAGCTCGAGTATGCCCGAGTCGGCTCGATCGTCCGCCGCACCAGCCGGAGCCGGTAAGGCTGGCGCGACCCGGGATCCGGCGCCACCTTGAGAAGAGCAACCGCTTAGTGTAGTAGAGACTTGACTGCCGCTTGATGCCTGCCTCACACGTTGCCTGACCTACGCTTGCAGTTGTGCCGTCCCAACGTCCTGGATCGAGGCCGAGTATGCCACCTCTCCGGCTGGGCTGCCTGATGCTCCTCGCGGCCTGCACTTCCTGCAGCACCACCGAACCGGGGCCGGGCGGCTCGGGAGGAGGGCTCCAGCTGGTCACCACCACTGCCGGCACCCAGCCCGACAATGACGGCTACACCATCATGGTCGATGGGGCGTCCCGCGGGACCATCGGCTCGAACGACACGGTGGCCGTGCCGGAACTCAAAGCGGGGTCCCACCAGGTCGAACTGGCGGGGATCAACTTCAACTGCGCGACGCTCGGGGAATTCACCCGCTCGGTCTCGGTCTCCGCCGACACCAGCGCGACGGTGGATTATGCGGTGAGCTGCGACGCCACCTCACGCAGCCGAATCGCCTTCGTGGATGGCTACACAGACCCCAAGGTTTTCATCATGAACGCGGATGGCTCGGACATCAGCAGCCTGACCGACAGTCTGGGAGCGGTGTACACGGATGTGAATTCCTTCCGGTCCCCGGTCGCCTGGTCTGGAGATGGCAGCAGGGTGGCATTCACCCGGGCGGATGGAGCGCTGTACGCGACGACCGCCGGGGGCAACGGCGTCATCCAGCTTGCCCCAGCCGGGACCTCACCGGTCTGGTCGAAGGACGGCGAAAAGATCGCATTCCTCGTCGACGAGTCCGCGGCTCATGAGCTCGTCTGTTGCTATGTCAACCTGTTTGTCGCACGCAGCGACGGCTCGGCGGTCACTCGGGTCACCGATCTGTACGTTCTGATGCACTATGACTTCTCAGCCGACGGCCAGACCGTCGCGTATGAGCAGGGTGTCTCCAGCCTCCTTTACGGCATTCAGGCGGACGGCACCGGCCTGCAGCCGATTGCCCCACCGGGAATCTGCTGCCCCCAGTTCCCGTCCCTGTCGCCGGACGGCACCAAGGTCACCTACTTCGCCTATCCCGAAGCTCAGCAGGACGGCCAGCCAGGGTACGAGATCTACGTCAGCCCGGTTGGTGGGAGCGGGCCTGCAATCGACGTGAGCCAGAATCCGGGCGACGACTGGTGGCCGGTCTGGTCCCCCGACGGAACCAGGATCGCCTTCATCAGCTCCGCGCCTGGTGCATTCTTCAACCCGGGAAGGCTCCATGTCGTCAACGTGGACGGCACCGGCCAGAAGAACCTCACGCCGGTCGACGATGTGTGGGAGCCTGCCTGGTCACCGGACGGGACGAGGATCGCATACACTGGCCAGGGGCACATCTTTGTTGCCAACGCCGACGGCAGCGGCCGTACCGACATAGGCTATGGCCACCGGCCTACGTGGACGGGCCGATAGGGGACTCCGGCCGACGAGCCGGAGTCCATAGGAGGCGGCTCGCGCCCGGCTCGCGCGACTGACCGCGGAACCGGGCGCGTAGCCCAGGTGTGACTCGAGGTCAGCCGGCGATGCCGAGCTGTTGCAGTAGCGTAGCCATATCGAAGTAGTGACGCTGCACCTTGGCCTTGCCGTTGAGCAGCTCGATCACGGCGCAGGCGCGGATCTCGATCTTCTTGCCGGTCGCCGCGAACGAGCCCTTCGGCGTCTGCAGCGGCCCGCTGTGGGTGCCCCGCCAGGTGAGCTCCAGCAGGACGGTGTTCTCACTCGCCACGGCGTTGTCGAAGCTGGCCTTCGAATCGGGGATCGCCTCGGCCCAGCCCTGGAAGAGGGTGATCGTCTGATCGGCTCCCTGGACTTTCCGGCGAGTGCCGACCTCATCGTAAGTGAAGTCTTGCGTGATACTTGACCGTACAGCGTTCCAGTCTTTCTGATTGTAGGCGAGCAGCGGCGCCTTGGCGGCGTCGATGAGCTGCTGCGGCGAGAGCAAGGTTGATTGCGCTGGCATGGATGTCCTCCTTGCGGTGCGGCCGGACGTGGACTCAGGGTGCGGGGGCGCGTCCGGTGGGGGGAACATGCAAGGCCGTACCGGATCTGTCGACCCCGCCCGGGCCCTGGGATTCGGCCTTCCACTCCATCGCCATGCGGATGCGCGCCCGCCCGCTGGGGTGGTCGAAGAAGACCACCTCTTCCAACGGTCCCGGATCGAGCTTCCGATACTCGGAGAGCTGGAGCGCGACCACGGCGAAGCCGTCCGGTTGCCGGGACGCGTTCAGCCCGAAGATGTCCGCCGCCGACTCGTCGGCCCGGGTGTAGGTGTTGGTGAGCGGGGTCAGCACGAAGAGATAAGTGCTGAAGAGCAGCAGCATGAGCGGCAGCCCGGCCACGTCCTCCGGCGTCCGGACCCCCCAGCGCTCCCCCCAGCGGGCGGCCGCCCAGGCGAAGCCGAACCGCAGCAGCGCGAAGGCGGCCACGCTCAACAGCGTGAAGAACACGATAGCCTGATACACGTGGTGCAGCACGTAATGCCCCATCTCGTGGCCCATCACCGCTTCGATCTCCGGCAGCGAGCTCCGCCGGAGCAGGTTGTCGTTGAGGGTGATCCGCTGGGTACCGAGGAGGCCGGAGACATTGGCGCTGATCCGGGTGGTCTGCCGGGAAGCATCCATGACATACACCCGGTCCACGTCGATCCCGTTGGCCCGCGCCATCCGGAGAATCGGTTCCCGGATCCGGGCATCGGCGAGCAGGCTGTACCGGTTGAACAGCGGCGCGATGAACACCGGGAAGATGAGTGCGCCAATGATCGCAAACACCATCGTGGTGCCCGCTCCGAGCACCGGCCAGCCGCGCGGGAACCGGCGCACCACGCCGTACAGCGCGACCACCAGGAGCCCGCCGAGCACCAGAGTCACCGCCAGTGCCACCAGCTGGTCCCGCATCCACCCGCCGAACCCTTGGGTCGCGAGCCCGTAGGCGTGCTCCCGGACGAAGCCGCTGTAGATGGTGAAGGGGAAGCTCAGCGCGGTGGAGATCAGGGTGAATCCGGCAAAATAGAGAAAAGTCCGGGCCCAGCGCGGGCCGATGCGCCGCCCGGCCCAATCCCTGAGCCGGCGGGACCAGCCCAAGCCGAGGAACAGCAACATGATGGCGGCGTTCAGCAGAAAGCTCCAGAGCTGGAGCCAGTAGCCGCCCTCGAAATAGGCGTCCGACTTGGCGCGGGCGGCGGGCGGGAGCGTCGCCAGGTAGGCGGCTGTAGCGGCGGCTGGATCGAAGCGCACTCCGCTCCGGAGTTGCGCTGCCTGTGGGATGGCGCTGGCGGGGAGGGAGTCTCGAACGCTGAACTGAGCGCCGGGCGCGGCCTGCGCAACCGCGGAGGGCGCCCGGATCGAAGAGAGGAAAACGCTCCCGGCAATGATGCCCGCCAGGCCGAGCGATCGGACGCGCATCATGAGCTCACCTTCCGTTGGCATCTTGTCCGTTGCTGCGCTACATCATAATGTAGAGTGGTCAGAGCTCCCCTTGGGTACGCTCGTGGCCATACAGGCCGAGGGTCCCACGAACAACTCAATCGTCAGCGCCGGCGTTCCGCCCGCGATCCTCGTGGTCGACGACGAGGTCGGCGTGCGCCAGCTCGCCTGCCGGATCCTCGAGGATCACGGCTATCACACCCTCCAGGCCGGCGACGGCTCGGAGGCGCTGGAGCTACTCGCCAGCGCCTCCGATTCGGTGTCCATGGTCCTGACTGACATCCGCATGCCGACGGTGAGCGGCCTCGAGCTCGAGCGGATGATGCGGGCGCGCTGGCCCAGCATTCCGGTGCTGCTGATGTCGGGCGAGACCACCCAGGAGTGGATCACGCAGGTGGTCCGCGACCGCGCCCTCCACATGCTCCGGAAGCCGTTCACCGTCGAGATCCTGCTCGAGGCGGTCCGGGAGCTGCTGGAGCACCGCCACGAGATGGGGGCGTAGGGCTCCTTCCCGTCCTTCCCGTCACAGCCGGGCCGATCCCACCAGCTCCCGCATCCACCAGGCATGGGTGCGCTGCCATTCGGCCGCGGTGCTGAACCGGTAGTCGTATTCCATCAGTCGGATGAACCGCGGCGGCCCGGCGGGAAACGGATTGGTTCCCAGGAGCGCCAGCACCTCCGGCGTCCCGGCCCGGAGCCGATTCGCCAGCGATTCGAGCAGGCCGATGTTTCCCTCCGGGTCCAGTGCCGCGAACCACATCTGCCAATCGAGCCGCGGGTGATAGGGCGCCACGAAGCGGGGCCGGCGGGTGACGTTTCCCGGCTTGTAGCGGAACTGGTACTCGCTCCAGTGCTCGCCGTCCCGACTCCCCTCGATGACGATCTCGGGCCGTTCCGTCGTCATCACCCGGAAGAGCCCATAGCCGTTGAAGGAGCGGAAGGGCGCCACCCAGGTCATGATGGGATCCGACCAGCGGAGCGCGAGCCCGAGCCCCTGGGCCCGGGGAAGCGTGTAGACGATCTCGCGCCCGAGGCTCAGGAGACTCAGGACGAGAACGGCAGGGCCCGCGACCCCCAGAATCGCGCGTCTCGCCGGTGACACGCCCGAGCGAGCGGTCAGGCTCACCGGAATAAGCCGCCGCCACAGCCGGTCGTCCAGCACCGGCACGCAGAGCACCAGCGCGAGGAGGTTGAAGAAGCCGTAGTTGCCCGTGGCCGCGATGCTGAGCTGCAGGAGTGCCAGGGCCCCGCAGCCGATCATGCGTAGCACGCGCAGCCGTGGCGGCGCCAGCAGGAACCAGGGGGCCACCAGCTCGATGAAGAGCATCGCCAGCGTGGCGGCCCGATGGACGCCGCCGGGCAGATAGTGGGCGTACCACGCCGTCCAGGGCGGCAGCGGCTGGGTCTGGAAGTGGTAGTCCAGCGCGGTGGCGTGGCGCCAGGTCGGGTCTCCGCTCAGGAGCTTGGTGAGACCGGAGAGAAACATCAGCTTGAACTGGAGCAGGACCAGAAGCCACCTGGCGATCGATGAAGGCGCGCGCTCCCTCCGCCGGGGCCGCCACTGGGCCGGTGCCCAGAGGATGGCCAGCAATCCGGTCTCCAGGAGCAGGACGTCCCACTGAAACGAGAGGAAGTCCTGGCCCACCACCGAGAGCGAGAGGTAGAGCACCCAGAGCACCAGCAGGAGCGCCAGCGGCGCGATGCCGAGGATGAGGAAGAGCGACAGCACGGCCCCGCTCCAGGTGACAACCCTGAGCGCCAGGTCACTCCAATCGAGCCAGAAGACGGTGGGAAGGAGCCGGTAGGCGTCGCGTCCGTGGGCCGAGCGGGACCACTCGAGGAATGGGCCGGCGGGTAAGAGGCCGTGCTCGCCGACCAGGCCGGTGATCTGGACGGCAAGCGAGGCGAACGCCACCAGATAGACGGCGCCCAGGAGCCGGAGGAAGAGCCAGCGGGAGAGCAGGTAGGTCGGAGGCTCCGGGGTCCACTCCATGGACCCAACCTAGCGGTTGCTCGCGCTTGCTTCCATCCGGGGATTCCTTACTATCTCACCACACCCATCGTCCGCCACCACCTCAGCGTCGGTCTAGCGAAGGACCGGATGAGTCTCCTTCCCCGAGCGTGGACCCGGCTCCCCCGGCCCGTGGCCTACCTGCTGACCGTGACGCTCCTCGCGGGGCTGTATTTCGTGGCCGCGCGCGTCGGTCTCCGCTACGCCTCCATCGGACAAAGCGTCTCCCTGGTCTGGCCGCCGACCGGACTCGCCCTCGCGGCGCTGGTCGCGCTGGGCTACGAGTACTGGCCCGGTGTGGCCATCGGTGCCTTCCTGGCCAACGCGGCCACTCCGCTGCCGCTCGCCGCCGCCGCCGCGATCGGGGTCGGCAACACGCTGGAGGCGCTCCTGGCCGCGTATCTGCTCCGGCGGGCAGCCGGCGCCCGCCCGCGACTCGAGTCGATGGCCGCCGTCCGCACGCTGGTGCTGGCGGCCGCTCCGGTCGGTGCCATCGTCAGCGCCATCATCGGCGTCTCGGCCCTCACGCTCTCGGGCGTGTTGGCCGAGCCGCGCGCGGGCCCGACAGTGGCGGTCTGGTGGACCGGGGACGTACTGGGCGCGCTGGTGGTGGCCCCGTTCCTCTTCGCCTGGCTCGTCAACGGACGCTCCCGCGAGGGCGCCCGCGGGGTCCTGGAGATCATCCTTCTCTGCCTCGGCACTGCGGCGGCGGCCGAGCTCGGGCTGGCGCGCTACATCCGCCTCCCGGTGCTGTATCAGGTGGACTACCTCTACCTGCTCTTCCCCTTCGTCATCTGGGCGGCGCTCCGCTTCGGGAGTCGGGGGGCGTCACTCATGACCCTCACGGTCTCGGTGGTCGCCGTCTGGCACACGACTCAGGGCACCGGTCCTTTCGTCGCGGCCACCGCGCCGGGCACCCTCTTCGCCGCCGCCTGTTACCTGGCGGCGGTCGCGGTCACCGGCCTCACCCTCGCGGCCGCGGTCGCGCATGAGCGCGAGGCCGCGACCAGGACGCTGGAGGAGCGGGAGCAGCAGCTCCGGGTGGCCCTGGACGCGGCGCGCATGGGGATCTGGTCCTGGTCGACCGCGGACAACCGCCTGACCTGGGACGATACGCTGCGGCGGCTCTATGCATTGGAGCCGGCGGACCGGATCGCCGGCTACAACGACTTCCTGGAGCGGGTGCACCCAGAGGACCGCGAGTTCGTGAACGGCAAGGTCATGCGCGCGCTGGAGGAGCGCGGCAGTCTGGACTACGAGTTCCGCATCCTCCTCCCCGACGGCAGCGTCCGCTGGATCGCCGACCAGGGGCGAGTCCTGCTGGGCGCGGGCGGTGAGCCCAAGGGCATGACCGGCGTGTGCATGGACGTCACCCAGCGGCGCGCCACCGAGGAACAGCTCCGCCAGGCGCACCGCATGGAGTCGATCGGCCGGCTGGCCGGCGGCGTGGCACACGAGGCCAACAACCAGATGAGCGTGGTGATCGGCGCGACCGATTTCATTCTCCGCCGCACGGACGTTCCGCCGGCGGTCCGCAGCGACGTGGAGTCGGTCCGGCGCGCGGCCGAGCGCACCGCCACGGTGACCGCCCAGCTCCTGGCCTTCAGCCGCAGGCAGGTGCTCAAGCCCCAGGTGCTGGATCTCAACGCCCTGCTGCGGCGGTTTCAGCCCGTGCTGCAGCGGGTCATGGGGGAGGACTGTTCGGTGGCGCTCCGGCTGGGGGAGGGCGTCGGCTCGGTGACGGCAGACCCGGGCCAGCTGGAGCAGGTGATGATCAATCTGGCCCTCAACGCCCGGGACGCGATGCCGCGGGGGGGTGAGCTCACGGTCGAGACCTCGGCCGCCGAGCTCACGCGCGGGTCGGCGCAGGTCATTCAGGGTGTCACGGTCGAGCCGGGGAGCTATGCGGTGGTCGTCGTGCGCGATACCGGTCACGGCATGGACCAGCAGACGGTGGCCCGGGTCTTCGAGCCGTTCTTCACGACCAAGGAGGTGGGCCAGGGCACCGGCCTCGGGCTGTCGACGGTCTACGGGATCGTGAAGCAGTCCAACGGGTACGTGTGGGCCGACAGCGAGCCGGATCGGGGGGCAACGTTCAGGATGTACCTGCCGGCCACGCTTGAGACTCCGGCCGACCTGCCGCGCCGGAGCGGGGCCGTCATTGTGCCCGGCAGCGGCGAGCTGATCCTGGTCGTGGAGGACGAAGAGACGGTGCGCCGCACCGTCGCGCGCGGACTGGCGGAAGCGGGCTACCGGGTGATCGAGGCGGCGAGCGGCCCCCAGGCGATCGACCTGGCCGGCCGGAGCGCGGATCGGATCGCCCTCCTGCTGACCGACGTGGTCATGCCCGGCATGAGCGGGCGCGAGCTGGCCGCCACCCTCGGGGAGCTGCTCCCCGGCATCCCGGTGCTCTTCACTTCGGGGTACACTGACAGCGAGATCGTTCGGCGCGGGCTGCTGGCACCGGGCGCGGCGTTCCTCCCGAAGCCCTTCACGGTGAACGCGCTGGTGCGGGCGGTCCGGGAGCGCATGGACGCGGTGGAGAGCGCCCGCTTATAATCCGGAGCGGATCCGGACCATAGCGCTTCCCCAGCCACAGAGCAGTTCATGGTGCACCCAGCCCCCCCGGTGTCGCCGCGGTCTGCCCCACGTCCGGCCGATCGCGCGGCGGCGATCATCCGAACCCGGCAGCTCCCGATCGTGGCCGCCCTGGTCGCGATCGGCTTCGGCGTCGCCGTGGTGCAGGGCTACGTGTTCGGGATCGAGGCGCTGCTCCCCTACGCCCCGTTTCTTCCCTCGACCCAGCCGCTGGTGGCGGTGCTGTTCGTGCTCACCGGCGTGAGTCTGCTCTCGCTGCGCGTCGGTCTCGCACGGCTGCAGCTCGCGGGCGCATGGCTCACGACCGTGCTGGCGGGAGCGGTGGTGGCCGAGTACGTCCTGGGCCTCAACCTGGGATTGGACCAGCTGCTCTTCCCCGATGCCGTCGCCGCCATCTCGTCGGTGTTCCCTGGCCGCCCCCCGCCGATCGGCAGCGCCACCTTCCTCCTGCTCGGGCTCGCGCTGCTGACGGTCGGCGACCGGCCCACGATCCGGCACCAGCGCTGGCACACCGGGGTCGTGCTGGGCGGCATCGTGCTGCCCGTCATGCCCATCGTGGGGCACCTGCTCGGCGTCTCCGAGCTGTATGCCTTGACCCCGGGGATCGGGACCGCGCTGCACACGGCGCTCGTCCTGCTGCTGCTCGCGGCCGGGGTCGCGGCGGCGAGCCACGAATCGGCGGTGGTCAATCTCCTGGTCGGCGCCGATCCGGGAACCATCCTGCTCCGGCGTTTCCTCCCGCTCGCGGTGCTGCTGCCCCTGCTCTTCGCCGCGGGCAGCGTGCTGGCGTCCCGGCTGGGGCTGTACGAGGCCCACATCGGGATGGTGTTCTACGCCTCCGCCTGGATCGCCATGTTCATCGGGGTGGCGTACTGGATGGCGGCGGTGACCCGCCGGGCGGACGCCGAGCGCCGGGCAGCCGACCGGGCGCAGGCGGAGCTGGCGCTGAGGGACCATCTGCTCCTGGCGGAGACCGCGGCGGCGGACACCGCGCGGGAGAGTGAGCGCCGGACCCGCGAGCTGCTCGACATCCTGAGCCACGCGCCGGTGTTCGCCCGCGGGCTCGACGGCAGAATCCGATTCTGGAGCGCGGGCGCGGAGCGGCTCTACGGCTGGTCGGCGGATCAGGCGGCCCGATCGCTCGCGCGCGATCTGCTCCGCACCGAGCTGCCGGTGACCGAGCCGGAAGCGGAAGCCATGCTGCTGCTGGCGGGCGAGTGGCATGGCGAGCTGATCCGGCGGGCGCGTGACGGCGCCAGGGTGCAGGTGGCCAGCCATTGGATTCTGCACCGGGACCAGGACGGCTCCGCCGACGCGGTCATCGAAGTCGACAACGACGTCACCGAGCAGCGGCGGGTGGAGGAGGCGCTGCGCCAGGGCGAGGCGCGCTACCGGGCGCTGGTGGCCGCCACCGCGCAGATCGTCTGGACCGCGTCGGCCGACGGGAAGCGCCCGCTCGATCTGAGCCAGTGGGAGGCGTTCACCGGGCAGAGCGTCGCCGAAGCGGAGTGGGGCGGCTGGCTCAGGGCGATCCACCCGGACGATCGGGCCGAAGCCACCCGCCAGTGGAATCGGGCCGTGCGCACCCGCACCCCGCTCCTGGCCGAGCACCGGCTCCGTCGCAAGGACGGCGAGTACCGGTACATGGAGATCCGCGCGGTCCCGGTGGTGGATGCCCGGGGGGTGGTGCGCGAATGGGTCGGGGCCCACGCGGACATCACCGAGCGGGTGAAGGCGCAGGAGCAGCTGGGCCAGGCGCAGAAGCTCCAGGCGGTGGGCACCCTGGCGGGCGGCGTGGCCCACGAGGTCAACAACCAGCTCATGGCGGTGCTCGGCTTCGGCGACTTCGTGCTCAAGGAGCTGGGGCCCACGCACCCGCAGATGGCCGACATCGAGGAGATGATCCGCGGGGCCACCCGCGCGGCCAAGGTGGCGCAGCAGCTCCTCACCTTCAGCCGGCGGCAGGTGAGCCAGACCCTGCTGCTGGACGTTCACGCCGCGATCGAGGCGCTGGCCCCGGTGCTCGAGCGCCTGCTCGGCGCCGACAAGAACCTGGTAATCCTCCCCCGCCGGACCCAGCACCGGGTGCTGGCTGATCCCACCCAGGTGGACCAGGTGCTCATCAACCTCGCCGCCAACGCGCGCGACGCCATGGGCACGGGCGGCACCCTCTCGCTCGGCATCGACGCCGTGCTGCTGGACGAAGGGTACGCCCGGGCGCACAGCGTGGGCCGGCTCGTCCCCGGGGCCTATGTGCGGCTCACCGTCTCCGATACCGGGGTCGGGATGGACCGGGCGACGCTGACCAAGATCTTCGAGCCCTTCTTCACCACCAAGCCGGTGGGCGCGGGCACCGGCCTCGGGCTCTCGACCGTCTATGGCATCGTGAAGCAGCATGACGGCTTCATCTGGGCCTACAGCGAGCCGGGCCTGGGCACCACCATCAAGGTCTACCTGCCGGTCGCGCGGAGCGACGCGCCCAGCGAAGCCAAGCCCAAGCCCGAGCCCACGGGCGAGTGGCTGCCCCAGCTCGAGCCCGCGCTCATCCTGGTGGTGGAGGACGAGGCCGCG
>JBJMOX010000426.1:0-6012 GCA_045803515.1 Gemmatimonadales bacterium
ACGTACCGGTCGCGCAGTGCGTCGGCCAGGGCCGCGGGGACGGTCACGGGAAATGCCGGGTGAGGGTGAGGCTCAAATGTGCCCTCGGCCGGGACGGAACGCCAGCCGCCGCCTTCCCCCATGGCGCTGAGCATTCCCTACCAGAGTACCCCCCGAGCACGTATCATAGAGTACCAGATTTCCGGGTCCCTCTCTCGTCCCCTCGTCCCAGGCCCGATGGCCGACCTGCAGGCGCAACTTCAGACCGGGTTGGGCGGTAGCTACGCACTCGAGCGCGAGCTCGGGCGCGGGGGCATGGCCACGGTCTATCTCGCCCGCGACCTGAAGCACGACCGCCCCGTCGCCCTCAAAGTGCTTCACCCGGAGCTGGGTCAGGTCCTCGGTGCGGAGCGCTTTCAGCGGGAGATCCGGCTTGCCGCCCGGCTGCAGCATCCCCACATCCTCACCGTCCTGGATTCGGGGGACACCGCCACCGCCGACGGCGCCTCCCGCCTCTGGTTCACCATGCCCTACGTCGAGGGCGAGTCGCTCCGCGCCCGGCTGCAGCGCGAGCGGCAGCTCCCGGTCGAAGACGCGCTCCGCATCGCCCGGGAGGCGGCGCAGGCGCTGCAGTACGCCCACGACCGCGGGGTGATCCACCGCGACATCAAGCCGGAGAATCTCCTCCTCACCCGGGACGGCAACACGCTGGTGGCCGATTTCGGGATCGCGCGAGCGCTCGGCACCGGCGCGGAGGAGGCGCGGCTCACGGAGACCGGGCTCGTGGTCGGCACGCCGGCCTACATGAGCCCCGAGCAGGCGAGCGGAGACAAGAGCCTCGACGCCCGCACCGACATCTACAGCCTGGGCGCGGTGCTCTACGAGATGCTGGCCGGCGAGGCCCCCTACACCGGCGCCACCATCCAGGCGTTGATCGTGAAGCGGCTCACCGAGCCGCCGCCGGGCGTGCGGGCGGTGCGGCCGAACGTGCCGGAGGCGGTGGACCAGGCGATCCGGCGGGCGCTCGCGCCGGTGGTGGCCGACCGCTTCCCCACGGTGGCACAGTTCGCCCAGGCGCTGCAGAGCACCGGGGCCGGCACGACGCCGGTGCCCACGCTGGTCGCGGCAGCACCGGCGGCAGCGGCTCGCCCGGCTCCTCCGGCCGCACCGCCACCCCGAAGCCGCCGGTTTCCGCTCGCGGCCGCCGCGCTGGTCATCGGGCTCCTCATCGGTGTCGGGGTGCTCTTCGCCTGGCGGCGCACCGGCGCTGGCGCCGAGGTCGCTGGCAGCGGATCCAGCGTGCTGGCGGTGCTTCCGTTCGAGAACCTGGGTCCCAGCGAGGACGAGTACTTCGCCGACGGGGTGACCGACGCGGTCCGGGGGAAGCTCGCGGCCGTTCCCAGCGTGCAGGTGATCGCCCGCAGCAGCTCGGCGCCTTACAAGAAGGCCAACAAGCCCGCCGAGCAGATCGCCCGTGAGCTGGGCGCCCGGTATCTCCTCACTGGGACGGTGCGGTGGGAGAAAGGTGCGGGCGGGGTAAGCCGAGTGTTGGTGAGTCCCGAGCTGGTCGAGGTGTCTCCCGGCAGCGCTCCCAAGACCCGCTGGCAGGAGCCCTTCGATGCCTCTATCACCGACGTCTTTCAGGTGCAGGCCGACGTGGCCACCCGGGTGGCGCAGGCACTCGGTGCGACGTTGGGGTCGGGCGAGCGCAAGGCGCTGGAGGCGCCGCCGACCAGGAACCTCGCCGCCTACGATGCATTCCTCAAAGGGGAGGAGATCTCCGGCAGCCTCGGCGTCATCGACCCGTTGCTCCTCCGGCGAGCGATGGGCTACTACGAGCAGGCGGTCGCGCTCGATTCGACCTTCTCACTCGCGTGGGCCCAGCTCTCCCGCACGCATTCCTCTCTCTATGCCCTGAGTGAGCCCACGCCCGAGGACGCCCGGGCCGCGTTGGCCGCGGCCCAGCGTGTCGTCGCACTTTCACCGGATCATCCTGAGGCCCGGATCGCGCTGGGCAGCTACTACCAGGCAGTCGAGAAAGACCTGCCTCGTGCGCTGGATCAGTACACTCAGGGACAGCGCCTCGCGCCCAACAATGCCAACCTGCTCGCCGCCGCGGCCTTTGCCGAAGTGGGGCTGGGCCGCTGGGATGCGGCTGAAGAGCACTATCGCCGGGCCCAGACCCTGGACCCCGGCTCGGTGCCGACGACGCGGCGGTTGGCCGGGGTGCTTATCTGCCTCCGGCGCTATCCCGAGGCGCGGATCATGATCGACCGGGCGCTCGCGCTGGCTCCGACAAATCTCGTCGTGGTCCTCGAAAAGGCCGAGCTGTACGTCGCGCAAGGGGATCTCGCGGGGGCCCAGAGCGCCCTGCGGGCGGTACCCAGCCAGGTCGAGCCCACGGCTCTGGTGGCGTTCATGGCCACCTACGACGACCTGTACTGGATCCTGGATGAGGAGCAGCAGCAGTTGCTGCTCCGGCTCACTCCCCGGCAGTTCGACAACAATCGAGCCAACTGGGGCGTGGTGCTGGCCCAGACCTACGCCCTCCGGGGCGACATGCCGCACGCCCGCGCCTACGCCGACTCGGCGCGCATGGTGTTCGAGGACCAGCTGCGGGCGACGCCGCAGGACGCGCAGCTCCACGCGCTCCTGGGTCTCGCGAACGCCTATCTGGGACGAAAGGCGGAGGCCATCCGCGAAGGGGTGAAGGGTGTGGAGATGCTCCCCGTCACCAAGGACGCGTTCGGAGGTCCGTATCAGCAGCTCCAGCTGGTACGGATCTACATCCTGGCGGGCGAGCCCGAAAAGGCGCTCGACCAGCTCGAGCCCCTGCTCAGGATTCCCTATCGCGTGTCACCTGGGTGGCTCAAGATCGATCCGGCGTTCGATCCGCTGCGGAAGAACCCACGGTTCGAACGACTGGTGAAGGGTGAGGGAAAGCCTCCTTGACCTCGACCCGCGAGCAATTGGAATCGGCCCTGGCCGGCCGCTACGGCTTCGAGCGCGAGCTCGGCCGCGGCGGCATGGCCACGGTCTATCTCGCCCGCGACCTGCGGCACGATCGGCCGGTCGCGCTCAAGGTGCTCCACCCCGAGCTGGCCGCGAGCCTCGGCTCGGAGCGCTTCCTCCGCGAGATCCGGATGGCCGCGCGGCTCCAGCATCCCCACATCCTCACCGTGCTCGACTCGGGCGAGATCCCGATGCCGGGCGCCCCGCCACTCCTCTGGTTCACCATGCCGTTCATCCGGGGCGAGAGTCTGCGCGACCGGCTGAGGCGGGAGACCCAGCTCCCGGTCGAGGATGCGCTCCGGATCGCGCGCGAGTCGGCCGATGCCCTGGAGTATGCGCACCAGGAAGGAATCATCCACCGAGACATCAAACCGGAGAACATCCTGCTGGCCGGGTCGCACGCGCTGGTAGCGGACTTCGGCATCGCCCGGGCGCTCCGGAGCAGCGACGAGGAGAAGCTCACCGAGACCGGGATGGCCGTCGGGACGCCGGCCTACATGAGCCCGGAGCAGGCCAGCGGCCAGCGCGAGCTGGATGCGCGCACCGACATCTATTCGCTCGGCATCGTGCTGTACGAGATGCTCGCCGGGGAGACGCCGTTCGCCGCGCCGACCGCGCAGGCCACGATCGCGCGACGGTTCATGGAGACGCCGCGGCCGGTGCGGCAGGTGCGCGACGCGGTGCCGGAGGCCGTGGAGCAGGCGGTGCAGAAGGCGCTGGCCCGGACCGCGGCTGACCGGTTCAGCAGCGCGGCGCAGTTCGCGGCGGCGCTCCAGGCCGGCGCGGCAGCGCCGCCGCCGCCGGCTATGGTCATGACCTCGAGCGCGCCCCCGACTCCCCTATCCCGGGAGATGCCCGGCGTGCCGGCACGGCCACTGCCGCGGGGGGCGCCGGTGCTCGCGCTCACGCTCGTCCTCGGCATCCTGATCGGCCTCGGCGTCCTGTTCGCCTGGCGGCGGAGCCACGCCGGCGCCGAAGAGCTCGCGGGCCAGCGGCGCATTGCGGTGCTCCCGTTCCAGAACCTGGGCGACTCGACCACCGAGTACTTCGCCGACGGCGTGACCGACGCCGTCCGCGGCAAGCTCTCCGCCGTCCCCGGACTGCAGGTGATCGCGAGCAGCAGCTCCAACGAGTACAAGCACACGTCCAAGCCGCTGCCGGACATCGCGCGGGAGCTGGGCACCGACTACCTGCTGATCGCGCGGATCCGCTGGGCCAAGTCGGCGGACGGCAGCAGCCGTGTCGAGGTGAGTCCCGAGCTGGTGGACGTGAGCCCGGGCCATCCGCCGACCACGAAGTGGCAGCAGCCGTTCGAGGCGGGGATGACCGACGTGTTCCGGGTTCAGGGGGAGATCGCAAGCCAGGTCGCCTCGGCGCTGAACGTCGCCCTGGGCGCCGGGCAGAAGGAGACACTGACCGAGCGGCCGACGCAGAACCTGGCGGCCTACGATGCCTTCCTCAAGGGCGACGCGTCGCAAGGACTGGTCCTGGTGAATCCACCGACGCTCCGGAGCGCCATCACCTACTACGAGCAGGCGGTGGCGCTCGACTCCACCTTCGCCGAGGCCTGGTCCAGGGTGTCGCTGGCGCAGAGCAACTACTACTTCGCCGTCACGCCGACTCCCGCGAGCGCCGAGGCCGCGAAGCGTGCGGCCGACAAGGCGATGGCCCTCGCGCCCGGCCGGCCGGAATCGCAGTATGCGCTGGCCAACTACTACCAGTCAGTCCTCCAGGACAATCCGCGTACCCTCGTGGCCGCCGAGGAGGGCCTGAAGGCGGCGCCCGATAATGTGGACCTGCTTACCCTCGCTGCGCTGGCGCAGCAGAGCCTGGGACATTGGGACGAGGCGGGGAAGTATCTGAAGCGGGCCCAGAGTCTCGACCCGCGCTCGATCACGACGGCCCGGCGGCTCTCGCAAAGCCTGCTCCGCCTCCGTCGCTATTCCGAGGCGCTGGCGGCCGCGGACGCGGGGCTCGCAGTCGCCCCGACCAACCTCGATCTGCTCGAGAATAAGGCGATGGTGTACCTGGCGGAGGGAGACCGCTCCGGGGCTCAGGCGGTGATCCATGCCGCACCCGCCGAGGTCGAGCCCACGGCGCTCGTCGCCGCGTTCGGCAACTACTGGGACCTCTTCTGGGTGCTGGACGATGCTCAGCAGCAGTTGCTGCTCCGGCTGCCGCCGAGCGTGTGGGATGGCGACCGCGGGGCCTGGGGCATCATCCTGGCCCAGACCTACTACCTCCGTGGTGACCGGGCGAGGGCCCTCGTCTATGCGGATTCCTCGCGTCTGGGCACGAAGGAGACCCTCAGAGCCACGCCTGATGATGCGCAGCGTCACGCCTTCCTCGGCCTCGCGCTCGCCTATCTCGGGCGGAAGACCGAGGCTATCAAGGAAGGCGAGCGGGCGGTGAGCCTCGCGCCGGCGACGCGCGACGGATACCTCGGGCCCTATATCCAGCACCTGCTCGTGCGCACCTACATCCTGGTAGGCGAGCAGGAGAAGGCCCTGGACCGGCTCGAGCCGCTGCTCCGGATGCCGTACTATCTGTCACCTGGGTGGCTCAAGATCGATCCGGCGTTCGATCCGCTGCGGAAGAACCCACGGTTCCAGAAGCTGGTGGAGGGGACGCCCTTGAGTCGTGGAAGTGCGTGAATATCGACTCTGGTGGGCTCTCTTCGTCTTCTTCGGCGTGCTGAGCGTACTCGTGGCGCAGCGTCGGTACCAGCGATGGGCCCAGGCCAAGCGGGTCCTGGCGAGCGTGCCGCCGGGGCAGCGACTCGGTCATGAGCGACGGGTCCGGCTGGAAGGCTGGCGCCTCCTCCTCATGGCCGCGAGCCTGCTCGCGATGACCGGACTGGTCTTTGCTGCCTTGTTGCGGGCGCCAGCACCCGTGCTTCTCGTTCTTCGAGCGATAGCCATCCTGGCGGTACTCGGAGTCGTGGTCCTGGGGCTGCGGCTCTAAGGCGCGTCGACGCGGTGCGCGGTTGGAGCCTCACCGCTGCTGCCCTCGCTCGTACAG
>JBJMOX010000427.1:0-5926 GCA_045803515.1 Gemmatimonadales bacterium
GCACCTTGCGGTGCAGGATCAGGCGGCTGGTGGCCGTGCAGCGTTGCCCGGTGGTGCCGAAGGCGCCCCAGAGCACGCCTTCCAGGGCGAGATCGAGGTTGGCATCGTCCATCACGATCATGGCGTTCTTCCCGCCCATCTCCAGCGACAGCCGCTTGTGCATTCGGCCGCAGGTCTCGCCGATGAGGGCCCCGGTCTCGGTCGACCCGGTGAAGGAGATCACCGGCACATCCGGATGCTCCACCAGCGCTTTGCCCACGGTCTCGCCCCGGCCATGCACCAGCTGGACGACATCCGGCGGGAGCCCGGCGTCGAGCAGCGCCTCGACCAGCAGGTGGACCGTATGGGGGACGTCCTCCGACGGCTTGATCACCACGGCATTTCCACAGAGCAGCGCAGGGAACATTTTCCAGGTCGGAATCGCCAGTGGGAAGTTGAACGGGGTGATCAGTCCGACGACGCCGATCGGCCGGCGGTAGCTCATCGCCCACTTGGAGCGGAGCTCCGAGGGCACCACGTGCCCGAAGAGCCGGCGTCCCTCGGTGGCGGCGTAGTATGCGGTATCGATTCCCTCCTGCACGTCACCCCGGGTTTCGGCCAGTACCTTTCCCATCTCGCGCGTCATCGCGTTGGCGATCGCCTCCTTGCGCTCGACCAGCAGGTCGCCCACCCGGCGGAGCACGTCGCCACGGACCGGGGCCGGGGTTCGTGACCAGCGCGCGAAGCCGCGACGGGCGGAGCGCACCGCCGCGTCGACGTCCCGGTGATTCGAGTCGGGGAACCGGCCGATCAGATCACCGACGTCCGCCGGATTGCGATTGTCGAAGTAGGCGCCGGTGCTGGGTTCGACCCACTCGCCGGCGATGAAGTTCCGGAAGTTCTTGGCCATGGATTCCTGGACTGAGGGGTGGCTACGGGGTTTTCGCGCCGGGCGCGGGCGTGACGGCCGGACCAGCGGTGGGGCACATCCACGTCCGGGTCTCCTTGGCATAGCCGACCCGGGGGAGGACCTCGCGTGCCATCATGATGCCCGCCCACGCGAGGACCGACAGCGCGAGCAGGTGCGCGAATCCCCGCCGATGCGCCCAGCTCGACACCGCTCCCAGAAGTCCGGCCAGCAAGGTCACGCCGGCGGCGCCGAGGAAGAAGAAGAGCTGCAAGCCGCAGCTCTTCTCATACGGCCAGAGCGGGAGCGCCGCGGCTAGCGCAACAGCGAGTAGGACCCAGAACCAGGCCAGCGCGACCGACCGCCGGCGGGGTGCGGACACACCGGCCGGGCTCCTTGGGACACCCGGCGCGGTGGGCGGGGCGCCGGGGGTCGCGGGCCCCTGCTTGGCAATGGCCTTGTCGATGTTGGCGAGCTCGCGGTCCCAATCTCTCTGGTCGCTCATGCCGACTCCCGCGTGAGACCGTAGCGCTCCATCCTCTTGTAGAGATTCGAGCGCGGCATCTTGAGTGCACGCGCCGTCTCAGCGACGTTCCAATCGTGCTCCCGGAGCTTCTGCGCGAGGAAGCTCTTCTCCGCTTCCTGCCTGAAGGTCTCGAACGTCTGCTCGCCGGCGGCCTCGATCCCGGTCTGGCCGCCACCATTGCCCGGTGGTAAGAGCCGGTCGACATCCGCCGGCGTGACGACCTTGCCCGGGGCGAGGATCAGCGCGCGCTCCACGGCATTGCGCAGCTCCCGGATGTTGCCGGGCCACTGGCGGGCCTGCAGCCGCCGGATGGTGTCCTCGGCGAACTTCTTGCCCGGCACTCCGGCACCAGCGGACAGGCGCTCGACGAAATGGGCCACTAGAGCGGGGATGTCCTCCACCCGCTCCCTCAGCGCGGGCACTTCGATCGGCACGACGTTCAGCCGATACAGCAGGTCCTCGCGGAACCGTCCTTCCGTGATCTCGGCCTCGAGGTCCTTGTTGGTCGCCGCCAGCACCCGGACGTCGACCTCGATCGGCTTGGAGCCACCGATCCGGGTGACCACGCCCTCCTGGAGCACCCGCAGCAGCTTGGCTTGGGCCGACAGCGACATGTCGCCGACCTCGTCGAGGAACAGGGTGCCGCCATCGGCCTGTTCGAATTTGCCGACCCGGTCGGCGAAGGCGCCGGTGAAGGACCCCTTCATGTGACCGAACAGCTCGCTCTCGATCAGCTCCGACGGGATCGCGGCGCAGTTCACCTCGACGAAGGCCTGGTCGCGCCGGGGGGAGGCCTCGTGCAGTCCGCGCGCCACCAGCTCCTTCCCGGTGCCGTTCTCGCCGGTGATCAGCACCCGTGCCGCGGTGGGTCCGACCTTGGCCATGACCTCACGTACCGCCTCCAGCGCCGGACTGGAGCCTACCATCTGATAGCGGCTGTCGGCCACCTCCCGCAGGCGCGCGTTCTCACCCACGAGCTCGGCATGCGCCAGCGCGTTCCGCACCGTGAGGAGCAGGCGATCGGTGTCGAGCGGCTTCTCCAGGAAGTCGAATGCGCCCCGCTGGGTGGCCTCGACCGCCGTGGCGATGGTCCCGTGACCGGAGATCATCACGATCTGCGCGCGAGGGTCGAGACCGCGCAGCCGGCTCAGCGTCTCCAGCCCGTCCAGGCCCGCCATCTTGACGTCGAGGAACACCAGATGCGGACGGAACTCGGAGTATACGGTGATGGCCTCGCCGCCCGAGGCGGTGACGCGCACCTCCAGATCCTCGTATTCGAGGACTTGCTTCAACGCCTGCCGAATGCCGGCCTCGTCGTCGACGATGAGGACGCGATGGCTCATGGACGGGCTGCTCCATAGAGTGTGGCACTGCCGGCGTGGAGGCGGACGGCCCTGACGCCTGCCGGGACGCGCCATGGCACGGTGTGCCGGCTCGGATCGTCCAGCGCCCGGGAGACCAGACGCGGGACCATGGCGTCAGGCAGCGGGAAGTCGCGGATCCGAAGGGAGCGGACGGCCCACTCGCCGGCACCGGGGCCGAGCACCCGCAGCGGGCCGACCGCCTCCACCGGCTCGTATGCCCGCAACGCTACGCCGAGCGGCCCGACCAGCTCCTTCGGCAATCGAGCCGTTCGGAGCCGGGCATGCACCGCGACCTCGCCCTCGAGCAGCTCCACCTGCAGCGAATCGAGCTCCTTGCGAAACGCCGGATCGAGTCCGCTGCCCATCAGGGAGGCCACTTCCGCCGCTGTCAGCACCACCGAATCGGCTCGCCAGCCGTTCAGCGAGTCCACCTTGGATCGCGCGGCCTCGAGGGCGCGCACGCCCGGACGGCCACCCGCAACCCCCGGCGCTCCCTCCGCATGGCCCGCGAGGAGGCGTCGGCCCTCGCGGAGCAACCGGTCGCGATACAGCCAGCCGAAGGCCAGGGCCGCGATCAGGCCGAGCCACCCGATGAGCCTGACCGGAGCGCTGAGACAGCCCATCACGCTCCGAGATCGAGCGTGAGGCGCGCCTCGTATCGCGGGCCGCGCGTGGTCAACACACTCTCATACAACACCAGCTGCGTTCCGATGAAGGCCACCCGATTGTACATCGCCCGGTAGTCGTCGAGTCCGTGCGGCGGGCACCGCAGCCCTTCCCGCACTCGCCCCAGCGTGACGTGCGCCTGGAACGGCGCGCCCTCGGGCGGGAAGCCGATCGCCTCGCCGGCGCGCTCGAGCCGGTCCTGCAGCACGGCCAGGCGGGGCGTCCCTTCCAGGCCGAGCCAGAGCACCCGGGCCCGGGTTTCGCTGGGAAAGGCGCCGAGATCACCCAGCGTGAGCGCCAGCGTGCCGGCGTCCTGTCCCGCGATCCGCATCGCCTCCTCGATCACCTCGAGTCGCTCCGGTGCCACCTCGCCGAAGAACTTGAGCGTGAGATGGAGCCCCTCGTCCTGCACCCACCGCACCGGCCATTCGCTGTCTCTGAGGCGTCCCAGCACCCCGAGGACCTCGGCCCGCGCCGGCTCCGCCACCGGCACGGCGGCGAAGAGCCGCATTACAAGGCCGCGGCGCCAGGAGCGATCGCCAGCAGCCCGCCGCGCCGGTATCCGGCGGCATCGAGCTCCACCGTGGCGAAGCCGAGCCCACTGAAGAATGTGGCCACCGCATGCCACTGCTCCCGCACCCGGGCCAATTGCTCGGGCGCGACCTCGAGACGAGCCTTCTCGCCGTGATGACGCACACGGAGATCACCGCTGACACCGAGCGCGCGAAGGTAGGCTTCGCCGGCTTCCACCTGCCGCAGCCGCTCCAGCGTGATGCCGAGACCGTAGGCCACCCGGCTGGAGAGACAGGGGGCGGAAGGCGCGTCCCACGTCGGCAAACCCAGCTCGCGCGAGGCGGCACGGATGGCGTCCTTGCTCCATCCCAGCTCGGCGAGAGGAGATTGAACGCCTCGCTTTTCCGCGGCCCGAAGCCCGGGGCGATGCTCAGCGAGATCGTCGGCATTGGTGCCGTCGATGATGACATCGAAACCGCGCTCTCGGGCGATCTCGCCGAGGCGGGTCCACAGCTCGGACTTGCAGAAGTAGCACCGGTCGGTCGGATTGCTGAGGTAGCGCGGATCGGCCAGCTCGCGGGTCTCCACTTCGAGAAAGGGCACGTCGAAGTCCCGGGCGAGCTGAACCGCGCCACGCCACTGCACCTCCGGATACGAGGCGCTTCGGCCGATGACCGCGAGGAATCGATCGGATCCGAGGGCCCGCCGTCCCACGACCGCCAGGAGCGCGGAGTCCACGCCGCCCGAGTAACCCAGCAGCACCCGTCCGAGTCCGACCAGATGGCGACGCAGGAGTTCGAGGGGTGTCATGGGCAGTAACGTAATGCTATCCCAGGGCAACGGAAGCAGGTTTGCGCGGGGCTCGCGGGCACGCTTAGATAGGTGCCATGGACGATGCCAGCCACCTGGTCGTGAGCCCGGCGCTCCGGCTCCCGCTCGCCGAGCTGGAGTATCGGGCGTCCCGGTCCGGCGGACCCGGAGGGCAGCACGTGAACACGTCCTCGACCCGGATCGAAGTCTGGTGGGACGTGGCCGGATCATCGGCGCTCACCGAGGAGCAGCGGGCGCGGCTGCTCACCCGGCTGGCCACCCGACTCGACTCGGCCGGACGGCTGCGTCTGGTCTCCAGTGGCTCCCGCAGTCAGCTGCGCAACCGCGAAGAGGTCACCGAGCGGCTCCGCGATCTGGTCGCGGCGGCCCTCCAGGTGCCCAAGGCCCGGAAGCGCACCCGGCCCTCGCGCGCAGCCAAGGCGGCCCGCCTGGAGGCCAAGCGACGGCGGGCCGCGACCAAGCGCGAGCGGCGCCCGCCCGGTGCGGAGGAGTGATCTCGACGCGCCAGCCCCCCAGTTGTTTCCGCCGGTACGTTCATACAAATTTCGCTCGACGTACGATCCCAACGGATAGGAGAGTCACGCCGCGGCCTTCCGCCGGTCCAGACTCCGGTACTGGATGGCTTCGCGGACGTGCGTGCTGGCCAGCTCCTCAGCGCCTGCCAGATCGGCGATGGTGCGCGCGATCTTGAGGATGCGGTGGTAGCCCCGGGCCGACAGCCCGAAACGATTGACCGCCTCCCGCAGCAGCTGCTCGACGGGCGGGCTCACGAAGCAGTGGCGCCGGAGATCGCGAGTGGTCATGTGAGCGTTCGCGTGGACGCCGGGCCGGTCCCGGAACCGCAGGCGCTGAATGACCCGAGCTCGCTCCACTCGCTCGCGGATGGCAGCGCTCGGCTCCTCGGCATGGGACTCGACCAGGTCGGAGTAGACCACGGCCGGCACCTCGAGATGGATGTCGATCCGGTCCAGTAGCGGCCCCGACACCCGGGAGCGATAGCGCTCCACGTCCAGCTCGGCGCAGCGGCACTGCTGGCGGGCGTCCCCGAAGTACCCGCAGGGACATGGGTTCATGGCGGCGGCGAGCATGAAGCGCGCGGGGTAGGTCAGGCTCACCGCGGCCCGGCTCAGGGTGACGACC
>JBJMOX010000428.1:0-7028 GCA_045803515.1 Gemmatimonadales bacterium
AGCCTCCTCCGCGGCAGGCAGGGTCTCCGCGGGCGGCGCGGATTCGACCCGGACTACCCCGATCAGCGGGATCTCGCCGGTCCGGAGCGGGGCCCGAGAGCCACGGCGGAACCGCACACCGAAACGCTGGCCGTTCTCACGTCCGCTGCTCGCCGGCTCGGCGGGCGGCTCGGAGGCGACCGCGGCCGGCTCCTCTACGGAAGGGGCAGAGGGCGGCGCCGCCAGCAGCGGTGCGGGTCGAGGCGGCAGGGCCGGAGCTCGGGGATGAGGCGAGACTTCGTGCTCGTTGTCTCCCACCTGCCGGACGTCCGCCACTTCGGCATCGTTCGCCTGGCGCAGCAGCCGGCCGAAGCGGCCGAGGTCGAGTAGCGGGTCTTCCCGGCCATGCATGGCCACCATGCGAAGCCGGAGCGCCTCCTCACTCACCGGAGCCCGAAGTTCGGCGAGCGCCTGGCTCATGAGCTGGAAGGCACCGGCGAGCGTGAGCGTCGCCTGGGCGACTCTCCCACGAGCAGGCACTCCGTCTCGGGCTGGCTGGGCCGTCGGCCTCGCCTCTCGCCCACTCTCCGACGGGCGCTCGCGGTCGCGACCCCGGCCCCGCCGGCCCCGACCTCTCCGGCTGCCATCCTCCCGGGCGGCTTCGCCAGTCCCGTCGCGGGCCGGGCGCACCGCCGGAAGCGCCGGCGCGCCGGCCGACACCGGTGGGGCCACCTCGAACTGGCCGTTGTCCAGCTTGGTGACCAGCACGACCCCCTTCTGACCCGCCTCGACCACGAACTTGCTGAAGCGGTTGAAGCCGGCATTGCGCTCGTCGAAGTTGGGATCGATCTGCTGCATCACCTGCTTGAGACGATCGGAGCGCATGACGTCGCCGTTCCGCGCCATCTGGGCGACCGCCTCGCCGGCCAGCTCCCAGGGATCGCGCTGAATCGACGGGGTGTCGACTTCCTTGGTGAGTCCCGCCAGGTCGTTGTAGGAGAAGTACTCGTCGCAATTCTGGATCAGCAGGTCGCTGGCCGATTCGCGGATCCCGACCCCGATGACGTACTTCCCGTACTCCTTCAGCTTGATGACCATGGTGGAGAAGTCACTGTCACCCGAGAGCAGGATGAAGGTCCCGATCTCCGGCCGGGTGAAGACCAGCTCGATGGCATCGATGGCCAGGCGAATGTCGGTCGCGTTCTTCTTGCTCGATCCAAAGGCGGGGGCGAAGATGAGATCGATCGAGGATTCGGAGAGCGACACGATGTACTGCGGATAGCGACGCCAGTCGGCGTAGGCGCGCTGGACCGCCACCTTGCCTTTGATGATGTCGCTGTTGAGGAGAGTGCGGAGCTCCTTGGTCAGGTCCTTCTGGATGCCCAGGGTGACGTTGTCGAAGTCGATCAGCAGGGCAGCGTTCGGGGCGTGCACCGGAGGTTGGCTCAAGTGCCGGGCGGGCCGGATCAGCGGACGATTCACGTAGCGCTCAGTTCCGGGCTCCTCGTCCCTCGCGCGCTCCCCTCGACGCGCCTGGCCGGACCCGGTATTCGGCAGGGCAACGAGGAGGGCACGAGGTCGGAAGCCCACCAGGGGTCGTCACATGGCTGCCACGGGAGCGGAATCGGTACGCCAGCGAGAGGGCGCCGGTCGGCCGGGTCACCGAGGCGCGCGCTCGAGTACAGGTTCCGGAAGTGGTCAGCGCAAAGAATTTAGACGAGGTGGGGGAGCACTGGTAGGGGCGCGCGGCGGACTACCCCAGCTGGGGGTCGCCGGCCAGGGGCAGGTCCAGGACGAAGTGGAAGCGGGTACCATAGCCCGGGGCCGTTTCCACCTCCAGAGTGGAGCCCATCGCCTCGACCAGCTTCCGGCAGATGGAGAGGCCCAGCCCCGAACCGGAAAAGGCGTACTCGCCCTGCTTCTGACGCCGGCGGAACGGCTCATACAGCGTCGCCATCGACTGCGGCGGAATGCCGCGACCGGTGTCACGCACCGAGAACTCCACTCCCCGCTGGGTGGTCTGCCGGGCCGTCACCTCGACGAATCCTTCGGCGGTGAACTTGAGCGCGTTGGTGGTGAGGTTGAGCAGGACCCGGCTCAGCGCGACGGGATGCCCGACCCGGAAATCGGCTTCCGGGGTGGCCAGCTGCACCGTCAGACTCTTCTCCTCCGCGATGGGCTGGACGATGTCTCGCACGGATTCGAGAATGTCAGTGACCGAAAACGGAATCGGATCGAGATCCACCAGCCGGTCCCCCCCGCGGGCGAGCTCGATCACGTCGCTCGCCACCGAGCTCAGGCCGAACGCCGCGCTGTAGATGAGGCCGAGCTGGCGCTCCTGGACCGAGTTGACGGGGCCGCTCCGGCCGCGCTGCAGGGTTTCCGCCAGAAAGAGGATCGAGGTGAGCGGCGAGCGGAGGTCGTGGGCAACCTCGACCACCAGCTCCAGGCCATCGGGGCCGGAGAGACGGTCGGCGAAGTGCTGCGACCAGTCGACCTCCAGTCGTTGGCTCACCGCCTCGATGGCGCTGAGCAGCCGGAGGAGCTGGACCGTGTCCGGGGTGGCCGGCAGCGCCTGCACCCGCTCGAGGAACCGGCAGCGCACCAGATTGACCAACCGGCGGGAGAGCGCGTTGGGAGGCAGGGTGCTCAGGTCGGGACTCTGCCCGCTCGCCAGCTGGCGGATAGCCGCGCAGAGCTGGGCCAGATGGAGGGTGACCTCATCCAGTCCCGATGCGTGCTCCAGCGCCCGCTCCCACTCCGTCTGGGCCCAGAGGGTGGCGTCCCTCAGCGCATCCCAGAGCGGCGGTGCGATGGCCTCACCGGTGGGCCCCTCGGGATCCCACACCCCATTCGAAGCGCTGCCTGCCTGGGTGGGCCGCCGGCGTTCTCCGCTGGTGGCGCCCGGACGAGCCGTCTCGAACTTCACTCCGGGGTCCCCGGGGTCTCGTCCCGGTGAAACGCGTGCTTGTCCATCAGCCTGTACAGGGTGGTCCGGTCGATGCTGGCCAGCCGCGCCGCTTTGGACATGTTGCCCCCGGCCCGCGTGATCAGGCGAGTGAGGTACTCCTTCTCGAACTGCGCGACGATGCGGTCCTTCGCGCCGTGGTACGCCTCCTCCATCACGGCGGCTGGCGCGGGGCTCTCCGCCGGCCACTCTGCTCCATCGTCGTACACCGGAATGTCGTTGGGCTGGATCGTCTGGTCGGGCTCAGCCAGCACCGCGACGTGCTCGATGGCGTTCTGCAGTTCACGAACGTTGCCCCGCCAGGGTCGCGAACGCAAGAAGCTGATGCTGGTCTCGCTCAGCCGGGGCGCGCGGTCGCCCATCTGCCGGTGACGTTGCCAATAGTAGGTGAGGAAATGATTGGCCAGCAGGGGAATGTCTTCCGGTCGCTTGCGCAGCGGCGGCAGCTTGATGGGCACCACGCGCAGCCGATAGAAGAGATCTCCCCGAAGGGCGCCGCTGTCGACCGCCTCCTGCGGCTCTCGATTGGTCGCGGAGATGAAGCGGACGTCCACCACGGCGTCCTGCTGCTCGCTGCCGACCCGCCGGACCACGCCGTCCTGGATCACCCGGAGCAGCTTGGCCTGCAGCGGCATGGACATCTCGGTGAGCTCGTCGAGGAACAGGGTGCCGCCGTTGGCGGTCTCCAGCAACCCCGGCTTGTCCCGGTCGGCCCCGGTGAAGGCGCCCTTGCGGTGGCCGAACATTTCCGATTCGAGCAGTGGCTCGGGCAAGGCGGCGCAGTTGATCGGCACCAGAGCCCGAGCGGCCCGACGGCTGTTCTGATGGATGAACTGCGCGATCACTTCCTTGCCGGTGCCGCTTTCGCCGCTGATGAAGACCGAGGCATCGGTGCCCGCGACCTTGCGGGCCAGATCCACCGCCTGGCGGAACAGCGGCGAGATCCCGATCAGGGCGAGCTTGTCGCTGTGGCCGTGCTGCTTCATCAGCTGGACCCGGAGATCCTGGGTCTCTCGCGACATCATGACGGCGTGCGAGGCCCGGCCGATGAGGACCTGCAGATGGGTGGCGGAGAAGGGCTTCGGCAGGTAGTCCCAGGCGCCCGCGCGCAGCGCCTCGATGCTGCTGGTGACGCTCGGGTTGCCGGTCATGACGACGACGATGGTGTCCTTGTACGCCGCCAGGGCGCCCTGGAGGATCTCCAGACCGGAGACCTGGGACATGTAGAGGTCCACCAGGATGACGTCGAACTTCCGCCGCTTGACGGTTTCCAGGGCTTCTTCGCCGCGGCCCAGCAGGGTCACGTTGTAGCCATCCATCTGGAGCACGCTGGCGCAGCTCTCCCGCAGTGTCCGCTCGTCGTCGACGACGAGCACACGAATGCTGGCCTTGATCTCGCTTGGGATGGAGAGAAGATCGCGGTGAGTCGAATCGGCGGGTGAGCCCGTCCGATCCTGCTGGGCGAGCGGGTCGGCCATCCTGAACTCCTGGGCGGGACCACGAGAGGTGGTCGGTGGGAAGTCGGATCAGCAACCGCGTTCGCCGAAGGACGGCCCGTTCAGCCGGTCCAGCGGAAGGCGAGTTAGCAACACTTTTACCACAAAGTGATGCGGCTGTCAAGCACATGCAACTTTTGAGCTACACTGATTGGCCGGCCTACCGCAACATATCGTGGTTCACAGCCTACACTTAGCGCCAGGCCAACTCAAACTGGGAACTGAAGCGGCACCTGCTCAAAGGCCCGCACTCGCTCCCCGTCGCCTTCCCGCCCGAGGTCTCGCAGCGCAGTCGTGGCGCGCAGGAGGAGCTCCACCGCATCCACCGACGACTCTGCGAAATCGGGTACGGCGCAATAGCCGGCCTGGACCTGCATCGAGCGCTCGCCACCCCGCACCGGTATCGTCGCACCCTCGACGGCGCTGCCGAGACGGCGGACCAGACGGAGCGCTCCTGCCGGGCCGGTGGCGGGGGCGATGACGGCGAACTCCAGCTGGCCCAACCGGCCGATCGCATCCGAAGCGCGTCCGGTGCGCTTGAAGACCAGGCCCAGCTGGTCCGCCAAGCGCTGGCTCTCCTCGTCGGTGATCTCGGCCGCGTCACCATCGGGCGCCGGAGAGAAAACCACGCAGGCCAGGGGATCGCGGCGCCGAAGGGCGTCCGCGCCGATCTCACGCGCGCGCCGGGAGAGACCGCGCATATTGTAGAGCCCGGTGCCCGAGTCCAGCAGGTTCTCCTCCCGCAGGCCGTCCACTTCCTGTTTGCAGCGAAGAAAGGTGCCCAACTTGAGCAGCAGCGCTTCGCCGTCCAGCGGCTGCCCCAGAAATTCCCAGGCACCGGCACGATAGGCCTCGAGCCGCTGGGTGCGCCCCGATGGGCCCGAAGTTGTGATGACGATGGGCGTGGTGCCGCTGAACCGAGGATCACTGCGGAGCGCACGACAGACGTCGAACCCATGCATGTCCGGCATCTGGGCGTCCAGGATGATGAGATCCGGCTGCGAACTTCGTGCGCGCTCCAAGGCCTGCTGTCCGGTGTAGGCTCGGACGACGGAGAAGCCATTGGGACCCAGGATACTCTCGAGTGAGCGAGCCGACCATTCCTGATCGTTGGCGATGAGGACGAGCGGAGCGCCGAGAGCCTTTTCTCGATTTGCCATTGATGAGCCAGAATTGGAGAGAGACGGCGAGGAGCCCAGAGCCATCAACCGCAGGACTCGTGCAGGCTTCCCTCGAACCGATAAACTCCTTCTGCACTTTCATTTACCGCGTCAGTCACCGCTCGATACTCCAGGGATCGACGGGTTCGCGCTACAGTATGACGGTGCGGCTGCTACGGTTACGCAACGGGGAGCGGTTGTAGCGATCCGGCCCTCGCTGCTGTGGTCCTACAGCAACGGTCCCCCTGCCGGCCGGGAAGGCCCCCCGCCCTTTCCCGATCAGTAAACGTAAACGTATTAAGCTGTTATGTGAATCCGCCAGCCCTGGTCTCGAGGCTCCCGGTGCAGGGGAATTCACGGCGTCATCCTTGAAGAATGGACCACCGTTCCCTGACTACCTTGACCGAGCGGAAGTCGACATGCCTCATTCAATTCGGCCCAATCCAACGCCTGGTTCGGGCGACGAAGCGATCACGACGCCTCTCGATGAGAGCTCGCAGACACCGACTGGATCACCGGTGGAGCGCTCTCGTTTCAGTCAATGGCTCGCGAGCTTCGGCCTCGGTGAGATGCCTCATCCATTGCTGACGCGGGGACACCCCTCGGCTCCAAAGCCGGGACGAGGGTGAACCGCGAATCGGGCGGCAGATCAGTGAGTCAGGTCACTGGGAGATTTCGTGAGATCGATTAGCCTAGGCCACTACGCGGCTTTATCGCTGGGCCTTTCGATTCAGCCGAGACCGGTGGCCCGGGATTCAACAATCGAGTTCAGCGGAGCAAGCTCCTCCACCCGGTTTTCCCCCGAGACCGAGCAAACATGAGCAGTGCCACCTCCGGAGTCCGACGTCGTCCGAGCCTGAGCGGTGAATTCGCCCAACCGGCCCCCTCACGTTGGCCGCTGGCATATTCGCGCGCGCTGTCGCGCGCCCGGCGGACGCTGCGGAGCGAGGCGAGCGAATGGCTCCACCGGGCGGTGAACGTACTGCTCGCCGCGGTGGCGCTCATCCTCAGCTTGCCGGTGATGCTGGTGATCGCGGTGCTGATCCGGCTGACCTCGCGGGGCCCGGTGCTCTACACCCAGGAGCGGGTGGGGCAGGACCGGCGCCAGCGGGGGGCGGCCGCCCTCAACCACCGGCGGGGCCACGATGCGGGCGGGCGGCCGTTCACCATGTACAAGTTCCGCACCATGCGGGTGGACGCCGAGCGGCACAGCGGGGCGGTGTGGGCCCAGGAGCGGGATCCCCGGGTGACGGCGATCGGGGGCGTCTTGCGCCAGTACCGGCTGGATGAGCTGCCCCAGCTGCTGAACGTGCTGCGGGGGGAGATGAACATCGTGGGCCCCCGGCCCGAGCGGCCCACCATCTTCGCCGAGCTGCGGAGCCACATCGCCGAGTACCCCCTGCGCCAGCGGGCCAAACCGGGGAT
>JBJMOX010000429.1:0-7542 GCA_045803515.1 Gemmatimonadales bacterium
CGAGAACGGCCTCTTCGGCGACGAGGAGGAGCGGGTGCTGCGGCCCGCCGCCGTGGCGCAGGGTGCGGCCGGGCCGTTTCCGGCGGATACCGAGTTCGTGCGGGCGATGCGCGGAGAGTTCGATGCCGTGCTGGCGCCGTATCACGACGTCGGCATGACGGCGATCAAGGTGGCGGCGTTCGGGCGAGCGGTAAACGTGACGCTGGGGTTGCCGTTCCCGCGCACGTCGCCGGACCATGGGACGGCCCTGGACATCGCGGGGACGGGGCGGGCGGATGCGTCGAGCATGCGGGTGGCGATCGAGCTGGCGGTGCGGCTGGCGGGGCAGCGGCTGGAGAAGGGTGAGACGGGACTGTCATCCCGAGGAGCGTAGCGACGAGGGATCTTGCCCGCGAATCCCGGACCCTCGCGGCAGAGGTCCGATCCTGCGGAGAAGATCCCTCGCTCCGCTCGACATGACAGCTCCCGTTCCTACTCCCCCGCGCGCTCCAGCCGGCCCATCAGATCCAGGTACGCGTCCAGTTTGAGCTTCTGCGAAGCGCGGTTGGCCACCAGCACGGCGCCACAGCCGAGAATCGTCTCCCGCTCCACCAGCCCATTCGCCTTGAGCGTGTTTCCGGTGTCGACCAGGTCCACGATCCAATGGGCCAGGTTGAGCAGCGGGGCGACCTCGACAGAGCCGTTCACCTGGATGATGTCCACCGGCCTCCCTGCCGCGCTGAAATGGGCCTGGGCCAACCGGGGATACTTGGTGGCGACCCGGGCCGTGATACCGCCGGGGAGTGCCGGGTAGGGACCCGCCGCGGGTGTCGCGACCACCAGCCGGCAGGCGCCGAACCCCAGCTCGAGCGGCTCGAGCACGTCCGCGCCGGTCTCCCGCAGGATGTCGGTGCCGGTCACGCCCAGATCGGCGGCCCCGGATTCCACGTAGACGGGAACGTCTCCGGGCTTGACCACCAGGAACTCGATGCCGGGATCGCTGGAAGGGATGAGCAGCCGGCGCCCCGCGTCCGGCGCGGGCGCTGCGCCGGCCCGCTGGAAGCGGTCGACCGACGGTTGGTAGAGCCGACCCTTCGCCAACGCCACCCGAAGGCGACTCACGCCGGCACCTCGGCGATGGTGTCGAGGTCGAGCGAGACGCCCACGGCGGGCATCGGCCGGCCGAAGCGGCCCATCAGCTCATCGTAGCGGCCGCCGGCACCAACTGCCCGCCCCGCGCCCGCGACATAGACCTCGAACTGCATTCCCGTGTAGTAGTCGAGTCCCCGCACCTCACCAAGGTCGTAGACGATGTGTCCCCGCTCGTCGTCCGTGAGGGCCGCATCGAGCGTCAGCAGATGCTCGAGGCCGGCGCCCGCGGTCGTGGGGGCGCCGCCGACGGCGCCCAGGAGCGCATCGCGCCGGCCGATCACGAATGGCAATGTGGTCAGCGTTTCGGCGGCGCCACCCGCGCCCGCCAGCGCCCGGCAGAGACTCCCTCGGTCCTTCCGGTCGATCCAGCGGCGCACCTCGGACCGCAGCGGCTCGTCCACCGCGCCGAGCCCGGGCGCCAGCACGCCCACATGACCCAGGTTCACCTGGAAGTCCTGCAGGCCGGCCGACCGGACCATGGCGATGGTGAGCCGCACCATCTCGATGTCCGCCGCGAGGCCGCCCTCACCCAGCAGCTCGGCGCCGACCTGGAGGGTCTCCCGGGGGCGGCCGCCGCGCTCGGGCTCCTGCCGGTACACCCGGCCGGAGTAGCTCAACCGGAGCGGGCCGTCGGCCTGAGCGAAGGTGGTCGACGCCATGCGGGCGATGCTGGCGGTGAAGTCGAAGCGGAGGGCGAGCACCCGGCCGTCCCGGTCGGGGAAGCGCACCAGCCGCTCCGCCACCCCGGTGCCGCCGGCGCGGAGAAAGGTGTCTTCGTACTCGAAGGTGGGCGGGAGAAGCTCGTCGTAGCCACCGCGCTCCAGCACGTCCATGGCGGCGCGCTGCAGCCGGCGGCGGCGGCGCGCGGCCTCGCCGGTGAGGTCGAGCGCGCCGGGTGGGATCGCGGCGACGGCGGGACGGCTCATCGGCTACTCGGTCGCCTTGCGGTCGGTGCTCTGGCCCGCGGGCTCCGCCTGGTGCAGCCGCAGGGTCTTGACCCGGCGGCCATCCATCTCGACCACCTCGAACACATGCTGGCCCGCGGCGACCCGGTCCCCGGGGCGCGGCAGCCGGCCGAGCTGGCCGAAGACGTACCCGCCGATGGTGGTGTAGTCGGTGTCGTCGAGCGAGGCGTCGTGCTCGGCGTTGAACTCGCTGATCGGCATGGATCCGTCGAGCCGGGTGGCGCCGTCCCTGGGGCTGGCCTTGTCCTGGGGATCGTACTCGTCGTAGATCGGACCGACGATCTCCTCCAGCAGGTCCTCCATGGTCACCAGGCCGGCGGTGCCGCCGTACTCGTCGAGCACCACGGCCAGATGGGTCTTGAGCCGCTTCATGTCGGCCAGCACGTCCTCGACCTCGCGGGTGCCGGGGACGAACAGCGGGGGCCGCATGATGTCCCGGACCGTCTGGCCCGGCTGGCGGCGCATCGCGGTGAGAATGTCCTTGGCGTGCACCACGCCCACGATCTCGTCCAGCGATTCGGTGTATACCGGATAGCGGGACCGCCGCGCCACGGCGACCTCGTCCGCCGCGCTCTCGACCGTGAGCCCGGCGTCGAGCGCCACGATCTGGGTCCGGGGGGTCATCACCTCCTGGGCCGTCTTCTCGCTGAACTCGAAGACACCCTCGAGCAGTCGGGCATCCTGCTGAAGCAGGCTGCCGCCCACTTCGCTCTGCTCGACCAGCATCCGGATCTCCTCTGGCGAGTGGAGCCGCTCCTCTTCGCCGGGCGGATTGATGTCGAAGATCTTGAGCAGCCGGTTGGAGGTACTCCTGAGCACCGCGATCGGCCCGGCCATCACCCACGCGAAGATCATGAGCGGGGGCACGGTCCAGGTACTCACGACTTCGGGGTGGACCAGGGCAAAGGCCTTGGGCACCAGCTCGCCCAGGATGATGTGGAGGCTGGTGATCAGGGTAAACGCGATTATCACCGCGACACTGTGGGTGGCGACTTTCTCCATGGCCTGGGGCAGCCAGGTGAATAAATTCGCCAGCGCGCGCGCCAGCGCCGGCTCGCCGATCCACCCCAGCCCCAGCGAAGTGAGGGTGATGCCGAGCTGGGTCGCGGAGATGTAGCGGGAGAGCGATTGTATGGCCCGGCGCGCGAGCGTAGCTTTGCGATCCCCGTTCCGGATCATCTCATCGAGCCGCGTGCGCCGCGCGCTCACCAGCGCGAACTCGGTGGCGACAAAGAAGGCATTCGCCAGCACCAGCACGAACACCGAGGCGATGCCGAAACCGACCGAGGTCGGAGGGACTGATTCCATATCTCTTAAGCCTAATGGCCAAGCGGTCTTACCGCGAGAGCACCGGATGATCCGCCGGCTCGTGGTCCCGCCGTTCGAGGCGCTGGAGCCGCTGCTGCCGCGCCGGGCCGGCGCCGATCGCGCCACCCGGGACGCCGTGAGCGCCATACTCGAAGCCGTGCTCGAGCGCGGCGACGAGGCGGTACGGGAGTACACCCTCCGCTTCGATGGCGTCGACCTCGCCCCGGCCGAGTGGGCGCTCGATCCCGGCACCTGGCAAGGCGCGCTCGACCGGATTCCGTCGCCGCTCCGCGCCGCGCTGGAGCGGGCGGTCGACCGGGTGCGCGCCTATCACGAGCACCAGCGGGAGCCGGGCTTTCACCTGACGGAGGAGGACGGCAGCCTGGTCGGGATGAAGGTTTCGCCACTCGACCGGGTCGGTCTCTACATCCCCGGTGGCAAGGCCTCCTATCCGTCCTCGGTGGTGATGAACGCTGTTCCGGCGCTGGTAGCGGGGGTGCAGGAGATCCTCGCCGTGATTCCGCCGCGGGGCATAACCGACGCCGTGCTGGCGGCCTGCGCGCTCTCTGGGGTCACCCGGATCTTCCGGATCGGCGGCGCCCAGGCGGTGGCGGCCCTGGCCTACGGCACGGCTACCGTTCCCAGAGTGGACAAGATCGTGGGCCCGGGAAACCGGTGGGTGGCGGAGGCCAAGCGGCAGGTGGTGGGGCAGGTCGGGATCGACATGATCGCCGGGCCCACCGAGGTGCTGATCATCGCCGACGCGACGGCGCGGGCCGAGCGGATCGCCGCCGACCTGGTGGCCCAGGCGGAGCACGACGAGGACGCGACCAGCTGGTGCGTGACCACCAGTGCGCCCCTCGCCGACGCGCTGCCGGCCGCGCTCGAGGCTGCGCTGGCTCGGGCGCCGCGCGCGGAAATCGCCCGGACGGCGCTGGACCGGAACGGCGCGATCATCGTGGTACCGTCGATGCGCGATGCGATCGAGGTCGCCAACCGGCGCGCCCCCGAGCATCTCGAGATCGTGGCGGAAGGCGCCGAGCGGATCGCCACCAGTATCCGGCACGCCGGGGCCATCTTCCTGGGCGACGAGACGCCGGAGCCGGTCGGCGACTACCTGGCCGGCCCGAGCCACGTGCTCCCCACCAGCGGCACCGCCCGCTATGCCTCGCCCCTCGGCGTCTACGATTTCGTCAAGCGCACCAGCGTGATCCGCTATACCCGCGCCCGGCTGGCGGCGGATGCCGACGCGATCATCGCGCTGGCGGAGGCGGAAGGCCTCTACGGGCACGCCGAGGCGGTGCGGGTGCGGGAGCCCGACCCTACGTCTCGTTATCCTTGATTCATGGCCACGCCGCGCACCCGCGCTGACTGCGCTCACCTGACGTCAGGCGTTACGACGCCCCTGCCGCGCCTCTGGGCCGTGATGGGGCTCACCGGGACCTTCATGCTGCTCGAGCTGGTGGGCGGCTGGGTGAGCGGGTCGCTGGCCCTGCTGGCCGATGCCGGCCACATGCTCACCGACGTCGGCGCCCTCGGTCTCACCCTGCTCACGACTTGGATCGCGCGGCGCCCCGCCAATGACAGCAAGACGTACGGCTACCTCCGCTGGGAGATCCTGGCGGCGCTGGTGAATGGCGCGGCGCTGTTCGGCATCGCCGGCTGGGTGGTGCTGGAGGCCGTCCAGCGGATCAACCATCCCCACCCGATACGGAGCGGATTGTTCCTGGCCATTGCCGCCGCCGGCCTGGTCGTGAACCTGGTGAGCCTGCTGCTGCTACACGGCACCCGGACGGGGAGTCTCAACGCCCGGGGCGCGTATCTCCATGTGATGAGTGACGCGCTGGGCTCGGTGGGCGCGTTGGGAGCCGCGGCGATCATCTGGTCCACCGGCTGGACGGTGGCCGATCCGATCGCTTCGATCGCGCTCTCGCTCCTGATCCTGGTCGGCGCGTGGCGCCTGCTCCGGGAGAGCACCGACATCCTGCTCGAGTCGGTGCCCGGTCACGTCTCCATGCCCGAGGTCCAGCGGCGCATCCAGGGCGTGCCCGGGGTGCGGGCGGTCCACGATCTGCACGTCTGGACGGTGGCGAACGGGGTGGTGGCCATGAGCGGGCACGCCGTCGTACCGGATCTGGACGCCCATCCCGGGGTGCTGGAGGGGATCCGCGGGGAGATGGGCCGGCTGGGGATCGGGCACGTCACCATTCAACTGGAGATCGAGGACGAGTGCGGAGCGCTCCGGGAAATGGCTCCCGCGCGGCACCCGGAGCCTGGTCATCTGGGGCACCGCCATTGAGGTTCTTGCGGGCCGGGACGGGCTAGTCTATATATGCGCCGCGGAGGCCCGGACCCCCGGGCCTCCGCCGTTCCATCCGCCTTCGGGCAAGGAAGCGCAGATTGATCCGTAACTTGGCCATCATCGCACACGTCGACCACGGCAAGACCACGCTGGTGGACCAGATGCTCCGGCAGGCCGGGGCCTTCCGGGCCAACCAGCAGGTGGAAGAGCGCGTGATGGACTCGAACCCGCTGGAGCGCGAGCGGGGAATCACCATCCTGGCCAAGAACACGGCGGTGCGGTGGCAGGGCGTGAAGATCAACATCGTCGATACTCCCGGTCACGCCGACTTCGGCGGCGAGGTCGAGCGCATCCTCAGGATGGTGGACGGCGTGCTGATCCTGGTGGACGCGGCCGAGGGACCGATGCCGCAGACCCGGTTCGTCACCCGGAAGGCGCTGGCGCTGGGGCTCCGGCCGATCGTGGCGATCAACAAGATCGACCGCGCCGACGCCGAGCCGCTTCGGGTCCACGACGAGGTGCTGGGGCTGTTCATCGATCTCGAGGCGACGCCGGAGCAGCTCGACGCGCCGTTCCTCTACACCTCGAGCCGCGCCGGCACTGCCACCTTCGAGCTGGATCATCCCGGCACCGATCTGCAGCCGCTGTTCCAGTCGATTCTCGATTACGTGCCTGCCCCCAAGGGTGATCCCGAGGGCCCCTTCCAGATGCTGGTCTCCACCCTCGACTTCTCCACTTTCCTTGGGCGGATCGCCATCGGGCGCATCGAGCGGGGGCGGGTGCGGGTGGGCGATCAGGTCGCGCTGCTGCCGCTGGGTGAGCCGGGACTGGTCACCGATGAAGTCTTCGAGCGGAACCGGGTCACCCGGCTGTACACCTTCGACGGGCTCCACCGGGTCGAGGTCGACGTCGCTGGCGCGGGCGACATCGTGGCGCTCTCGGGCTTCGAGACCATCGAGATCGGACGGACCTTCACCTCGGTGGACGCGCCCGAGCGGATGGCCGGAATCGCCGTCGAGGAGCCGACCATCTCGGTCGACTTCATCGTCAACAACAGCCCCTTCGCCGGGCGGGACGGCAAGTACGTCACCAGCCGGCAGCTCCGGGACCGGCTCTACCGGGAGCTGGAGCGCAACGTGGCACTCCGGGTCGAGCCCACCGACAGCCCCGACACCCACACCGTGAGCGGAAGGGGCGAGCTCCACCTCGGCATCCTGATGGAGACGATGCGGCGCGAGGGGTTCGAGTTTCAGGTCTCCCGCCCGCGGGTCATCACCAGGCTGGGCACGGACGGGGAGCGGCTGGAGCCGTACGAGGAGCTGACGGTGGATGTGGGCGAGGATTTCATGGGTGTGGTGATGGAGAAGCTGGGACCTCGGCGGAGTGAGATGACCGAGATGCGGAACCCGGGCCTGGGCATGGTGCGGCTCACGTTCCGCATCCCGGCCCGGGGACTGTTCGGCTACCGCTCGGAGTTCCTGACCGACACCCGGGGCAATGGCATCATGCACCACCGGTTCCTCGACTACGGGCCGTGGGCCGGCCCGTTGGCGGGCCGGAAGCGCGGTGTGCTCGTCGCCGACCGGGAGGGGAGCGTCGTGGCGTTCGCCCTCGGCAACCTGCAGGAGCGAGCCCAGATGTTCGTGACGCCCGGCGATCAGGTATACGAGGGACTGATCGCCGGCGAGAGCTCCCGTCCGGGCGACATGGAAGTCAACGTCACCAAGGAGAAGAAACTCACCAACATGCGGACCACGGCTTCGGACGACAACGTCATTCTGGAGCCCCCCCGCCAGATCACCCTCGAGTACGCCCTCGAGTACATCGAGGAAGACG
>JBJMOX010000430.1:0-2869 GCA_045803515.1 Gemmatimonadales bacterium
CGGGGAGGGACGGGAAGCGCGGGGACGGGCGGGAAGGGCGGGAAGGGCGGGAAGGACGGGAAGGTTCGCTCGGCGGTCACCCAGGGCGGAGCTGTCATCCCGAGCGGAGCGAGGGATCTTCTCCGCACGATCGGACCTCCGCCGCGAGCGTCCGGATTCGCGGGCAAGATCCCTCGTCGCTGGCGCTCCTCGGGATGACAGCACACCTTCCCGTCCTTCCCGTCCTTCCCGTCCTTCCCGTCCTTCCCGTCCTTCCCGTCCTTCCCGTCCTTCCCGTCCTTCCCGTCCTTCCCTCAGCCACCACCGACGAAGTGCACCAGTTCGATCGTGTCCCCGTCGTTCACCGGGGTCTCGGCCAGCCGGGGGCGGCGGACGATCTCGCGGTTGAGCTCTACCACCACGGTCCGAGGGTCGAGTCCCAGCTGCCCCAGCAGATCCAGCAGGGTGGCGGGACCGGCGATCCGGCGCTGCTCTCCGTTGACCACGATCTGGAACTGGCTCATAGCGCATCCACCCAGGGCTGGAGCAAGGCCAAGGCCGCCGCTGCCGAATCGGGCGCGTGCCAGAGGGCCGAGATGGATGCCACGCCGTAGGCGCCGGCGTCGCGAGCCTCGGCGGCGCGCGCAGCGTCGATCCCGCCGATGGCGATGACCGGCCGGCCCAGCGACGCGGTCGCTCGAACCAGGTCCAGCCCCGCCGCCGGCCGCCCCGGGTGCGAGGCGGTCCGAAACACGTTTCCCACCAGGAGGAAGTCCGCTCCTTCATCCACCGCCTGGGCCGCCTCGGACGGGCTATGCACCGAGCGGCCGATCCAGCCTCTCGGAAAGATCCTTCGGGCGTCGCTGGCGGTCACATCGTCGGAGCCGAGCTGCAGCCCCTGGGCGCCGAGCGCGGCGGCGATGTCGGCGCGGCCGTTCACGAATACCGACGCCTCGGGAGGCCGGGCGAGGGCGAGGAGCCGGCGTGCGGCCGCGGTGAGCGCCGCACCGCTGGCGGAGCGGTCGCGAGCGTGGAGCGCTACCGCCGAACCGGCCGCCGCGATCGCCGCCGCCCGGATGCCGAGGTCCGGGGCGGCGAGCACCGCGGCATCGGTGATCGCATGGAGGCGGGCGAGTGGTCTCACGCGAACCGCGCCCCGACGCTCACCCCGCGCCCCCGCACCCAGGCTCCGACCGGAAGCCGGCTCCTCCCGGCCGGCTGCACCTCCCTGAGCGCGACGGCGCCGCGCCCGCAGGCCACGATCAGGCGCTCGTCCGCGGCGAGCACGGTGCCGGGCGCGCCGTCTTCGGTCGAGGCCATGGCGCCGAACAGCTTCAGTGGCGCACCGCCGTGGGTGGTCCACGCGCCGGGGCTGGGGTCGAACGCACGCACCTGCCGCACCAGCGCCTCCGCGTCCCGGCCCCAATCGAGGTGCGCCGTCTCGCGCTCGACCTTGGGCGCGTAGGTGGCGGCGGTGGAGTCCTGCGGCTCGGCGCTGATCGAGGAGAGGAGCGCGAGCACGGTGGTGAGCGCTGCCGCCCCGAGCACTGCCAGCCGGGCCGCGAGCGCACCGGCGGTCTCCTCCGGTCCGATCGGTGTGGCCACCCGGTGGAGCACCGGGCCGGTGTCGAGTCCCTCCTCCATCCGCATGATGCTCACGCCGGTCTCCCGGTCCCCCGCGAGAATGGCATGCTGAACCGGCGCCGCGCCGCGCCACCGGGGAAGGAGCGATGCGTGGACATTGAGCATGCCGCGGGTGGGAAGGGTGAGCACTTCGCGGCGGAGCACGTGCCCGTACGCCACCACGACTGCGAGCTCCGGCTCGAGATGCCGAAGGCTCGCGAGGAAGAGGTCGCCGACGGGACGGGCGGGCTGGAGAACGGGAATCCCCTCTCGCTCGGCGAGGCGCTTGATCGGGGGAGAGATCAGGGTGGAGCGGGAGCGACCCTGGGGCTTGTCGGGCTGGGTGACCACGCCCGCGACGACCTGCCGCTCCCGGAGGAGCGCCTCCAGCGACGGGACGGCGAACTCCGGCGTGCCGAAGAAGACGATCCGCATCACTCCGACCGGGCGGACTCCGGCTGCACCTCTTTCAGGTAGCTCGCGTCGTCCTTGTGCTCGCGCCGCCAGCGGGCGAGCAGGATCTGTCGCTTGACCAGGCTCAGGTGATCGAGGAAGAGGATGCCATCGAGGTGGTCGATCTCGTGCTGGATAGCCCGGGCCTTGAGGCCGGTGGCCTCCCGGCGGTAGCGCTGCCCCTCCTGATCGAGTGCCTCGATGACCACCCGCTCGGGCCGGGAGACGTCGCCGAAGATCTCGGGAATCGACAGGCAGCCTTCCTCGGCCGTGGCGCGGCCTTCGGTCTCGAGGATCACGGGGTCGATCATGGCGAACCGGTCGCCATCGGCGTCGATGACCGCGACCCGCCGCGCCACCCCGACCTGATTGGCGGCGAGCCCGACGCCGTGCGCGGCGTCCATGGTCTCGAACATGTCCTCGACCAGGCGCCGGACCGCGTCGTCCACCTCTCCCACCTCCGCGCTGTGCTGCCGGAGGACGGGCGAGCCCAGCAGGTGCAGCGACCTGAGGCTCATGCCGCGGGCACGCTCTGCGCCGAGGCGCCGCCGATGCGCACGATGCGTGAGCGCTCGAAGATCACGGTCGCGGTTCCGCTCACCACCGTCACCCGAGTCTCCTTGACGCCGTCCGCTTCCACGTCCTTGATGTCCTTCACTCGGCCGATGATGCCCCCGCTGGTCATCACTTCGTCGCCCTTCTTCAGGTTCGCCAGCAGCTCGGCGTGCTTCTTTCTGGCCTGGCCCGACGGGCGCAGGATGAGGAAATAGAAGACCAGACCGATCGCGACCATCTGCAGCAGCAGGACCGAGAG
>JBJMOX010000431.1:0-6964 GCA_045803515.1 Gemmatimonadales bacterium
CGAGGGATCAAACAGCGTGTTCTCAATCGCCTCGTCCCGATCCGAGCACGGCGGACAGAGGCCGAACGGGTCGGTGTTCGAGACGGGGTTGTTGCCGTTGAACTGATAATGATTGAGCCCCCCTGCTACCCCAATCGGATCCTCCTGCAGCCACCGCCCCGTATTCTGATAGTAAAACCGATTGCGGAAGAACGACAGATTGGTGGCGAACGCGTTGTCCTGCCGGTCGCTGGAGAAGCCGAAGCTGTTGGCGACACCGCCGGCCTGTCGCCAGGTCCCGATATCCTGCGCCTGGTCCTGGGACTGCCGGACCCCGGCCGAGTCGGCCACCGCGAGCTCGCGGCCAGCCCCGTCGGTCACCCAATAGAATACCCGGGAGATCCCGGTGGTTGGCCGGTAATACCCCATGAGCGGGGAGTCGAGCCCGGCGCCGTGGAAGAAGCTCCAGCCTTTCCCGCCGTTGAAGAGGACGCCACTCACGTTGTGGCCGTCGAAGCCCAGCCAGGGGGCGCCTTCACACCCGGCAGCCATCTGGCCATCGGAATCGTATTGGCAGTCGTTGGGTCGGTTGTGCACGTTGGTGCCGACCCAGACGAAGGTGCCACTCAGCCGCCCGAGGCCATCGTAGAAGTAGTGCTTCTCCCGCAGGTCGACCACGTTCCCGATCTCGGTGATGCGGCTTCCATTCGCGTCGTACGAGATGCTCAGGGGGTCGTTGATACCCTGGATCGCGTCCTGGATCAGCCGATTGTGAGCCGGGTCGATAGTAAAGGTATGGATTTCGCCGTGCTGGCCATCCTGCTTGTAGATCATGTTGCCCGAGGCATCATACCGCATGTTGTCGATCCAGCCGTTCCGGTTCTGGCCGGCCAGGGCACTCAGCCGGTTGTAGCTGTTGAGCGTTTCCACCGAATCGGAGCGGTTGTTGACCGTCCCGCAGGGATTCCCGGTGACGTTCCCCGCCCGGCACACGAAATACTGGCTCAAGATGCGGCCGATGGGGTCCACCGATTTGTTGCGTAAGGTGAGGTCGAAGATATCGTTCCCGGCGGCCGGGTTGCTCGACTTGAGCCGCCGCAGGATCCCCGCGGCATCGTAGCGGTAGGTCACCAGCATGGGCCCCGCGGCCGTGCCCGGATAGGTGATCTGGCGGAGCCGGCCCAGGCCGTCCCACAGATAGCTGAAGGTCCGGGTGCGCGCCGCGGCCGTGCCGGTGATGCCCAGCCGCACCGTCACCGTCTGCAGGTCTCCGGTGGTGGTGGCATAGGCGTAGTCCGTCGTGTCTGAGTTGCGGATGACTCGGGTGACGGCCCAGGCCTGATCGTAGCTGTAGCTGATCACGTCGGGGAAGCCGCTGGTCGCGGTCTTCGATTTGAGCAGGCCGTTGGCGTAATAGGTCCGGCTGATGCTGCCGCGGTTCACCGTGTTCGAGGTCAGCAGGTTCCCCAGCACATCGTAGGCGTACCGGATGCTGTCGCCCGGGACCAGGGACCCGTTGTAGTCGATCCCAGGAAACCTCATGATCGTGCGGCGCCCAGCCGCGTCGTAGGTGTACTGCGTCACGGCCCCCGACCGGAGCTGGGTCGACCGCACCAGTCCGGCTTCATCGACCACCGTCTGAATGGCCAGGCCATAGTCATCCGTTTCCCGGAGCAGTGCGTTGCGGGCATCATAGGCGTAATCCCGTCCCACGCCCCGGGGATCGCGCACGCGATCGAGGGTCAGCATCCCGTAGGTCTTCTTCGAGTCCAGTGTGGCCGGCAGGCTGGGATTGAACGCGACCGTGGGATCGGAGCACAGCACCTGGGTCGCGTCGCAGCGGGTGCTCAACAAGGGGTTGATCCCATAGGGATTGGGCTGGGCCGCGGTGTACTGACGGACCAGAGTGTCGCGATCCATCAGGTCGTACTTCCGCTCGGTCTTGGTGCCGAGGGGGTCGTGCACCTCGGTCACCCGCCCGTAGGTGTCCCGGACGTAGGACCGCACCACCCGGGTGGCCGACGTATCGGCCTTGAGATTCCGCTTGGTGTCGTAGTCGAAGGTCCAGATCTGATCCTGTTTGGTGGCCAGAGTGTCATTGGTCGTGTTTTCGTGCCAGGTCTCGACCTGTAGCTCCGTGATCTTGTTGACGAGAAAATCCGAGGTGTAGCCGAAGGTGGTGCGATGGGCGCGCGAGTCGAGCACATCGTTGGTCAGCCCTACAGTGGTGTAGGTGTACGTCGTGGTCCGGGCCTGCCCGGTGACCGAGTCGATCACCTGGCTGGGCGAGTCCTTGGTGTTGGGACTGCCGTAGACGTACCGGGTGACCTTCGTGGGCAGCCCCGCGGTGCCGAGGTGCGAGGTGCTGTCGCGGACCTGGATGAGATTGCCCCGGGTATCGTAGGTGGTGTTCACAATGCGGCCCGCACCGCCGCCGGCCGGATTGGGATAGGTCATTCGGGTCACCAGCAGCGGCACCGCCGCATCGCCGCGAAGCAGGGTCGTAGTGGCCCCGATCGGATCGATGATCTTGGTCGGTGCCCCCCAGCGATCCACTGAGATCTTGGCGTCGTCGGCCACGCCGGCCCGCGGGCCAAGGATCGTAGTGAACGCCAGCGCCGTGTCGATCGGGCTCAGGCCCGGGTAGCCGAGCTCGTCCCACGGCGTGAAGGTGGTCACGGCACTGTCGTGCGTCGCAGGATCGATGGGGACGGCCACCCGCGTGAGCCGCAGTCCCTGTCCGTACGAGTATGCCGTCGTGAACCCCCGCCGCCCCGTCCGGCCGAGCATCCGGCCGCTCACGTTATAAGCGAACGCCGTCGTCACGTTGTCCGGGTCGAGCAGGGAGGCGAGGACCCGGCTCGTGCCGTTCACGGTTGCGTTGAGGACACGGCCACCCGGATCGGTGAGCCGATCGAGCAGGCCAGTCGTGGCATCGTAGGTTACGGTGTAAACCGTGCCCGTCCCCCCCGGCGGCACGGTGATGGTGCTCAACCGACCGTTGGCGTCGTAGCCGAAGGTCGTGGCCTGGCCGGTGCGGCTGATCGTCTGGAGATGACGGCCCTGGGCGTCGAAGGTGACCCGAACTCCATGCCGCAGCGTCCGAGTGTAGACCGAGCCGCTCAAGGTGAGCGTGTCCCGATACCCGCCGGGCGCCCCCACCCAGGTCGTGGCGTTCACCGGACTGTACACCTTGGCCGACGCGTCCCCTCCGATCCAGAGCATGGCGCCGCCCGGCTGAGCCAGGCGCAGCTCCTCAACGCCCGCGAGGCTCCAGCCCTTGCCGTAGCGGCTCTGGGAGCGATTCACCACGATGAGAGTCCCCGAGACGGTGTCGCTGAAGGGCCCGCCGCTGGCGTAGCGGTTCTGGACCTCGAGGGTGAATGGATAGATGCCGCTCGAATCCGGGCCGGCGTCGAAGGGAAGCACGAGTTGGCGCGTCAGCGGGGCTGAATTCCAGCCTCCGTAGGTGCCGGAGTTTCTGATCACCCCGTTCACCTTGAGCTCGGCATAGACGCTGGTAGGGAGCGCGAGCGAGGTGCTCTGGGTGACCGCGACCGCCACCGCGGGACTCGGCGCCGCCTGGGCCGAATGGTAGAGCAGAGTGAGAGTCCTGCCCCGGTTCATCGTGGTGTAGGTAGGCATGGCGTGGGTCACTACCAGATCGCCGCATTCCCACGCCGCGCTCTCTCCGGCGCCCGAGGTCAGGCAAGCCGAGCGGTCGAGATTATCGCCGTTCTGATTCCGGAGAACGACCGCGCTCGGCGGGCCGGTGTTGGTGACCGTGATGTTGTAGAACCCGTTGTCCCTGGCCGAGCCGCCGAAGTTGTCGGCGGTCAGCGTGTAGCGCCCGCCGACGCTTCCCACGATGACGACCGCGGCGACTTCGACCCCCTGGCCTGGGGCCAAGGACGCGGTCGTCGGGGTGATCGTACTGCAGGTCACGCCGGTCGTCGTGCAGGTGAACTGGAACGGCGTAGTGACGTTGCCCGTGTTCCTGACAAAGAAGTCGAGCGGGTGTTTCCCGCTGCTCTGCGGGAAGCTCGCGCTGCCGCCGTCCGGCGTGACCGAGACGCCGAGGATGCAGCCCTCCGGCGGGCAAGCCGCCTCCGGGACGATGCCCCCGCCTCCCGGTTTATGGGGGTGCGGAGTGCCCTGGGCAGAGGCGATGGTTGTACCTACAGTGAGCAGCACCCATAGCGATGACAGCGATGCGACGACCGGCGCACGGCGGTTTGACACGGCCAGCTCCACGGGAGGGGAGGCCCGCTCAGAAAGCAGGGCTCGTGCCTCCCGATGCATATCGCTAAGCCGTGTCCTCCGAAGCAGATGAGGATGTCGCTGACGCCTCGTGCTCGAGTCCATTCCCACAATCGCGGGAATCCATTCCCGGTTCCGGGAATACGTGGCGGCTGCGGCGCGGAATGTTCAGCACCTCGAGCCGGCGGTAGAACGCGCTCCGCGACAACCCGAGAGCTTTGGCCGCCGCTTGCCAGTTCCCCGACACGCTCGCCAATGTCGCCACGATATGCTGGCGCTCCATGTCTCGCAGGGTCCGGGTGCGGGACCGACGCTCCGCGCCTGGCGCGGATCCAGTCTCCGCATCGAGCGCGCGCCGGACGTCCTCCGCGGCCACCGGCCTCCCGCGCGCCTGGTGGAGTGCTCGCTCCACCACTCGTCGTAGCTCCCGTACATTCCCCGACCACCCGTGCGAACAAAGATCAGCCAGCTCTTCGGCGGGGGCCGGCGAGGCACCGAGCTCCACCAGGAAGTGGTTGGCGAGCTCCGGGATGTCACTCCGGCGCTCCACCAGGCGCGGAGTGCGCAAGGCAATCCCAGCCACTCTGTAGTAGAAGTCCTGACGCCAGCGGCCGGTGGCCATCAAGTCCCAGGCCGGCTGCCGTACACTCAGCAGCAGGCGGAAGAGCACTGGGCGCTCGGCTTCGGCGCCGACCTGCCGGATGCGCCCTCCCTCCAGGACCCGTAACAGCTTGAGCTGGAGTGCCGGCGGCAGGTCGCCTGCCTCGTCCAGGAATAGGGTCCCGCGGTCAGCTGCCATGATCAACCCCGGCCGGCTCGCCACCGACCCGGTATAGGCGCCGCGCACCACACCGAACAGCTCCGCCTCCGCGAGCTGCTCCGAGAGCTCCGCGACATTCACGGTGATCAGCGCGCCCTTCCGGCCCGATAGGCTGTGCAGCGCCCGCGCGACCAGCTCCTTCCCGGTGCCGGTGGCGCCCTCGATCAGGACTGGGGCCGTGAGCGGCGCCGCGTACCTGATCTCCTCGTAGAGGGCATGCATCAGCGGATGCGCCCCGATCATGTCGCAGAACGAGGCTTGGCCCGAGCTGCCATCCTCTCCTAGCCGGAGCGAGGTGGTCATTGCACCGCCCCCCTCAGCCGTGGCGCGGTCACGCTGTCGGCATCCGCATCGGTCTTGAGAATGCGAGGGGTCAGGAACAAATAGAGCTCGGTGGCCGTCCGGTGCCGGCTGCTGCTCCCGAACAGCCCGCCGAGGAGAGGAATCCCCGAGAGGACCGGCACCCCGCCCTGGCTCCGGTCGCTCTGCCTGTCTCGCAAGCCCCCCAGCACGATGGTCTGGCCGTCCCGCACCAGAACCTGGGTTGCCGCTTCCCGGGTCGAGATGACCGGCGCGTCGAACTGAGTCTCGCCGGTGGCGCTGTTGATTTCCTGCTGGATGACCAGCGACACATAGCCGTCCTGGTTGATGGTCGGGCGCACGGTGAGCTTGGTGCCTACATCGCGATACTGGATCACCTGGTCCCGTGAAGGGGCATCGGTAGGAAGGGAGCGGCTCACCTGCACGAAGGGTCGCTGGGTCCCGACCAGAAAGCGGGCTTCGGTGTTGTTCGACGCAAGCAAGACCGGGCGGGACACGATCTCTACGTCGCCCTTCGACTGCGACGTCCGGAGCAGGGCATCGAGGTCGATGTGGCCGAGCCGCATGATCCGGATCACCAGGTCGCCCAGGCCGCCGCCGGTGAGGGTGCCTCCAATGGTGCCGTCGTCGCCGATTCCTTGGGGGGGCAGAACGAGATCGGCGCCCAGGGAGAAGTTCCGGTCGTGGCGAGCCTCCACGATCAGCACCTCGATCAGCACCTGGAGCGGGCGGATGTCGAGCTGGTCGATCGCCTGATTGAGGACCTCGAAGTCCTCCGGTGAGGCGCGCACCAGGAGCGAGTTGGTGAGCTGATCCGGCACGATGGTGACGGGTCCCCGCATCTCTGCCGGACGCGAGGCCGGAGCGGCGTCGGCGTGCGCCGGGGGCGCGCTGCCCTGGGGCGGGACCGTCGTGCGCTCCAGCTCCTGCGAGAGCGTCCCGCTCGAGATTCCCGTCTGCCCGGAAAACTCTCCGCCTCCGCCGAAGAGAAGGTTGACGGTTGCCGCCACGTCGCCTGCCCGCGCGTGCTTGAGGCGGACGACGAAGAGGCGCACCCGGCTCCCGTCCGGCGCCGACGCGGCCGACACCGGTGGCGGCGCTTCCGCCACGGCTCGGGGCCCGATTCGGATGAACGCGGAGTCCTCGCGGTACTCGAGGCCCTGAGCCTCCACCAGTCCGCGAAGCAGGGTGGCGAGCATCGGCCGGGTGACCGCCGATGGTGTCTCCAGAGACACGCGTACACCTGGGAGATTGCCCGTCACGACCGGCTTGGGGAGATACCGCCCCACGGCCTGGACGACAGCACGGAGGTCGACGTCCAGGAGACGGACTTGCACGCTGTCATCCCTGACCCGCACCCCGGCCGAATCCTGCGCCTGGAGCGGCGCAACGGCGAGAAGCGCGAACAGCGCCCCGGCCGCTCCACGGATACCAGATGTCATCGCCACGGCTGCCGCACGTGAAGGATCCACGTCGTGTCCATTCCGGTGAGCACCACCCGATCCCGCTCGATCCGTGCGAGGCGCACACCTGCCGACCGTTCCCCTGGGTGCAGCACCGTCGAGCTCTCCGCCCCCGGCAACC
>JBJMOX010000051.1:0-20569 GCA_045803515.1 Gemmatimonadales bacterium
CCCTCTTCCCCATACAGGCAGAGCAGCCAGGTACCGTCCGCGGTGAGGCGACTCCGGTCGCAGGTCCGGCAGAACGGCGCCGTGGTGGACGCGATCACGCCGAAGCGGCTACCGTCGGCAAGCGCGAAGCGCTCGGCCGGGGCCCAATCCGCCTCCTGGACGGGCGTGATCGCGCCGTAGCGCTGGCTGAGCCGCTCCAGAATCTCCCGCTGGGAGACGACCTGATCCATCGACCAGGTGGTGGCGCCACCCACGTCCATGTACTCGATGAAGCGGACCTCGAGGTTCTGCCGCCGTCCGAACTCCAGCAGCTCCATGAGCTCGTCATCGTTGTAGCCGCGGATGATCACGCTGTTGAGCTTGACCGACTCAAAACCCGCCGCGCATGCCGCGGCGATCCCGCCGAGCACCTCGGCATGGCGGGCGCTCCGGGCGAACGCGAGCATCCGCTCGGGGCGGAGGGTATCCAGGCTGACCGTCACCCGGCGGAGACCGGCAGTGCGGAGCGCGTGCGCCGAGCGCTCGAGCAGGATGCCGTTGGTGGTGAGCGCGAGGTCGGTCAACTCGCCTCGGGCGGCGAGCAGCGAGACCAGCGTGGGCAGGTCGTGGCGCAGCAGCGGCTCTCCGCCGGTGAGCCGGACCTTGGTGACGCCCAGCCCGCTGAAAATCGCCGTAAGGCGGGCGAGCTCCTCGAACGTCAGGATGGATTCGCGCGGCAGCCAGACGTACTCATCCTCCGGCATGCAGTACCGACAGCGCATGTTGCAGCGGTCGGTCACCGAGATCCGCAGACTCCGGAGTGGACGGCCGAACTGGTCGGCGGGAAGGGGCTGGGGCGGGAGCATCAGGCGGGCTGCGCGGTGGCGTGGTGCGGCACGGCGCCCGCGGCGGTGGGATCCACCCAGGCCACCGTGCCGTCCGCGTAGAACTCCTGCTTCCAGATGGGGACGCACCGCTTCACTTCTTCGATGACCCAGCGGCAGGCCGCGAACGCCTCGTCCCGGTGGGCCGACGCGGCGCTGATCGCCACCGCCGTTTCGCCGACCTCGAGTCGTCCCGTGCGGTGACGCAGGACGACGGCCACCCGCCAGCGGGACTCCGCCTCCGCCACGATTCGCCCGCACTCGGCTTCCGCCATCGGGCCGTAGGCCGAGTAGTGCAGCCGCTCGACGTCCCGGCCTCGGTGGTGATTGCGCACGACGCCGAGAAAGCAGGCGATGGCCCCGCGCTCGGGGGACTCGACCGCCGCCATCAGGGGAGCGAGCTCGATGGGATCGGGCGTGAGAAAGGCCATGCTCATCCTCCCGCGAGCGGTGGAAGAATGGCGATCTCGTCGCCGCCGCTCAGCGGGGCATCGAGCCCGACATGGGCGAGATTGCGGGCGCAGAGCGGGCGCGGCGGAAGCTGATCGCCCCCGGGAAGCGCCCGCAGCCGCTCGAGCACGGTCCCCACCGTGGCCGGGGCAGGCAGGGTCATCGCGACCGCGTCGAGGCCCAGACGATCGGCATAACTCGCGAACAGCAGCACCCGCACCGTCAGGCTGGAAGAGAGTTCGACAGACATGTCTGGAAGCTATCCCGGAGGCGCGGCGGGGGAAACCGGAGTCGCTGGTGAAGTCACTGGTGAACAAGAAGACGGGTCGTTCCCGGGCAGATGCCTGGGAACGACCCGTCACCAGAAGCGGCCGCCGGCGTGCCGCCGGCGACTACATGCCCGGGATCGGCTCCGCCTGCGGCTCGCCCTCGTCCGCCACGAGTGCCCGTAACTCTTTGCTGGGCTTGAACACGGGGACCGGACGCGCAGCCACCTCGACCGGGTCGCCGGTGCGCGGGTTGCGCGCCATGCGGGTCTTCCGGCGGCGGATCTTGAAGGTTCCGAAGCCGCGAACCTCGATGTTGTGCTGCTGCTTCAGCGCATCCTTGACCGCCTCGAGGAAGGCGTCCACCACTCGGGCGCAGTCCTTCTTGGAGATCATGGGGCCTGCGGTCTTGGCGATCGAAGCAGTGACCTGTTCGACGAGATCGGCCTTGGTCATGCATCCCCCAGACGGGTTACAGGCAGCGAGGCTGGCGGGCTTCCCTACGGCCGATAGTAGGAGCTTAAGTGTTGTCTGTCAAGGGGTTGGGCTTTGCAGCTCGGCCCGCTCGGCCCGCAGCATGGCCAGAAACTCGGCAAAATGGGGGAAGGCGTCGTGTGGGCCGGGGGCCGCTTCCGGGTGGTACTGCACGGCGAAGAGCGGCAACTCCCTATGGCGCACGCCCTCGATGGTGCCGTCGTTGAGGTTCAGATGGGTGACCTCGAGCCCCCCGGCGCCGGGCACCGCGCCCGCATCTCCAACCACCGCGAAGCCATGGTTTTGCGTGGTGATGAGAACCTGGCCGGTGCGGAGATCGCGCACCGGATGATTGCCGCCGCGGTGTCCGTACGGGAGCTTGGCGGTCGATCCGCCGAAGGCCAGCCCGACGAGCTGATGGCCGAGACAGATGCCGAACGTAGGCAGGCCTTTGCTCGCGAGATCACGAATATTCTCGACCGCGTATCCCACCGCGGCGGGATCGCCCGGGCCGTTCGAAAGGAACAGTCCGTCTGGACTTAGCTCGCGCACTTCGGTCGCGCTGGTCTCCGCCGGCACCACCGTGACGCGACAGCCGGCCCGCACCAGCATCCGAACGATGTTGCGCTTGATGCCGTAGTCGTACGCCACCACATGCGGCCCGTCCCGCCCGTCGCTCCAGGGCGCCGGCACCGTAGCGCGAGAGGCCAGGTCGAGCCCGTCCATCGAGGGCGAGGCGAGGAGCCGGGCAGTGAGCGCCGCACTTGGCTGCCGGCCTTCGGCCACGACCCCGCGCATTGCGCCGCGCTCACGCAGGTGGCGCGTGAGCCGCCGGGTATCGGCACCCTCGACCACCGGCACGCCGGCCTCCGCCAGCCATGTGTCCAGGCTCATGCTCGCCCGCCAGTTGGACATATGGCGTGAAAGCTCGCGCACTACGACAGCGGTCACCTGGGGCCTGGGCGACTCCATGTCCTCCAGGTTGACGCCGTAGTTGCCGATCATCGGCGCCGTCATCACGACGATCTGGCCGAGATAGCTCGGATCGGTGAAGGTCTCCTGGTAGCCGGTGATGTTGGTGGTGAAGACCACCTCGCCATAGGCAGGATCGATGGGACGGCGCGTGGTTCCCGGGAACCACGCGCCGTCCTCCAGCAAAACGAAAGCGGGGCGATCGGTCATCCGCTCACCCCGCGCACGATCCGGATCACTTCTTGGGCTTGGGGGGCGCCGCCCCGGGCGTGGCGGTCTTGGCGGGCGCCGCAGCGCTGGGTGGAGACTTGGTTGGAGCCGTTCCCGTCGAAGGGGGCTTCGCGGGGGCGCTTGCGGGTGGGAGCGGAGTCCCACCCAGCGGGACTTGTGTACTCGGTGCGGGCTCCGTGGGCGTGGAGGCCCGGAGCCGCTGCTGCAGATTGCTTGCGTCGGCGCCGCGCCGCACGAATGACAGCAGCAGCGCCAGGACGAGGAAGATCCCGCCGCACCACCAGCTCGCCTTGGTCAGGATGGTGACGGCCTGGCGGCCGCCCAGCACCGTATCGGTGGTGCCGCCGCCGAGCGAGGCGAGGCCCCCACCCTGGCCGGCTTGAAGCAGCACGACCACCGAGAGCAAGAGTGCGTCGAGAATGAGCAGCGTGAGCAGAAATGCGAACATCAAAGCCTCCTGGGCAGCCGCGAAGTTTAGTGGGCGGCGGAGGTTGGGTCAACTCTCGCCAGCGGGCTCGCCTCGCGGGACGCTGCGTCCGACAAGAATGGTGATGTTGTCGGTGCCGCCGCCGTCGAGCGCGTCCTGCAGCAGGTCCTGGCAGACCTGCTTGGCGGAGGTCATCTCGCGGAGCCGCTGACCGATCCGCTCATCGCTCACGTGGCGGGTGAGCCCGTCGCTGCAGAGCAGTCCCACGGTGTCCCAGGCGTGATCGAGCCGGGTGACGGTCGGCACGGTCTGCTGCCCGCCGATAGCGCTGGAGAGCACGTGCGCCCACCGGGTCCGGTCGGCCTCTGCGCGGGCCATCACGCCGGCATCCACCAGCTCCTGGGCCATCGTCTGATCCCGGGAGATCTGGCTCAGCTCGCCCTGGCGGAGCACATAGCAGCGGCTGTCTCCCACCTGCAGCAGATACCCCCGGGGCCACACGCTGAGCCAGAGGGTGAGCGTGGTAGCCATGCCGGCCAGATCGGGATCCCGTTCCGATTCCGCGAGCAGCTCGCCATGACAGCGCATCGCGGCCTCCTGCAGGTCGGCGAGGAAGGTCCGGTCGTCATGGGCCTCCCCAGCGTAATAGCAGCGCACGCTGTGGCCGAGATAGCGGGTGACCGCCTCCAGCGCGACCCGGCTCGCCGTCTCCCCAGCCGCACTCCCACCAACCCCGTCCGCCACCATCGCCAGGAAAGCCAGCCGGTTCTCCAGCGGCGGCAGGCGACCGAGGTCGGGCAGGCTGGTGAGGTGCACCTGCATCTGTTTCCGGAGGGAGCAGATGAGGAAATGGTCCTGATTGGTCTTGCGGACCTTGCCGGCGTGGGTGACGCCGTAGACGTCGAGCTCGTCGTCGCGGGGTTGCCTCTGGGGCGACGCGCTGACGGGGTGGGGCGTCGGATGGCTCATGGCAGCTCACTTTTGGTTTCCTTAGAGGATAGGACCGGCAGGCGTGATTGGCCAGTTTCCGTGGGGGCGGCCGGCCACGCCCGGCCACGCGCGGTTGTCACCTATCCCGCCCGGGGTGATGTTTCGGCCGTCACCCCCTCTTCCCTGCCTCGCTCTAACGACGAGCTCCGATGCACCCTCTTGCCGGCCAGCGCGCGCCACCGAACCTCCTGGTCGATCCGGGCGCGCTGGAGCTGCAATATCACGGTCGCCGGCCGGATTCCGACGATCCGGCGCAGCGGGTGAGCTTCGGCACCAGCGGCCATCGGGGCACGCCGCTGGACGGCAGCTTCACCGAATCGCACATCCTGGCCATCAGTCAGGCGATCGCCGAATACCGGGTCGCCAACGGCATCACCGGGCCGCTCTTCCTGGGTAAGGACACCCATGCCGTGTCGCGCCCCGCGGAGCGAACGGCGCTGGAGGTGTTCGCGGCCAATGGCGTCGCCGTCGTCATCCAGCAGGATGACGGCTATACGCCCACGCCGGCCATCTCCCACGCCATTCTCACCTACAACACCCGACGCTCGGCCGGGCTGGCGGATGGGGTGGTGATCACCCCGTCGCACAATCCGCCGGCGGACGGCGGGTTCAAGTACAACCCGCCGACCGGCGGGCCGGCCGACACCGACGTGACCGCGCGGATCCAGGATCGGGCGAACGCGCTCTTGAGCGCCCGCAATGCCGGGGTGCGCCGGGTGCCGGTCGCGGCGGCTCGCGCGGCATCGACCACCCACCAGGAGGATCTGGTCGAGCCCTACGTCGCGGCCCTGGCGAGTGCGCTCGATCTCGAGGCCGTTCGGGCGGCAGGGGTGCGGATCGGTGTCGACCCGTTGGGCGGCTCCTCCCTCGGCTACTGGCCTCGGATCGCCGAGCGGTATGGGCTGGACCTCACGGTGGTGAACCCGGCGCTGGATCCCGCGTTCGGATTCATGACCGTGGACCACGACGGCAAGATCCGGATGGACTGCTCCAGCCCGTGGGCCATGGCGGGTCTGGTCGGTCTCAAGGATCGTTTCGCGGTGGCCTGGGGGAACGATCCCGACGCGGACCGGCATGGGATCGTGACGCCGTCCGCAGGATTGCTCAATCCCAATCATTACCTCGCGGTGGCAATCCACTATCTGCTGAACCACCGCCCCGCCTGGCCCCGCGCGGCCGCGGTCGGCAAGACCCTGGTGTCGAGCGCGCTGATCGACCGCGTCGTGGCTGAGCTGGGACGGACCCTGCTGGAGGTGCCGGTAGGGTTCAAATGGTTCGCTCCGGGACTGTTCGATGGGAGCTGCTGCTTCGGAGGCGAGGAGAGCGCGGGCGCCAGCTTTCTCAAGCGGGACGGCTCCGTCTGGACCACCGACAAGGACGGCATCCTGCTGGGGCTGCTCGCGGCCGAGATCACCGCGGTGGCCGGGCGCGAGCCCGGCGTGTACTACGCGGAGCTCACTGCGAGGCTGGGCGCGCCGGTCTACACCCGGATCGACACTCCCTGCTCGCCGGCGCAGAAGGAAGGGTTCAAGCGGCTCACGCCCGAGGCCGTGAGCGCGGGCTCATTGGCCGGGGATCCGATCACGGCCAAACTCACGCGCGCACCGGGCAACGGCGCGCTGATCGGCGGACTCAAGGTGACGACATCGCAAGGATGGTTCGCCGCCCGGCCGTCGGGCACGGAGAACGTGTACAAGCTCTACGCGGAGAGCTTCCGGGATGCGGACCACCTGGCGCGCTTGGTCACGGAGGCGCAGGAGATCGTCGCGCGGGCGCTCGGGTAGGCCGGCGACGCTCGCGGCGGAGTTCCGATCCTGCGGAGAGGATCCCTCGCTCCGCTCGGGATGACAGTTCCGTGCGGGACGACAGCGCCGTGCGGGATGAGAGTCCCGCGTCCGCCCGCGCTCTACTCGACCTCGTCGATCGATCGCGGCCAGTCCTGCTTGAGAAGGCGTGAGAGCGCCCGGTCCGCCAGCAGGCGGCCGCCGGTCTGACAGCGGGCGCAGTAGTTGGTCTCGTTCGCCGCGTAGCGGATGCGCTGCACCGGGGCACCGCAGACCGGGCAGGGCAAGCCGAAGCGGCCGTGTACCGCCATCCCTTCCCGAAACGCCGTCACCTTCTCCGGAAATTCGTCGCCCGCCTCGGCACGAAGACGCGCGGTCCACTCCTGCAGCACCGCCCGGGTCGTCTCGAACAGCCGCGAGATCTCCTCCTGGCTCAGCCGGCTGGTCAGCGCCAATGGAGAGAGTCTCGCGCGGTGCAGGATCTCGTCGGAGTAAGCGTTCCCGATCCCGCTGAAGAGACGGGGATCGGTCAGCGCCCGCTTGAGCGTGTGGTTCTCCGAGATGAGGCGGCCGGCGAAGCCCTCGCGGTCGGCCAGGAACACGTCCAGCCCACCTCGTTCGAACTCGCCGAGCGCCCGCTCACCGGAGACCAGGTGCAGCGACGCCCGCCGGGTCCGTCCCGCTTCGGTCAGCACCAGCATCCCGGTGGGGAACTGGAAGCTGGCGAGCGCCAGCCTCGCTGGGATCTTGGCATCGAGAGGCCGCCAGCGGAGCCGCCCGGCGATCATCAGATGGATGACCACGAACAGCTCGTCTTCCAGCGCCAGCACGATCCGCTTGCCGAGTCGGCGGAGACCCTGGACCCGTTTGCCCTCCACATCCGCGACGGCCGGCGAGACCGAGCGAAGGACGAACGGGTTGCGAATGATCAGCCGCTCGAGGGGCTGATGGAGGATCCTCGGCGCCAGGCACTCGAGGTAGACGGTGATGTCGGGGAGCTCGGGCACGCCGCGGAGTCAGCGAAGCATGGTCAGCGCCGCACGGGCCCGGCGTCCGCGCCCGTCGCTCGCCAGCGACCGCCGACAAACGTGCCGGAGATGACTTCATTGCCCGCACCGAAGATCAGGGCTTCCAGCAGCCGGTCCGGCCCGATCCCGGCCAGGCACGGCGCCGTCAGGTCGATCGCGACGAAATCAGCCCACGCGCCGGGCGCGATCCGGCCGGCATCGAGTCCCAGCGCGCGCGCACCCCCGGTCGTGGCTGCGGCGAGGGCGGTGGTGGCCACCTGTCCCCCGTCGTCCGCGAGAGCACCGCGCATCTCCCCGCTGAGCCGCTGGCCATACTCCAGCCAGCGCATCTCCTCCAGCAGCGAGAGCCGGTTGTTGGAGTCGGTGCCAAGCGCCAGTCGACCACGGGCCGCGTGGGGGAGCGCGAGGTGCGGAATACCGTCACCCAGGTTGGCTTCGGTCAGCGGGCAGAGGCAGACCATGCCTCCCGCCTCGAGAAACCGGCGCATGTCGGTATCGCTCGTATGGGTGCAGTGCACGGCGGTGAAGTTGTCCCGCACATCGAGCGTGTCGAGAATGACCTTCATGGGCGTGCGGCCGTAGGCAGCGGCCGATTCCTCGATTTCCCGTCGCTGCTCCTCGACATGCATATGAAATGGGAGCCCGCGACGCATCGCCTCCTCGTGGATCGCGCGGATCTGCTCGGGACTGGCCGCCCGGATGCTGTGGGCCACGGCGCCGAGACTTTGGGTCAGAGGGTCGAGTCCGGCGGCCAGCAGGTCCATCCGCCGCCAGTACGCTTCGACCGACGGCGTCGCGAAGCGGCACTGGGCCCCCTGCAGCGGCTTCCCCGGCGCGCCGGTCGCGTAGAAGGTGTTGAGGAACACGATCCTGATGCCCACCGCCGCGGCCGCGGCCAGCACCACCTGGTCCAGCGCGAAGTCGCCCTCGCGCTGGTGATGGACGTAGTGGAACTCCCCTACCGTCGTCACCCCCGCGTCCCGCATCTCGCCGAACGCCTGCACCGAAACCCGGTGGAGCGATTCGCGATCCAGCGAGCCGACCAGTGCGTACATCGCCTCCCGCCAGGTCCAGAAGCTGCCGGCCCCGGCGGGGAATCGCTCGCCCGAGCCGCGGAGCCCGCGCTGAAAGGCGTGGGAGTGGGTATCCACGAAACCGGGCAGCAGCGCGACGCGGGTCAGCCGACGGGTTGCCTGGCGGCCGAGCGCTCCGACGGCGGCGATCCGGCCGTCGTCCGCCACAGCGACTTGGGCCCCCGCGGTGAACCCCTCGCCGGTCCAGGTCAGGTCCGCCTCGATGACCGGCGCACTCATGACGCGAGACAGGTCCGCAGAATGAGATCGTCCAGAATCCGTCCCGCGCGGACAAACTCGGCGATCGGCAGCGATTCGTTCGGCCGGTGCGCCACCTCGATCGTCCCCGGACCGAAGAGCACGCAGTCGAGCCCGATCCGCTGGAGCCAGCCTGCGTCCGTGGCGAACATGACGCTGTGGGACTCGTGCTGGCCGACCGCGTCGCACAGCTCCCGGTGAATCCCGGCCTCGGCCGGGAGCATCATCGCGGGACTCAAACTGACATGATCCAGGGTGAAGGGATCACCGCCCACGCCGGAGCGCACGGTCGCCCGGACCCGCTCGGCCATCTCATCGGACGACATCTCGGGAAGCAGCCGGATACCGAGCTGGACCACGCAGCGGTCGGGAATCACGTTGGCCGCGCTTCCGCCAGCCACGGTGCCCACGTTGAGCGCCGCGAACGGGACCTGGGGAAAGAATTCCCCGTTCGCGGGGCGCTCGGCTTCCATGGCGCGGCGCAGGTCGCTCAAGGCGACGATCGCCCGTGCGGCCGGCTCGATGGCGCTCCGGCCGAGATGGGGGTAGCCGCTGTGCGCCGCTCGGCCTTCGAACTCGAGCCGGAGACGCAGCATGCCCTTGTGCAGCCGGACGACCCGGAGCGAGGTCGGCTCGCCGATGACGACTCTCCGCGGGAGGGTCGCAGGCGAGGCCCAGGTCTCGGTGAAGTGGCGTGCGCCGAGCGTTCCGGTCTCCTCGTCGTAGGTCAGGAGGAGCAGGAGCGGATCGCGGAGCAGCGCGGGGTCGAGCGCCCGGAACCGGTTGATCGCGAGCGCGAGGAAGCCCTTCATATCGGCGGTGCCGCGCCCGGCGTAGGTCTGATGAACCTCGGTGAGCAGGAAGGGATCGGTCCGCCACTCCGGCTCGGTGGCGGGAACCACGTCCATGTGCCCCGAGAGTATCAGGCCCCGGCGATCGCCGCGCTCGGGTCCTGCGGCGAGCAGCAGGTTGGTCTTCTGCCCGTCGGATGACTGATTGCGGGTGATCCGGACGCCGGGTCGGTCGACGTAGTCACAGATGAAATCGGCCAGCGGAAGGTTACTGAGGTCGCTCGTGGAGTCGATCCCGACCAGGCGCGCGAGCAGGGTGCCGTCGGAGAGCGAGTGAGCCAGGGTACTCAGGCGCCGGGCTCCTTGGCGAGCCGCGCCAGGCGCTCGCGGATCTCGCGGACACCGGGCTGGAGCTCGGGGTCGGCGTTCTTCCACAGCTCAACGAAGCGGCTGTAGCGCTCGATGGCTTTCCGCCGGTTGCCTTTGGCTTCGTACAGCTCTCCGGCGCGCTTGAGCGCGGGAGGGAGCTCGTACGAATCCAGCTCCAACCGCCACAGGCTCGGCGTGGAGAATCCTTGCTCGTACAAGGCCAGCGCGGAGTCCACCTGCCCCGCCTGGTCGGCGAGACGTGCCAGGTCGAACAGGCCGCACGCATTGCATTGTGCGTCTTCGTCGTACCCCGCCCGATACTCCCTCGCGGCGTCTCGGGGTCGTGCCTCGGCTTCCGCGAGCGCGGCGGCCGCGAAGTGGCGAAAGGGGTTCTGACGGCGGACGGGCTCGGGAATGGTGGACTCGAATGCGCTGTAAAGCCGGCGCGCCTGCTCTGCTCTGCCGAGCTTGCCGTAGGCGAACACGAGCGAGAGATAGGGACGATCAACCGCAGGAATTTCTTCGAGAGGATGCTTCGCCAGCGCCGCGGCGAGGATAGCCAGACCGGAGTCTGCCCGCCCATGGAAGTGAAGGTCCAGCAGTGCGAGATCTACAGCGTCTCCGAGATAGTCCGCGGATTCATTCCCGGCATCGCGCCCCGTCATCTGCTCCCGGCGGTATCGGATGGCGTCCTTGGCCCGGCCGGTGAGACAGCTGATCCGAGAGAGCGCATGTCTGGTTCGCCCCTGCCACACCCGGCTGTTCCGCTGTGACGCCCGGAGCTGCAGTACGATTCGCTCACCCGCGGCGTAATCCCCCTGCGCCATCGCCACCAGCGCACGCTCCGCCAGCAGGTTCGGACTTGCCGGCGACTTCTCCGCCCATCGCGCAAGGGTGCGCGCCGCCACGTCGAAATGACCTTGCGCCACCTGGGCCTGTAACGCGTTGTCGAAGAATGCTGCCCCCCGGCCCAGGGTCGAGGCGCGGACCGCAAGGCTCTCGGCTTGCGCCCACTCGCGTTGGCCCAGCAGGAGCACCGCGAAGTTGTTCAGAGCGATCAGATTGTCCGAATCCACCGCGAGTGCCGCATGATAGGCCGCCGAGGCCTTGGCCGGATCGTAGGCCACGAACTGATAGTAGTAGCCGGCCGTGAGGTCACCTTCCAGCTCCGGCAGCCGGTCCCGATGGGAGAACGCACGAGTCGCGGCCTGCGCCACGAGCGAATACGAGGCATCCGTATTTCCCAGGAGAACCGCCAGCTTGCGGTACGCCATCGCGAACCCGGTATCGAGCGCCACCGCCTGCTCCAGTATCGGAATCGCCTGCTCCAGCTTGTCGTCCTCCTCGAGCCGCAGCGCCTCGGAGTACTTCCGAAGCGCCGGAAGCGATGCCGTGGTCACTTGCTGGAGCGGCGGATTCTCCCGGATCGAGACCAGCGACTCGCCGACCCGCTCGCGCAGCTTCTTCGAGAGCCGGTCGATGGCGCCGAGCAGCTCGCCGTCGCCGGCGGCGGTTTCCCGGACCGCCGTGAGCACGTGTCCATCCGATGAGCTGATCAGGCTGGCCGAAAGGACATAGCCTTTCCCCACGGGATCGACCTGTCCGGTCACGACGGCCTTGATGCCTTCGCGCTCGGCCAGCTCCCGAGCCAGCGCGCCGCCGAGCGGCGCGCCAGCCGGCCGCTCCATTCGGCCGAGCGCATCCCCGATCGCGGACGCGTCCAGCAGGCGCACGGTGGGTGACTGGGAGAGGTCCACCCGGAACGCTTCGGTGAGCGAGGGCCCGAGCGTCGAGTCCGCGCTGCGGTTCTCGAAGTCCGCCAAGACAAGGGGCTCGCGATCTTTGAGGACGCCGGAGGCCACCAGGGTACCGACCGGGCCGATCCCCATCAACCGCATTGCCATGTAGGCGGCCGCCACCACCCCGAGGCCGGCAAACGCGAGTCCGCCGCCGGTGAGCGCTTTCCGCCAGGTGAACCAGCGTCCCGCGGCGCCGGCACGCATGGTAGGTTGGAGACCGGTCGTCCGGGCCAGCGCACGCTCCCGCTCGTGGAAGCCCGTGATCAGCATGATCGGCAGTCCGGCGAGCAGCAGCGCGCCCGCGCCCCAGAACACCCAGTCGGGCAGCCCGAGACGCTGGACCAGCAGGTGCACGATGACGAGCACCAGCGCCGAAGCCAGGACAAACTGCGCGGCCACCCGAGCCGGCTGCGCCCGCCGGATCGCGGCTTCAGTGCCGGACGACACGACCGGCTGCGTAGCACTCGGCGTCATACCAGCGGTCGGCGTGGCGGCCGCGTCGAGCTGGCTCACCAGCTCGGTCGCGCTCTGCCACCGGTCGGCCGCCCGTTTCTCCAGGCAGCGCATCACCGCGGCGTTCAGCGCAGGAGAAATCATGCGCCGGTACTGCACCGCCGGCTCGGGGGTCTGGGTGATGTGCGCGGCGAGGAGGGCCTGGGGACTGGTGGCCGTGAAGGGTGGCCTGCCGCAGAGCATCTCGTAGGCGAGCACACCGAGCGCGTAGATGTCGGCGCGGTGGTCCACGTGCGGGTCCGCCACCGCCTGCTCTGGTGCCATGTACGCCGGGGTGCCCAGCGCGATGCCCAGCGACGTCAGGGATGTGCCGCCGCTCGACGCGCTGACCGCCTTGGCCACGCCGAAGTCGGTGACCACCGCGTGACCCGCGGAGAGCAGCACGTTGTCCGGCTTGATGTCGCGATGCACCACGCCGTTGGCGTGGGCGTAGGCCAGCGCGTCGCCTACCTCGCGGAGAATCCGGAGCGCGTCCGGAATCGGCAGCTCCCCCTCACGCGCCAGCTTGACCCGGAGCGACTCCCCGGCGATGAACGGCATGATGTAGTACAGCAGATCGCCCGACGCACCGGCCGTGAGCAGGGGCACGATATGCGGATGCTGCAGCCGGGCGGCGAGCTGGATCTCCCGCTCGAACCGCTCGGAGTTGACCCCCGCGCCCATCTCCGGCGGGAGCACCTTGATGACCACCTGGCGCGCCAGCCGGGTCTCCTCGGCGAGGAACACCCGGCTCATGCCACCGCCGCCGAGCTCTCGCAGGATGCGGTAGGAATCGCCTACGACGGTCTGCAGGCGGGACGTGAGGTCGTCGATCGCCGGCTCCTGCTGGGGAAGGATGGAGAGACTTGAGAAAAGCTAGAGGCGCCAGGCCGGAAGTGCCAGCGCGGAAGGCCCTTCCGACCTCAACCGCCGAGCCCGACCAGCTCGGCCCAGCGGTCCGGGTCGAGGCTGGCGCCGCCCACCAGGACGCCGTCCAGCTCGGGCCGGGCGAGCAACGACAGCACGTTGGCGGGGCTGACGCTCCCGCCATAGAGGATGGGCACCCGAATGCTGACCCCCCGCTGCGAGAGCTGAAACCGGATCAGCTCGTGCACCTGGGCGGCATCGTCAGGCGTTGCATTCTTGCCGGTCCCGATCGCCCAGACCGGCTCGTATGCCAGGACTACGCGGGGCCAGTACGACGGTTCTACCCGGGCGAGGACGGCCTCGACCTGTCGCTGGATCGCCGACTCGGTCCGGCCGCTCTCCCGCTCGGCGGAGGTCTCGCCGACGCACACCAGAGGCGTGAGCCCCGCGGCCAGGGTGGTGACGGTCTTCCGTGCCACCTGCTCGTCGGTCTCGCCGAACAGATGCCGGCGCTCGGAGTGTCCGATGAGGGCCACCCGGGCGCCGGCCTCCATCACCATCGAAATCGCGAGCTCGCCGGTAAAGGCGCCCTTGGGCTCCCAATGGACGTTCTGGGCCCCCACCCGCACGTCCGGCCGGACGCTGAGCGCCGTGGCGACCGCCTTGATGGCGACGGCCGGCGGGAAGAACCAGAGCTCGCGGTCTTGCACGGGCGCCGTCATCTGGAGGAACCGCTCCGCGAAGGCGAGAGCCTCCGCGGGACCGTGGTTCATCTTCCAGTTGGCCGCGTAAATGACGCGTCGGCTCACGGGGTCAGGCCTCATCCAGCGCCGCGACGCCCGGGAGCGCTTTCCCCTCCAGGAATTCGAGGGAGGCGCCACCGCCGGTCGAGACGTGGGTGATCCGGTCGGCGAGGCCCGCCTGGGCCACCGCGGCCGCGGAGTCCCCGCCACCGACCACGGTCACCGCTCCCCGTCCCGTAGCGTCGGCGAGCGCGTGTGCCACCGCCAGGGTCCCATGATCGAACGGCGGCGTCTCGAACACGCCCATCGGGCCGTTCCACACGACGGTGCCGGCCGCCGCGATGCGTCGCGCGAAGTCGGCTTCTGTCTCGGGATCGATATCGTACACGGCCCAGCCGGCCGGGATGCTCTCGCGCCGCACGACCCGTGCGGCCGCCCCCGCGCTGAGCCCCTGGGCGATCACCGCGCCGACCGGTAGCACCAGCTTCTTGCCCGCGTGTTCCATCAACCGCTTCGCGAGCTCGACCCGGTCGGGCTCGACCAGCGAGGTCCCGGTCTCCAGTCCCAGAGCCTTGAAGAAAGTGCAGGCCATCGCTCCGCCCAGCAGGATCTCGTCCACCTTGGGCAGGAGCGCCTCGACCAGCTCGATCTTCCCGCTGATCTTGGCGCCCCCCAGCACGGCCACGAACGGCCGCTTCGGCTGGTTGAGTGCATCGCCCAGGTACCGGAGCTCCTGCTCCATGAGGAATCCGGTGACGGCGGGCTTGAGAATCCGGGCGACTGCCTCGGTGCTCGCATGCGCGCGATGAGCCGACCCGAAGGCGTCGTTGACGTAGAAGTCGCCCAGCGCGGCGAAGTGCTGGGCGAGCTCGGGGTCGTTCTGTTCTTCGCCCGGGTAGAACCTGGTGTTCTCCGCGACGGCCACGGCCCCGCGGGTGAGCCGCCTGGTGGTGGTCACCGCGGATTCCGAGAGCGGGTCGGCCAGGAAGGTCACCGGGGCGCCGAGCAACCGCTCGAGCTCGCGCACGACCGGCTGCAGCGAATACTTGGGATCGGGTCCCTTCTTGGGACGGCCGAGATGAGAGAGGAGGACCAGCCGAGCGCCCCGCTCGCGCAGGTAGGTGATGGTGGGCAGCGCCGCGCGGATGCGGGTGTTGTCGGTCACCCTGCCATCCGCGATGGGACAATTGAAATCAACCCGCACCAACGCCCGCCGTCCCTCGATCGCCGCCGCGCCGAGGGACTCGAGCGTCCGCTTCACAGGCGCTGCCCCACGTACCGGAGCAGGTCCACGCAGCGGGCGGAGTAGCCCATCTCGTTGTCGTACCACGAGGTCACGTTGACCAGGGTACCGCCCACCACTGTGGTGGAGAGCGCGTCCACCGTGCTCGACTGCAGCGTGCCGATGTAGTCCACCGAGACGAGGGGCTCCTCGCTCACCACCAGGATGCCCTTGAGCGGGCCACTCCTGGCGGCCTCGCGGAAGGCGGCGTTCACCTCGTCGGCCGACGTGGTCTTCTGCACCACGCAGCTCAGCGCCACCACGGAGACGTCGGGCGTCGGTACCCGGAGCGAGACACCGTCGATCTTGCCTTTGAGCTCGGGCAGCACCAGCGAGGTCGCCTTGGCGGCACCGGTGGTGGTCGGAATGATCGAGAGCGCCGCGGCGCGGGCCCGGCGCAGGTCCTTGTGGGGCAGGTCGAGAATCTGCTGATCGTTGGTGTAGGAGTGCACCGTGGTCATGAAGCCGCTCACGAAGCCGAACCGGTCGAGGATGACCTTCACCACCGGGACCAGGCAGTTCGTCGTGCAGCTCGCGTTGGAGATGACGTGGTGTTTGCCGGAGTCGTAGGCCCCGTGGTTCACCCCGTACACGATGGTGATGTCTTCCTTCTTGGCCGGGGCGGAGATGATGACCTTTCTGGCGCCGCCCGCGAGATGGAGGGCGGCCTGGTCGCGATCGGTGAACCTCCCGGTCGATTCCAGCACCACATCCACCCCGAGGTCCTTCCACGGCAGCTTGGCCGGCTCTCGCTCGGCCAGGACGCGGATCGAGTCACCTGCGACCGTGAGCGCGTCCGTTTCCGGCAGCACCTCCCCGGGAAAGCGGCCGTGCACCGAGTCGTATTTGAGCAGGTGCGCCAGCGTCTTCGTGTCGGTGATGTCGTTGACCGCGACGAAGTCGAGGTCGGTGACGCCCATCGCCTTCGCGGCGCGGACCACGTTGCGCCCGATCCGGCCGAAGCCGTTGATGCCGACTCGAATTGCCATGATTTCTCCGTCTCTGAAAGGCCCACGCGCCGCGCCGGCGCGGCGACAATTGCACGGGCAGTCCGGCGCGCGCGAAGGTCACTGCCTCCACCCGCGGCGCAGCTCTCGGACGCGTCCGCCACGTTGGCCTGCCGCGTGTCGGGGGGCAAGCCACTCAGACGGGTTCTCCCAGAGAGAAGCGTCGCGCGAGTAGTCTACAGATGTCCGGTTTAGTCCACAACACCTTCACGGCGCCCACTCGAGTGCCGAAAATGCCGATCCTTCGGTGTCGTTGGTCGATATCGAGGTCAGGGAGACGCCGCGATGACGCACGAAATCTCCACGGAGGACATCGCGTTTCGGAAGCGTGTCCACGTGCTCGACACGCATATGGCCTACATCGACGTTGGTGAGGGTGACCCCATTGCGTGAAGGGATGAGGACGAAGGGCCGAGTGGGCTACAGTTGCACCGGCAGTCGGGCGCGGGCGAACGTCACCGCCTCCACTCGCGGCGCACCGGCGGCAATCAGCGCCGCCCCGGCTTCCGCGAGGGTGGCCCCCGTCGTGAACACGTCATCCACCAGCACGCATGCCGCGCCGGCCACGCCCCGGGTCTCGAAGGCGCCGGCCACGTTGGCCTGGCGCGCTTCCGGCGGCAGCGCAGTCTGAGTACGGGTCTCCTTGACCCGGCTCAGGCAGTCGGTGCGCACCGGCAGGTCCAGCATCGCACCCAGCGCGGCCGCGATCCGCTCACTCTGATTGTACCCCCGCTCCCTGAGCCGCCGTCGCCCCAGGGGCACCGGAATCAAGCATACCTGCCCCGTCAATGGCTCCAGCGTCCGCATCGCCTGCGCGAGCGCCTCGGCGATACGCCACCACCCTTCGTACTTGAGCCGGTGGACCGCGTCGCGTGCCGTGCCCTCCAGCCAGGCGGCACTCCGGACCCGGGTGAGGCCCGGCGCCCACTCGACGCAGAGGCGACAGCCAAGGTCGCCCAGCGCAGGTTGGCCGCAGCGCTGGCAGCACGGACCCGCGACGGGGCGCCAGCGCGAGCGGCAGAGCCCACAGATGAGCGCGTCGCCCTCGCGAGCCGGCACCGGCTGCTCGCACAGGAGGCAGGCCGGCGGCAAGAGCCAGTGCTCGACCTCCGCCAGTGCGGCGCTCACCTCAGCGAAGCGCAGCATTCACCGCCGCCCGCATGACCTCCGCGGGTGCGCGCTCGTTGGGAAACCACCGCTCGAAGGCGGCGGCCCCCTGGGCCACCAGCATGGCGCGCCCGTCGGCCGCTCTGAGACCCGCGGCGCGCATCTCGTGGACCCATCGGGTCTCGCCCGGAGCATAGACCATGTCGAGCGCGACCTCGGCGCGCGCCGCGATCGACGGCCCCGCCGCAACCGCGTCGCCGTCGTGCAGGCCCACGGGCGTCGCGTTGATGAGCACCCGGCACTCCTCGGCGGCCACGGACCTTACCCCGAGCCCGCCCGCCCAACGCTCGAATGCGTCCTTCCGATCTGCCGCGCGGGAGACCACCGCGATCCCCGCGCCGCGGAGCCGCGCCGCACCGACCGCCGCCCGCGCCCCGCCGCCGGTGCCCAGGATGAGCCAAGCCCCATCCGGTGGCTCCAGCCGGTCCAGCGCATGGCACACGCCGATCACATCGGTGTTGTCGCCGACCGAACTCCCGGCCTCTCCCCAGAACGTATTGCAGGCGCCGATCAGCTCGGCCCGTTCGAGGCAGCGATCCACCGAGGCGGCGGCGAGCTCTTTGTGGGGAACGGTCACGTTGCCGCCGCCGCCCGCGCGCACCAGCGCGCCGAGCAGCGGCGGAAGGTCGGTGGCGCGGCAGCGGAGGGGCACGTAAACGGCGGGCAGACCCAGCGCCACGAAGGCCGCGTTCTGCATGACGGGAGAGAGGGAGTGCGCGACCGGATCGCCCAGGACGGCGAAGACGCGCGTCGCGCCGCCGATCACCGGACCGTGCCGGCGACCCGGTTCACCACGCCGCCGACCAGCTCCTGCAGCTCCGTGAAGGTGTTCCGGTAGCTCGCGAGATCGGCGCCGTAGGGGTCGCTCACCTCGCTGCGTCCCTCCTCCCGGCCGGCGTACACCCCGAGCAGGTGGGTCTTGTCCTCACAGCCGAGCTCGGCGACTCGGGCGAGGTGGTGCCCCGACATCACCAGAATGAGATCCGCGCCGCGCGCGATGTCGCGGGTCAGCATGCGCGCGCGATGCCCGCTCAGATCGAGCCCGTGCTCCAAGCCGACGAGGTAGGCGCCTTCGGAGGCGGGCGCTCCGTCCCACGCGCCGGTGCCGGCGGAGGAGACGGTGACCTGATCCAGGCCGCGCGCGGCGAGCGCCTCGCGCATCAACGCTTCCGCCATCGGGCTGCGACAGGTATTTCCGGTGCAGACGAAGAGAACGTGGGTGCTCATGCGGGAAACATAGTCATGGGGCCAGGCGTCCGGCGGCCCGGCGAAGCTCGGGGCGCGGGATCGCGCCTTCGCGCACCATGCGAGGCACCGGGTCGGTGCAGTCCACCAATGTCGAGGGGGGCACGTTGCCGAGCACGCCACCATCCAGCACCAGCAGCAGGCCCCGGGCGACCTCGTCCTGGAACAGCTCCACCAGCCGGTCGGGGCCGGGGGCGGGCGGGCCGCCGGGCCGGTTCGCGGAGGTGGAGGTGAGCGGGCGGCCGCTGGCCGCGACCAGGCGGGCGATGCCCCGGTGCGACGTGTGCCGGACCGCGATACCACCCTCCCGGCCGCGCAGCTCGTCCGGCAGCCGGCCCTCCCCCCCTCGCAGCACGAGTGTCAGCGGTCCGGGCCAGAACGCGTCGGAGAGCACGCGGGCGGACGGGGTGAAGACCAGCCCCCACTCCTCGGCCATTGCCCGGCTGGCCACGAGCAGGAGGAACGGCTTGCCACGCTCTCGCCCCTTGAGCCTGGACAGCTTTTCCAGGGCGGACACGCTAGGATCGGAACCCAGCCCGTAGACCGTTTCCGTGGGATACGCCAGCAGTCCACCTCCCCCCAGGTGCACGCTCACGGGCGCAATCGCGGCAGTGATCTCCGCGTCGGTCTGGAAGGGAAGAATCACATCGAGGCCCGCGCCAGCAGCTCGGCAAGCGCGAGGTCGTCGGGGGTGGTGATCTTGAGGTTGCGGGGGGAGTCGGGCACCAGGTGAACCACCACGCCGAGCGCCTCGACCAGGGCGGCGTCATCAGTGGCGCAGATCTCCGGAGCGGTGGCGGCGTGCGCGCGGGTCAACACCTCTCGGGGGAAGCCTTGCGGGGTCTGCGCCCGCCAGAGCCGCTCCCGTGGGACGGTGCGCTGGATCAGATCGGGCGCCTCCGCCGACGTTTGCTTCAGCGTGTCGGTCACCGGCACCGCGGCGATGGCGCCCTCGCCCCGGCGGGCGTGATGGATGACCGCGTCGACGACGCCCGATGCCACGAACGGCCGCGCCGCGTCATGCACCAGCACGATGATGCACTCCGGCCGGAGCGCCGCCAGCCCCGCGGCCACCGAATCGCGCCGCGCTTCTCCCCCGGCGACCAGCGTCAGGCCCGGGCCGGCCAATCCCGCGAGAAACCCCGGCGGTTGCCGCGCATCCTCGGCCGGAATGACCAGCGCCACCTGGGCAACCTCGGCGTGCGCGGTGAAAGGACGCAGCGCGCGGAGGACCATCGGCACGCCGGCGATCGGCTGATACTGCTTGAGCAGCTCGCCACCGATCCGGCTCCCTCGACCGGCTGCTACGACGATGACTCCGACGTCACGCGGCAAGCGCTCGCACCAACTGCTCGACGTGGTCCAGGGCAACCATCGAGACGCCGGGAAGCTGCGCGACACTGCGGGAGCTGCCGAACACCCTGCGGAACCCGAGCCGCGCCGCCTCGGCGATCCGCCGCTCGAGCGCGCCACTCGGCCGGATCTCGCCGCCGAGCCCGATCTCGCCGAGGAAGATGACGTCGGCCGGCGCGGGTCGGTTGTAGAGACTGGAGACCAGCGCCGCGGCGACCGCCAGGTCGGCCCCGGGCTCGTTCAGCCGGACGCCGGCCGTCACCTGCACGAACACGTCCAGGTCGGCGAACGAGGTTTCCGCCCGGCGCTCCAGCACGGCAAGGAGCACGGCGAGGCGCTTGGGATCGATGCCTGTCGCGACCCGCTGCGGCGTGCCGTATCCGGACTTGGCTGCCAGCGCCTGGACCTCGACCAGCACCGGACGGGTGCCCTCCATCAAGGCCGTGACCGCGCTGCCGCTGATCCCGTCGGCGCGCGCGGCGAGGAAGACCGCGGACGGGTTGGGCACCGCCACCAGTCCGCGCTCGGTCATGGAAAAGACACCGAGCTCATCGACCGAGCCGAAGCGGTTCTTGGTAGTGCGGAGGAGCCGGTAGTCGAGCGTGACCTCGCCCTCGAAGTAGAGCACCGTGTCCACG
>JBJMOX010000432.1:0-4383 GCA_045803515.1 Gemmatimonadales bacterium
ACGGGAAGGTTTGCGGAGCTGTATCCAGCACGGAGCTGTCATCCCGAGCGGAGCGAGGGATCTTCTCCGCAGGATCGGAATTCCGCGGCGGCGGTCGGGAGTCGCGGGCAAGATCCCTCGTCGCTGGCGCTCCTCGGGATGACAGCCCACCTTCCCGTCCTTCCCGTCCTTCCCGTCCTTCCCGTCCTTCCCGTCCTTCCCGTCCTTCCCGCCTACCCCTCCGGCTCCACCCCCATCCTCGGCGCCGGATCCTTCGTGGCGTGCTCCGCCGGCGGCCGCCCCCCGAAGCGGTCCACATAAAACCGGGTGAACTCCGCCCCCAGCAGCACGATCTGCGCGGAGTAGTAGACCCAGAGAAGCAGCACCACGACCGACCCCGCCGCTCCGTAGCTGGATGCCAGCGTGCTTCGGCCGAGATAGAGCCCGATCACCTGCTTGCCGATGCTGAACAGCCCCGCCGTCACCAGCCCGCCGACCCACACGTCCCGCCAGCGCAGGTCCACGTCGGGCAGCACCTTGTAGATCAGGGTGAAGAGCAGCGTGATGATGCCCAGCGACAGCAGCACGTTGGCCCCCTGCCAAACCACGGTGAGCGCGGGGAAGGCATTGCCCATGTAGCGATCGAGTGCCGCGAGGACCGCGCTCACCAGCAGTGAGACCAGGAGCAGGAACCCCACAACCACCACCAGCCCGAACGAGATCAGCCGCGGCAGCAGGAACTGCCGGATGCCTGCGCTCGGCTTGGGCTTCACCCGCCAGATGCCATCCAGCGCGGTCTGCAGCTCGAGGAAGACGCCGGTCGAGCCGAGGAAGAAGGTGAAGAGCCCCACAGCCGTCGCGAGCTTGCTGGAGGATGGTTTGGCGGCGCTCTCCAGCATCGACTGCACGGCCTCGGCGCCCTGCTTCCCCACCAGTCCCTGGATCTGTCCCACGATCTCGCCCCGCACCGCTTCAGCACCGAACACCAGCCCCGCCATGGCAATGGCTATCAGCAGGATGGGCGCGAGCGAGAACAGCGTGTAGTAGGCGAGCGAGGCGCCCAGCCGGGGGATGTTGTCGTTCCACCAGCCGTTGAGCGCGTGCTTCATCACCCACCAGAGCGAGCCGGGGGTGATGATGACCCGGCGCTTCATGGGGCGGGAAGGACGGGAAGGACGGGAAGGACGGGAAGGACGGGAAGGTGGGCTGTCATCCCGAGGAGCGCCAGCGACGAGGGATCTTGCCCGCGACTCCCGGACACCCGCAGCCGAGTTCCGATCCTGCGGAGAAGATCCCTCGCTCCGCTCGGGATGACAGTTCCGTCCGCGATGACGGCTCCGTGCTGGATCACGACCCCGCGAACCTTCCCGTCCTTCCCGTCCTTCCCGTCCTTCCCGTCCTTCCCGCCTCGCTGTCTCATGTACTGGCCCGATCCGCCGCGCAGGCAGTCATCAGATACAGCTGCCGCCCGGAGTCCTCGACCGGGCGCACATGATCGATCCGGAAGCGAGCCCCGAAGGCGCGCTCGAACCCTTCCCGCGTGTAGTCGGGAAAGATGTCGGGACGATTCTGCAGCAGCCGCTGGACCTGGCTGTCCTCCTTGGGCACGAACTCGATCACCAGCGTGCGGCAGAGCCGGGCGAGGAAGTCCGCGATCCGGGGCAGCGGCAGGTTGCGGCCGATGGCGAGGTGGTGCACCAGCGCCAGGGCCAGCACGACGTCCGCGGGACCGCGCTGCTCCAGCGACAGCCGCTCGCGATGGGCCCAGCCCTGGGCCGGGGAGGGGTTCGCGAGATCCAGCACCAGCGGAAGAATGCCGGTCTCCGACTGCTCCCGCACCCGGCGATAGTTTCGCTCGACCGCCGCGGGGTCGAGGTCGAACGAGACGACCTGCGGCACCACGTCGCGCGCGGCGCGCGTGTAGTCCCCGGTGTTGGCTCCCAGGTCCCAGACGGTCGAGGCGCCGAGCGGACGGAGGTATTCGGTCAGGATGTCGCGCTTGGACCGCGCCGCCGAGGTGGTGTAGCTGTTGTCGGTGGCGTACTCGGCCCACACCGTGCCGGCGGGGTTCCAGGAGAGACCCTCCACCGCCGAGCGGAGGCTCGCCACCAGTCCGCTCACGGCGTTCCGGCTCATGGTGCGGCCCCGCCCCTTGGCACGAACCGACGCACCGGCGTAGCGCGACTGCGCCTTGGCGTGCAGGTGGACGTGGAGCAGCATGCCCAGCCGGGCCCAGCTCGCGCGGGGGAGCAGCCGGCTGCCGAGGTCGAGCGGAACGCCGTCCAGGTGAGTGCGGAGGAGCGTCGAGCAGCGCACGTCGCTCAGGCTCATGAGCGCGAGCGGGACCAGGAAGTGCTCGCAGAACTGTCCGTAGGCGATCCAGGGCGTCCCCTCCACCCGCGGCTCGAAGGAGAGCGTATCGATGAAGACCGGACGGCCGTCGCGGAACTGCACGTTGTAGGCGCTCGCGTCGCGCAGCACGAAGTCCTTGGCCAGGGCGCGCTGCTGCAGCTCGAGGGTCAGGAGTGCCGCGTCCCGCAGCTCGCCGAAGGACCACTCGTAGGGATAGGAGATGAACGGAATGCGCTCGGGCCGGAGCACCGCGAAGGCGTCCGGGGTGGCCGCGTAATCGAGACCGGCGTCGGTGTGCGGCACCAGCAGCCCGTCGCGGGCGAGCTCGTCGTACAGCCCGGAAGAGACAAACGCCTCAAAGGTGGGACGGAAGCCGCTGTTGACCTGGCGAAAAAGGGTGCCGTCCCGGGTGAAGACGAAGCCGCTGGGATCGCGGAAGGAACCGTCCACCGGCTGCCAGGTGGTCCCTCCGGCGTGGCTCACTCCGAGTCGGAGAGCTTGTGTGCGGCGGGTGGGCTCTCCTGGATCCAGACCGTCTTGATGTTGACGAATTCCCGGATTCCCTGGCTGGAGAGCTCGCGCCCGTAGCCCGACTGCTTGACGCCGCCGAACGGCACCCGCGGGTCCGACGCCACCATCGCGTTGATGAACACCATCCCCGCCTCCAGCTCGGCCACGAACCGGGCCCGCTCCGCCTGGTCGTTGGTCCAGGCGCTGGCGCCGAGACCGAAAGGCGTGTCGTTGGCCAACCGGATGGCGTCATCGACGTCGCGGGCACGGAAGAGGATGGCCACCGGGCCGAAGACTTCGTCGTGGTACGCGGGCGAGTCGGGCGTCACGCCGGTGAGCACGGTCGGCGCGTAGTAGTAGCCGGGCCGGTCGAGCCGGCGGCCGCCGGTCAAGAGCCGGGCGCCCGCGGCCACCGATCGCTGCACCTGCTCGCCGATGGTGTTCACCTGGCTCTCGTTGGCCAGGGGGCCCACTTCGGTGGCCGGATCCATCGGATCGCCGACCTTGAGCGCCTCGAACCCCGCCACGTAGCGCCGCTCGAACTCCTCCGCGATCGACTCGTGCACGATGAAGCGCTTGGCCGCAATGCAGGACTGCCCGTTGTTGATGGTGCGCGCCTTCACCGCCGTCTTCACCGCGGCGTCGAAGTCGGCACTGGGCATCACGACGAAGGGGTCGCTCCCGCCCAGCTCGAGCACCGACTTCTTGACCACCTTGCCGGCGGCGCTGGCCACGTGCCCGCCGGCGCCTGTGCTGCCGGTGAGGGTGACCGCGGCCACCCGGGGATCCTCGATGACCTGCCGCACGTGATCGGTGTCGATGAGCAGCGTCTGGAAGCAGCCCTCGGGGAAGCCCGCGCGGCGGAGGATGTCCTCGATGGCGAGCGCGCACTGGGGCACGTTGGACGCGTGCTTGAGCAGACCGACGTTGCCGGCCATCAGCGCCGGTGCCGCGAAGCGGAAGACCTGCCAGAAGGGGAAGTTCCACGGCATCACGGCGAGGACGGGGCCGATTGGCTGATAGCTCACGTAGCTCCGCGACGCGCTGGTCTCGACATACTCGTCCGCCAGGAACCGCTCGGCGTTCTCCGCGTAGTAGCGGCAGCCCACGGCGCACTTCGCCGCCTCCTCGACCGCGGCCTTGATCGGCTTCCCCATCTCCAGCACCATCAGCTTCCCGAACGCGTCCTTCTCCGCCTCCAGTATTTCGGCCGCGCGGAGGAGCATGCGCTTCCGATCGGCCATGGAGGTACGGCGATAGCGCCGCCAGGCGTCCGCGGCGCACTGCAGCCGCGCCTCCAGCTCGGCAGCGGACAGTGGCTGGAAGGTCCGGACGGTCTCGCCCGTGGCGGGGTTGATGGTTGCGATGGTCATGTTCGTATCTTATTGGGGGGCGGGAAGGACGGGAAGGTTCGCGGGGTCGTCATCCAGCACGGAGCTGTCATCCCGGACGGAACTGTCATCCCGAGCGGAGCGAGGGATCTTCTCGGCGGGATCGGACCTCCGCGCCATCGTCCGGTAGCCGCGGGCAAGATCCCTCGTC
>JBJMOX010000433.1:0-8788 GCA_045803515.1 Gemmatimonadales bacterium
CCCGGAAAGGCCGCGGCCTCGGTGGAGCCCGCCACCACGGCGCCGGTCACGGATGGCGCCGCAAGGTGCCCCGGAAGCTGGCGAACGCGTCGGTCAGCACCCGGGTGAGCAGGGCGGGCCGGTCCTCGTGCGCGATCAGCCCGATCTCGCCCGCATCCAGCCACATGCCGCCGCAATGGGGGCAGCTTTCGATCTGCACGTCGTGAAATTCGCTGGTCACGAGATCGTACCCGTCCTTCGGGCACTTCATATAGTGGGTCTGCCGCTCCCGCTCCCGCGCCTCCGCCAGCGCCAGCTCCCGCTGGCGCTCGCGCAGCTCGGCATCTCGCTTGACGAAATATTCCTCTTCGTTGCGGCTGGGCTTTTCGCTGCTCATCGGTCGGGCGTACCCACGGTGGACGACGGTCGCGGCTGCCACGCGGCCATCGAGGTGAAGAAATCGAGTCCGTCCGGCAGTCCCTGAATGGGGTCGGTAATGCGCTCCGGGTGCGGCATGATGCCCACCACGGTTCCGGCGGCGTTGCAGATCCCGGCGATGTGATTGGCCGAGCCGTTCGGATTGGGCTGCAACGGCGATCCCTCGGTCGCGGGCACGTAGCGAAGCACGACCCGGCCTTCGGCCTCCAGCATTCGGAGGGTGTCCTCCGCCGCCGCGAACCGCCCATCGCCGTGGGCCACCGGCAGGCGGAGCCGGGCGCCCGCGGCATAGCCGGAGGTGAAGACAGTGCCGGTGCGCTCCACCACCACGTCGACCGGCTTGGAGACGAAGGTGAGTCCCGCGTTCCGCATCAGGGCCCCGGGGAGCAGGTGCGCCTCGCAGAGGATCTGGAAGCCGTTGCAGATCCCCAGCACGGGCCCGCCCTCGGCCGCGTGCCGCTGCACCGCCTGCATGACGGGGCTGAATCGGGCGATGGCGCCGCTGCGCAGATAGTCGCCGTAGCTGAAGCCGCCGGGGAGGAGCACCACGTCGGCTCCGTGCAGGTGCGGGTCCCGGTGCCAGACGAAGTAGGCATCGGTGCCGGCCCGCTCGGCGGCCCGGAGGGTATCCAAGTCGCAGTTGCTGCCGGGAAAGCGTACCACCGCCACTTTGAGCATCAGGCCTTCTCCACCTGGAGCAGGTAGTCCTCGGTGACCGGGTTCGCCAGCAGCTTGTCGCACATCTGGCGGACCCGCGCCTCCGCGTCGGCCTGCGAGGACGCGGAAACCTCGAGCTCGATGGCGCGCCCGATCCGGACGCCTTCCGCCTCCGGAAACCCCAGCGCCGCGAGCGCGTGCTCGACGGCCTGGCCCTGCGGGTCGAGCAGTCCCGTTCTGGGCATCACCCGTACGTGCACGCGAAAGCTCATCGGTCCTCTGGCGGTTTGCGCCGGTCGGCCCAGCCTCGCCGGTCGCGGGGTGACGCGCCGACCTGCTGCTCGGCCCGCGGCGGGGCGGCGCTCGGCTCCTCTGCGTCGATGCCCGGCTCGGGTCGTTCCATCAATCCCAGCACGGTGGCGCGGGAGAGGCCGAACACCATGTAGAACAGCCCCAACGGAAAGAGAAAATACTCGGGTCGGAGCACGCCCCCGATCAGGATCACCAGGTGCACCACCAGTCCGAAGATTCCCCTGGCGCTCCGGACCCCGATCGCCGGGAACTTGGGGTACTTCACGTTGCTGACCATGAGGAGGGCCAGCAGCAGCACCAGCACCACCAGTCCCTGATGCTGCAGATCGAGGTAGGCGACAGACGCCCGGTACCAGTCGGTCTGGCTGAACGGATAATAGACGGCGAGCGTCATGCCCGCCGCCGGCGAGGGCATCCCGGTGAACCATCCGCTCGACGGCTTGCCGGCGGAGACCACGTTGAAGCGCGCCAGCCGGAGCGCCACCGAGGTCACGTAGATGTAGGAGAGGATCCAGGCGAAGCGGCCGGCGCTGGCGAAATCGAGGAAGTAGATCAGCAGGGCGGGCGCCACGCCGAAGGAGATCACGTCGACCAGCGAGTCCAGCTCGGCGCCGAAGCGGGAGCCGGTGTTGGAGAGCCGGGCCACCCGGCCATCCAGCATGTCGAGGATCCCGGCGAACACGATGAACCAGCCGGCCCAGCGGAAATTGCCGTTGAAGGCGGAGACGATGGACCAGAAGCCGAAGAACAGGTTGCCCAGCGTGAAGGCGCTCGGCATCACCACCACGACCTGACGCATCGTGGGGCGCCTCAAGCGCTCGCGTCGCGGAATCAGCTCCATTCGGCCACCACCGTTACCCCCACCCGCGTGGTCTCCCCGACGTGCGCCAGCACGCGGGCGTCCAGCGGAAGGAAAAGGTCCACCCGCGAGCCGAAGCGGATCATCCCCATCCGCTCGCCCTGGCGCACCGTCATGCCGACCTCGTGGTCGGTGACGATCCTGCGCGCCACCAGCCCTGCGATCTGTCGTACCAGCACCTTCCCGCGCGGCGTGTCCAGACCGATCGACGCCTGCTCGTTCGAGAGACTGGCCTTCTCGGCCCCCGCATGCCCGAAGGTGCCCGGGTTGTGGTACCGGTACGCGATGGTACCGTCGGCCGGATAGCGGTTCACGTGGCAGTCGAACACGCTCATGAAGATCGAGATCCGCGCCGCCCGGCCATGCATGAAGGCCGGCTCATCCACCTCGACGACGCTCACCACCTTGCCGTCCGCCGGCGCCACGATGAGGCGCTCGCCGCGGGCCCATTGGCGCTCCGGATCGCGGAAGAACGCGATGACCCACACCGCCAGCAGCAGCCATAAGATGGCGCCGATCCACCAGCCCGGCGTGCCGGCGCGCACCGCCTCGAACAAGAGCGCGAGCACGACCGCCCAGGCACCGAGGATGAACCACCGACCCTCGGGCGCCGTGCGGATCATGCCGCGTCCTCGAGGTCCCGGCCGGTGAGCAGGCGGAAGGCCTCGAGGTAGCGGCGACTGGTCGCCTGGACCACGTCCGCCGGGAGCGGTGGCGGGGGCGCCTCGCCGTTCCAGCGGCCCTGGGCCCGGAGCCCGGCGAGATAATCCCGCAGCGGTTGCTTGTCGAAGCTCGGTTGGGCGTGGCCCGGCTCGTAGCGGTCCGCCGGCCAGAACCGGGAGGAGTCCGGCGTGAGCACCTCGTCGATCAAGCGAAGGGTGCCACCGGAGTCCGCGCCGAACTCGAATTTGGTGTCGGCGATGATGATCCCGCGATCGGCCGCGTAGTCGCGCCCGGCGCGATAGACGGCGAAGCTCGCTTGGCGAAGCCGGGCGGCGAGGTCAGGGCCCAGGCTCTGGGCCATGGCGCCGAAGGTCACGTTCTCGTCGTGCCCGGATTCCGCCTTGGTGGCAGGCGAGAAGAGCGGCGGCTCCAGCCGGGCGCTCTCGACCAGCCCGGCAGGCAGGCTCTCGCCCGCCAGTGTGCCGGTCTTCCGATACTCGGCCCAGGCGGAGCCTGAAAGGTAGCCCCGCACCACGCACTCGAACGCCACCGGGACGGTGCGCCGCACCAGCATCGCGCGGCCCGCCAGTTCCGCGGCGTGGCTCCGCAAACCAGGGATTCGGTCCAGGATCCGCTTGGTATCGGCAGTGAAAAAGTGGGAGGGCACGATCCCGGACAGCCGCTCGAACCAGAAGGCGCTGATCTGGGTGAGCACCGCGCCCTTTCGGGGGATCGCTTCCCCCATCACCACGTCGAATGCGCTCACCCGGTCGCTCGCCACCATCAGGAGGTGCTCGGCATCCACCTCGTAGACCTCGCGCACCTTGCCCCGGCGGAGCAATGGGAGTGGAAGCCGGCTCTCCGCCAGGACCGTCATACCTGCACCTCCGCGGTCTCGGCTTCCGCGGCCAGCGGACGCGCGCGGCGGAGCAGGGGGTCCAGGTATTCGTCCAGGAACTCGCCCACCTGCTGGGCCGCCCTGCCGGTGTAGTTGGCGGGATCGAGCTCCGCGCGTAGCGCGGCCGCGGGGACGGGCCGGAACGCCGGGTCGGCCGAGAGACGGTCGAGCAGATCGTTCGGCGCGCCGCGGCTCATCGCCTCGGCCACGGCGAGGCTGTGCTGGCGAATGACCTCGTGCAGCGCCTGCCGGTCGCCTCCGCCGGCGACGCCGAGCATGAGCCAGCGCTCGGTGGCCATGAACGGCATCTGCTCGGCCACGTGCCGGCGAACCATGTCCTCTCTGACCTCGAGTCCCGCCGCGATGTTGGTCGCGAGGATCAGGATGGCATCGGTCCCCAGAAATGCCTCGGGGAGGGTGAGCCGGCGGTTGGCGCTGTCGTCCAGGCTCCGTTCCAGCCACTGGCTCGCCGCGGTGTGGGCGGCGTTGGCCTGAAGCGAGATGACGAACCGTGCCAGGCCGCTGATGCGCTCCGCCCGCATCGGATTCCGCTTGTACGCCATGGCGCTGGAGCCGACCTGCTCCGATTCGAACGGCTCCAGCAGCTCGCCCTCGTGCTGCAGGAGCCGGAGGTCCCCGGCCATCTTGCCGGCCGACTGCGCGATGCCGCTCAGCGCGTCGAGCACCATGCTGTCGGCCTTGCGCGAGTAGGTCTGTCCGGTGACCGCGAACTGATCGCGAAAACCCAGCTTCCGGGTGACCCGCCGCTCCAGCTCGCGCACCTTTTCGTGATCGCCCTGAAAGAGCTCGAGGAAGGAGGCCTGGGTGCCCGTGGTGCCCTGGCAGCCGCGGAACCGCATGGTCTCGAGACGATGGGTGACCTCCTCCACGTCCAGCGCGAAGTCCTGCATCCAGAGCGTTGCGCGCTTGCCGACCGTGGTGAGCTGCGCCGGCTGAAAGTGGGTGTAGGCCAGGCAGGGCACGGCGGCCGTGCGCCGGGCGAATCCCTCGAGCGCGGAGAGCACCGCCAAGAGGCGGCCAAGCAGCAGGCGCAGGCCCTCGCGCATGACGATCAGGTCCGCGTTGTCGGTCACGAAGGCGCTGGTGGCGCCCAGGTGCAGGAAGGCCCGCGCCAGCGGCGCCTGCTCGCCGAACGCATGGATGTGGGCCATGACATCGTGGCGGAAGCGGCGCTCGTAGCGTGCCGCCGCGGCCAGGTCGGCCGCGTCCAGCTGGGCCCGCATCTGCGCGAGCGCGTCCTCGGGCACGTTCAGGCCCAGCTCCCGCTCGGCCTCCGCCAGCGCGAGCCAGAGCCGGCGCCAGAGACCGATGCGATGCGGCTCGCCCCAGAGCGTCTGCATCGCCGGAGAGGCGTAGCGGGTGCCCAGCGGAGACCGCCAGCGCTCGTCGGTCATCGGAAGGCCAGGTCGGTGAAGGTGATCTGTCCGTCCCGCTCGAAGTAGACCCGGATCGGCTCGCCGGAGCGGGCGTTGAGCAGCTCCCCGACTTGCGAGCCGTTCCGCACCGCGGTGCGATTGACCGCCACGATCACATCGCCCACCTGCAGACCCGTGGCCCGGCTCACCTGCGGCGAGATCTTGAAGATGAGCGCACCGCGCTCGCTCCGAATGCCCCGCTCGGCCTGGACCGAGGGCGTCACCGTGATCAGCTGGAGATCCTGCAGCACGGTGACCTTCTCGGCGGTGACGGTCGGCAAGTCTCCGGTGACGATCCGTCGCTGCCGGGAGGTGCCGCCGGTGCGGACCGTGAGGTCCACCGCGTCGCCGACGTGGAGGTCGAGCTTGACCGCCTCCCAATCGAGGTAGTTGCGGAGCCGCCGGCCGTTGGCCTGCACCAGGACGTCGCCGGCGCGGAGTCCGGCGCGGGCCGCCGGTCCGTCGGACGTCACGCCCGCGACCTCCACGCCGCCCTGGCTCTTCCAGTTGCGCATGGCCGCTGCCCCTCCGACCTCGAGCCCGACCCAGGCGCGCCGGACCGCGCCGTTCCGGATGATCTCGTCGGCCACGCGGAGCGCGCGTTCGACCGGGATGGCGAACCCGAGGCCCACCGAGCCGCCGCTGTTGCTGAAGATGGAGGAGTTGATTCCCACCACTTCTCCCAGCGCGTTGGTGAGCGGGCCCCCGGAATTGCCGGGGTTGATGGCGGCGTCGGTCTGAATCATGTCGAGGTAGAGCCCGGTCTGCTCTCCATTCGGCAGGATGTTGCGACCGGTGGCGCTCACCACCCCCACGGTGACCGTCGGCTCCGCGTTCCCCAGCAGGTACGCGTAGGGATTGCCCAGGGCCACCACCCATTCTCCGATCATGAGATCGGTGCTGCGTCCCGTGGTGACCACCGGGAGTCCCTGGCGATCGACCCGGAGCACCGCGATATCGGTGAGCGGGTCCTCGCCCAGCACCTTGGCCCGAACGTCGCTCCCGTCGGTCAGCGTCACCACCACCTGGTCCGCATTGGCGACCACGTGCTGGTTGGTGAGAATGATGCCGTTGGGCCGGATCACGAACCCGGTGCCATAGCCCTGCACGACCCGGGCGCCCTCGGGAACGAAGAAAAAATCCCAGGGCGAGCTGGGCGGCGCCTGCTGGTGCGAGGTGACGTTGATCGAGACCACGGCGCTCGAGGCGCGCTCCACGGCTGCGACCAGGGCCGTTCGCCGGGAGTTTGTCACCAGAGACTGGGTGTCCGCCCGGAGGGCGGCCACCTGCGCCGCCGCCCTCGTGGTGTGGACTGGGGCCGACCGCATGGATGTGGACGGCGGGGAGTCCGCGGGCCGCTCACGGCAGCCCGCGATCACCAGCGCGAGAAGCAGCGCGGCGCTACGCGTCATAGGCCACGGCATGGGCCTCCGCGATCGCGTCGGCGAACAGCTCGGGCGGGTAGGTGGCCGCGACGAAATGGAGACCTTGGGGTGGTGCCGGAGGGCTGGTCTCCTGATTGTCCCCTCGCGCCAGCAGACGCGCGATGTCGGCGAGCGGTCGGCGGCCGAGTCCCACGTCCACCATGGTCCCGACCAGCATCCGGACCATGTGATGCAGGAAGCGATCGGCCTCAACGTGGAAGCTCACGCCCCGACCTTCGGGCCGCTCGCGCCACTCAGCCATGTCGAGCCGGCAATGGTAGTGCGGCTTGGGAGCACCCTTGGCCGCGAACGCGCGGAAGTCGTGCTCGCCCGCAATGATTCGAGCCGCCCCCTGGAGCGCGTCCAGGTCGAGCGGGCGTGCCAGGGCCCATTCGAACGGCCGGCGAAACGGCGAGGCGGATGCCTCGTCCAGGCCGATATCGTAGCGATAGCGGCGCGAGACGGCGCTCTTCCTGGCGTGGAAGCCCGGCTGCATCAGATGGAGGGACTCGACCCAGCAGTCGCGCGGGAGGAGTGCGTTGAGCGCCCGGCGGAGGGAACCGGTGCTCCAGGTGGCGGGCGCCGAGAAGCTGACGGCGAGTCCGGAGGCGTGCACGCCGGCATCGGTGCGGCCGGCCGCGTGTGCCACCAGGCGCCGGCTGCAGAGTCGCTCCAGCACGCGCTCGAACTCGGCCTGGACCGATCGGCCGGCGGGCTGGCGCTGCCACCCGACAAACCCGGTTCCGTCGTAGTGCAGTGTGGCGAGAAAGCTCCGGCTCATCGGCCCGGAATCTAGCGCCGCGAGACCCCCCGAGCAAGCTACGCAAATGCTTGTCACGATTGACAAAAGGCCCCTTCCTGGAATACACTTTTTGCACTCCCCGACGCTCCTTTCGCTCCGATCGCGAACGCCCGTGACCCAGGACGCTCCGCTTCGCTTCGCTCTCCAGCAATTGGCCCTCGGTGCCTCGCTCTCGGACGAGGCCGCGGCGGCCGCATTCGGCGTGCTGCTGAGGGGCGAGGCGACACCGGTGCAGACGGCCGCGCTGCTGATGGGCCTCCGCGCCAAGGGGGAGACGGCGGACGAGATCGCGGGAGCTGCCACGGCGCTCCGTTGCGCGATGGTGCGGCTCGAGGTCGGCGAGCCGGAGCTGCTGGTGGACACCTGTGGCACCGGCGGTGGGCGGGTGGCGACGCTCAACCTCTCGACGGCGGCCGCGCTGGTGACCGCGGGCGCGGGAGTTCCGGTCGCGAAGCATGGCAATCGCAGCTACACCTCGCGCAGCGGCTCCGCCGATGTGCTGGAGGCGCTCGGCGTGAGCATCGAGCTGCCGGTGGAAGCGGCAGCGGAGGTGCTGGAGCGCGCGGGCATCGCCTTCCTGTTCGCCCCGGCGTACCATCCCGCGATGCGTCACGTCGGCCCGGTTCGCCGGGAGCTCGGCACCGGAACGATCATGAATCTGGTGGGTCCGCTGGCGAACCCGGCGGGAGTACGCCGCCAGGTGATCGGCGTCTCGGACGGTGGGCGCGCGCCGCTCGTGGCCGCGGCGCTCGCCCGCCTGGATGCGATCCATGCGCTGGTACTGCACGGCCTGGTGGGCATGGACGAGGTGAGCCCCTGGGGACGGACCGAGGTGTGGGAGGTGCGGGAGGGCGCGGTGGATCACTGGGAGATCGATCCGGCGACGCTCGGGCTCTCCTGCGAAGACCTGGATGGCCTGGCGGGCGGCGAGCCCGCGGAGAACGCGGCGAGGATCGAACGCCTGCTGCAGGGCGAAGGCGAGCCGGTGGAGCGCTGCGCCGTGCTGCTCAACGCGGCGTGCGCGCTCTACGTCTCGGGCCGCGGGTGGACTCTCGGGGAGGCCGCCGAGCGGGCGGCCCAGGCCCTCGGGGACGGGGCGGGGCTGGAGGCGCTGCATCGGCTCAGGGCCGCAGCGCCTCGCGCAGGAAGCGGAACGCTCAATACTTGCGGATGACGCCGACGACGATGCCCTGAATCAGGACGTCGCGCTCCTGAAAGCGCATCGGCTGCATGGCGGTGTTGGCCGGCTGAAGGCGGATCCAGCCACCCGGCTCGCGGTAGAATTTCTTCACCGTGGCTTCGCTTCCGTTCACCAGCGCG
>JBJMOX010000434.1:0-8775 GCA_045803515.1 Gemmatimonadales bacterium
CACGTAGACCCGGTTCATTCCCACCGGTCCGCGGAGCGAGGCGAAGTTGGCCATCGCATCGGTCCCCGCTCCCGTGGGCAGCCGGTAGCCGCAGTTGAGGATCCGGTACCAGACCTTCGCGGTCGCCATCGGATCGTCCACGAACCCCAGCGCCTCGTAGTAGTCGACCTTGCCGAGGGCTACGTCCACTGGGAACTCGGCGGTGAGCGGAGTGGTAGAGTCAGCCGGCGTGGGGTCGCTGTCGAACGGGTGCACGTATCCCGTGACCCCGCCCTGCGCGTGGGCCAGGTCCAGCACATCGGCGTTGGTGGGAACGAGGCTCGCGGCGGCGGTGTTGGCATAGGCCGCGTAGCCCGGCAGCAGGACGTGGTCGGTGAGGCCCAGCAGACCCACGTGACCCCAGTAGCTGGTGTGGAACTCCTGGTCATGGATCACGATGGTCGTCGAGGTTGACACCGGATCGGGCCGGCCCAGGAAGTACCCGATGTCGGGCATCCTCCCTTCCTTGTTCACGATCAGGTTCTCGACCAGGTGGAGGTCCTCGGCGCGCGCCTGCGAGGCGAGATGCGCCGGGGTGTTGCGGTACACGCCGCCGTAATTCATGTGCACGTGGAGGTCGGCGCTGAACCAGCCGCGGGCGGGGAGATTGTCCAGACGGCGGAGTGCCACGACCGCCGCAACCGCCGCGTGCGGGCTCACCTCCACGGTTTGCCTGGAGACCCGATACTCGGGACCGTGCGACACCTCGACCGAGTAGCGCCCCGTCGGAACCGTCAGCGTGGCGCTACCCTGGAGATGGAAGTAGCCATACTCGAATGCGCGTTCCCGGCGATCGAACCCATCGTCCGCATGGCGCCACGCGTCGTCGGGCGCGAAGCTCCGCCCATCGGGCCCCGTGATCGACACTCGCGCCGGCGCGGGATGTCCGGCCTCGGTCACCATCACCCGCAAGCGGCCCACGGCCGAACGGTAGACCCGCTGCACCGCGCGCACCCGTTCGCGCCGCCCGCCGGGAACCTCCAGCACCCAGAGCGACGTGTTCCCGCCCTCGTTGCTGATGTACGCGATCCGCCGCCCATCGGGCGACCAGCGGGGCGACGTGGCGTCGAAGTCGCCATAGGTGAGCTGGAAGGGATCGCCGCCGTCGGCAGTCATGAGCCAGAGCTGGTGCCACTGGCGGCCGAGGTATGAGCTGTATACTACCCGCCGGCCATCGCGGCTCCAGTCGGGGCGCGCCTTCCAGTTGGTCTCCTCGTAGCGCACTTCGCGCATGGCGCCGCCCGTGCGCGCCGGCATCCGCCAGAATCCGCCCGAGCCCCAGATGTGCCCCCGGTTCGAGATCAGCAGCAGCTCGCTGCCGTCGGGCGACCAGGTCGGGGAGAGGTACTGGTCCTTCGTGTTGTAGTAGTATCGCGGCAGGCCGCTCTCGCGATCCTCGGTGAGTCGCTCGATCGATTCGGCCTGTCCATCCGCCGTGATCGTCACGGTGAAGACATGCCACCTGCCCTGGTACGCCGAGGAGACAAAGGCGAGTCGCGTCCCATCCGGGGACCACCGCGGCTCCAGGCTTACGGCACGGTTCACGGCGCTGTCGGCGATGAGCGGAGTGGCGGCGCCGGTCGCCGGGTCCAGCAGCCGGAGCTCGACGGCGTCGTGCCGGTACGAGGCATAGACGATTCGCCGCCCGTCCGGCGACCAGTCCGGCTGGTAGTCGTATCCCGGCCCGTCGGTGAGCTGGCGCGCCTCCGTGCTCCCAAGCCGCTGGCGCCACAGCGAGCCCTGCATCGAGTAGACCAGCTCCTTGCCGTCGGGACTCCAGGCAACCGACGATGGTCCGCTCGTGGCCTGGGGGATGTACATCTCGCGGTAGTAGTACGGATGGCGAACCTTGACCTGCTGGAGCACCGGGGCGCGCTGGGCGGAGAGCGTCAATGGGAGCCACGCCAAGATCGAGGCGAACGCGACAACAGCCCTCCGCCGCGCCGGCACCACCGTCACCGGCGTCCCCGCCAGTAGATCAGGAGCCCGAGCACGACGAAGAATCCCGCGCCCCCGATCACCTTGAGCCGGAAGAGCCACGGCTCGGCGGTGCCGGACGGCGGGATCGTGGCGAGCACCATGGCGAAGAGCGTGAGGCCAAGCCCCGCAAGCCCGGTGACCGCCGCGGCCGCGCGACTTCGCGGCACCGCGCCTTCAGCCGGCACCGGCTCCCGGAGGCGGATCACCAGATAGGCGACGAACAAGTAGATGTACGGGATGAAGTAGACCAGCAGCATGGTATCGAGGACGATGAGATACGCCTTCTCGACGGTGGTGCCCTTGCCCAGGACCGACACCAGCAGGAATACGGTCGCCAGCACTGCCTGAGTGAGGATCGCGACGTACGGCGTGTGCCACCTGGGATGCACCCGGCCGAAGGCCGGTGGGAAGTACCGGTCCAGCCCGATCACGAACGCCACCCGGGCCGGTCCGGCGAGCCAGGCTCCAACTCCGCCGACGTTCCCGATCACGAAGAGCGCCGCCGCGATCGCCGCCACCCACCCCAGGCCCCAGCCGAGCTCTCGGAGTCCTACGGAAATGGCCTGCAGGAACCCGGAGACGATCCCCACGTTGCCGCTCGGGATCAGCCAGAGCACGGCGGCGGTGCCCGTCAGGTACAACCCGGCGATGAGCGGCGCGGAGATGAGCACCGAGCGCGGCAGCGTGCGCCGCGGATCCCGCACCTCGCCGCCCATGACCGCGCAGAGCTCGAGGCCGGCGAAGGCGAAGGCGATCGAGGCCCAGAGATTGAGCTGGGAAAACTCGCCGAAGTTGGGCAACAGCGCATGCAGCGACATCGGCGTCGCCGGCGGATGGGTGAGCGCCGCATGCACGCCGAGGCCCACGAGTAGCACCGCCGGAGCGTAGGTGCAGAGCGCGCCGAGGTTCTGCAGCCACCGCCCGGTCCGCATGCCCACGATGTTGAGCGCCACCGCCAGCCAGAGCGCCCCCAACGTTGCCGGCAGCACGTAGATCCATTTGTCGGCCAGGCCGGTCTCGCCCTGACCGAAGGCGTAGGTCCCGACCACCGCCGTGGACATCAGCAGGTTGGGGTAATACAGGATGTTGTTTACCCAGTAACACCAGCCGCAGAGGAAGCCGTGCCCGTCCCCGAACGCACGCTTGGTCCAGAAGTAGATCCCGCCTTCCTCGGGAAAGCGCCCGGCCATGTCGGTGACGGCGAGCCCCTGCGGGATGAAGAACAGGAGCGCGGCCAGAATCCAGAGGGTGATCGAGCTGGGCCCCGCCGCGGCCGCGGTGGCGACCCAGCGGAGGCTCACGACCGCCACCAGATTGAAGAGCACCATGTCCCGCAGCCCGAGCACCCGGGTCAGGCCAGTCTGTTCCGGCTCGACGGTCGCCGTCATCGGCTGAGCTTAACCTTTGAGGAAGAGGCGCTTAGGGTCGAGGACCTCGCGTAACAGGTGAAGCTCGCTGGCGGCTGGCGGATCGACGGCACCGAGCCGGGCGCCGGAGTGGAGCGGCCAGCCGACCCCATCGCGGACCTCATCGGCCGTGACCCCAGGGTAGAGCGCCGCGAGCACCAGCTCGCCGCTTTCCGGGTCGGCCTCGAGAACGGCCTTGTCGGTGACGACCTTGACCGGGCCGGCGCCGGGCATCCGGAGCGCGCGGCGGGTCCGTCCATTCATCCGGTGGCCCGGACTGGTGACGAAGTCGACTCTCTCGGGGAACGCCCGGCGGTTGAGCCGGCTGATCACCAGCGTCCGCCGCGCGTGAATCGCTATCTCGGCCGCGCCTCCGCTGCCCGGGAGCCGGACCGACGGATGCTCGTATGCGCCGACCACGGTGGTGTTGATGTTGCCGTAGCGGTCGACCTGGGCTCCGCCGAGGAACCCCACCTCGATGCGGCCGTTCTGCAGGAAACACTGGAACACGTCCGCCATCCCGCACACCATGAGCGAGCCGGTCACCAGCGAGGGATCGCCGATGGAGACCGGCAGCCGCTCGGGCACGGCGCCGACCGCTCCGGACTCGTAGATCAGCACCAGCCGGGGAGCGTGCAGCGCCCGAGCGAGATTGCAGGCGAGGTTGGGAAGCCCGATGCCGACGAAGACGACTTCCCCGTCCCGGAGCTCCCGCGCCGCGACGACGGCCATCATCTCGCCGGGGGTGTAGGTCACGGGACGGCAAAGGGAAAAGGGATGTCAAAGGGAAAAGGAGTGTCATCCCGAGCGGAGCGAGGGATCTTGTTCGCTGCTCCCGGACCCGCGCGGCGGAGGTCCAATCCTGCGGAGAAGATCCCTCGGTCCGCTCGGGATGACAGTTCCTTGCGGGACGACAGCTCCCGTCGGTGCGACAGCACCCGCCCCCTGCTAATACCCATAGTTCACCCCCGCGCACACCCGCTGTCCCGCCCGGAGCCCCGAGAACCCGCCGCACTTCGCCACGTACCCTTTCCGGTCGGCCACGCCATACACGAACTCGTCGAGATAACGCTCCAGTGCAGCCCGATCCCGCGAGATCGCCTCCCAGCCGACGTAGAACTCGTTGTCCCTGTCGTAGTACCCCTGCGCGTACGACGGATGGGCGCCCCAGGGCTCGACTACTACGGCATCGACCACGAGCCCGGGAATGAGCGTCCGGTTGGGGTCGGCCCGGATGACGCTCTGGTCGACCAGCTCCTCCACCACGACGATCACCCGGGTCGACGCGAACGCGGCCTCCTTCTGTACGCCGAGGAGGCCCCAGATCTGGGTGTTTCCCTCGGCGTCGGCCCGCTGGGCGTGCACGATGGTGACGTCCGGATTGAGCGCCGGCACCGTGGCCAGCGGCTCGGCCGTGTAGGGGCAGGTGATGGTCTTGATCCTGGGGTTTGCCACGGGAAGGTCGGTGCCCATGTAGTTGCGCATGGGCCAGAATGGCAGCCGCGCGGCGCCAGCGGAGAGCCGTCCCACCATCCCGAAGTGGGAGTACTCTTCGATCTCCAGCGGCGGCTCGCCCTTCTCGACGGCACGGCGGAAGGCGTGCAGTGAGCCGGCCCCGGGATTCCCCGCCCAGGAGAAGACCAGCTTTCGGGCGCATCCGGCGGCGATCATCTGGTCGTAGATGAGGTCGGGCGTGAGCCGGCAGAGTGTCAGGTTCCGGCGCCGCTGGCGGATGATCTCGTGACCGGCGGCGAAGCAGATGAGGTGGGTGAAGCCCTCGATCACCACCGTGTCGCCATCGTGCACGTGGGCCGCGATGGCATCGCGCATGGTGGCGACCTTCGAGTCACCGCTCAATCGAGCTCGCCCCAGATGACGTCGATCATTCCCAGCGCCGTGTCCACGTCCTGGCCGTCGACCACGAGCGGGGGCGCCAGGCGCAGCGAGCTCTTGCCGGCGCCGAGCAGCAGCAGTCCGCGCTCGAACGCACGCTGCACCAGGTGGTGCACCAGCTCCGGCGCCGGCTCCCGGGTGGCGCGGCTCTTCACGAACTCCACGCCCACCATGAGACCCACGCCGCGCACGTCCCCGATGCACTGGTGCTTCTCCGCCAGCTTCCGAACGCCGGCCTGCAATCGCTCGCCCATCGCCACGGCATTGGCCATCAGCCCGCCCTCGACCAGGTCGAGCGTGGCGAGCGCCGCGGCGCAGCAGACCGGATTACCGCCGAAGGTCGAGCCGTGGGAGCCGCTCTCCCACGTAGTCACCGATTCCTTGGCGATCATCGCGCCGATCGGCATGCCGGAGCCGAGCCCCTTGGCGGTGAGCAGAATGTCCGGCTCGACGCCATCGTGGTCGCAGGCCCACATCTTCCCGGTGCGTCCGACGCCGGATTGGACCTCGTCGGCGACGAGCAGGATGCCGTGCCGGTCGCAGATCTCCCGCAGCCAGCCGAGCCACCCTCGCGGTGGCACCACGTACCCGCCCTCGCCCTGGATCGGCTCGACGAAGATCGCGGCGACGTCGCGGGGGTCGAGTTGACGGCTGAAAAGCTCTTCGATCGCGTCGATGCAGCCGCGGGTGCAGGCCGGCTGATCGGCGCACCACTGGCACCGGTACCGGTAGCCATAGGGCACATGGTACACGTCCGGGAGCAACGGCCCGAAGCCCGCGTGTTGCCGAGCCTTGCTCGAGGTGAGGCTGACGGCGCCGGTCGAGCGTCCGTGAAACGCACCGCGGAACGCGATGATCGCGGTGCGGCGGGTGGCGTAGCGCGCGAGCTTGATCGCGGCCTCGGTGGCTTCGGTGCCCGAGTTGGTGAGGAACACCCGCTTCTTCGACGTGCCGGGGGCAATCCGTGCCAGGCGCTCGCAGAGCACGGCCATGGCTTCGTAGTAGAAATCGGAGCCGCAGATATGAAGGAAGCGGTCAGCAGCGTCTTTGACGGCCGCCACGACCTTGGGGTGACCGTATCCGGTAGAGGACACCGCGATGCCGGCCATGAAGTCGAGGAAGCGGTTACCGTCGACGTCCTCCACCATCACGCCCTGCCCGCGGGCCACCACCAGCGGATACTCCTTGATGTAGCAGCTGGAGGTCCAGGTGGCGTCCCGCTCGACGACCTGCCTGGCGCGCGGGCCCGGCGGCGGAACCACGATGTTCGGGTAGTCTCTCACTGCGGCTCCTCGATGAGGGTGCGGCTCTGCTCCCGCATGAACTGCGCGACGTAGTACGGCCCGCATCCGCCCTTGCCGGTGGAGCCCGAGCCTTTCCAGCCGCAGAACGGCTGGGCACCGGGCCAGGCACCGGTGGTGGCGCCGGTGCGCTTGTTGGCGTAGCAGACGCCGGCCTCGACCTCGTCGAAGAAGCGCTCGACCTCGCGCCGGTCGCCCGAGAAGATGCCGGCGGTCAACCCGTATTCCACGGCGTTGGTTTCGGCCAGCGCCTGGTCCAGGCTGTCCACTTCACCAACCGCGAGGATCGGCACGAACAGCTCCTCCCGGAAAAGCGAGCTGCCGAGCGGAAGCCGCGCGACCGTTGGAGCGACGAAGTGCCCCCGATCGAAGATCCCGCCGGTCAGCCGGGCGCCGCCCAGCAGGATGGTCCCTTCGGCGCGGGCCTGCGCCGCGGCGCGCTCGTAGCGCTCGACCGAGCGCTCATTGATGACCGGACCGAAGAACACGTCCCGCTCGGAGGGATCACCCATGCGCATGGCGCGGGTACGCTCCAGGAGCCGCTCGAGGAAAGGTTCAGTGACCGCGCGGTGCACGTAGACCCGCGACGTGGCGCTGCACTTCTGGTTCTGCAGGCTGAACGCCGAGCGCATCACGCCTTCCGCGGCCGCATCCAGATCCGCGCTCGGCATGACGATCGCGGCGTTCTTTCCGCCCAGTTCCAGCAGGCAGGGCTTGATCCAACGGGCACCGAGCCCTGCGTGGATCCGCATACCCACGGCCTTCGATCCGGTGAAGACCACGCCGTCCACCGCCGGATGCTGCCAGAGCGGGTCCCCGATTTCCTCGCGGTGGCCGATCAGGAGGTTGAAGACGCCAGCCGGCAGCCCGGCATCCCGGTACACCTCGTACAGCCGGAGCCCAGTCCACGGCGTGTCCTCCGCCGGCTTGTAGACCACCGCGTTGCCGGCCGCGAGCGCCGCGGACGACATGCCGGCCGACAGCGCGAGCGGGAAGTTGAACGGCGCAATGCAGGCGAACACCCCGTAGGGCCGGAGCACGTCGGTGTTCCGCTCGACCGGGGTGATCCGGCCCATCGGGCGGACGAACCCGTCCGCATCCTCCACCTGCTGGCAGTAGTAGTCGATCAGATCGGCGGATTCCTCCGCATCGCCCATTGCCTCCAGCCGGCTCTTGCCGACCTCGAGACTCATGACGGCGGCGAGATCGTACTTCCGCTCGCGGATAAGCCCGGCTCCTCGGCGGAGGACGGCCAGGCGCTCGCGCCACGGGAGACTCGCCCAGGCTCTCTGGGCCCGATGAGCGGCAGCGACCGCACGGTCCACATCCTCGCGCCGCGCCGCCGCGAAACGCCCGAGGACGAGCTGGGTATCGATCGGAGACCGGTCCACCAGGGGCTCGAGCCGGGTCTCTACCGCCTCGCCATCGATATAGAACGGGTGGCGACCGCCCGTGGCCGCCCGCACCCGGCCCAAGGCCTCGTCGAACAGATGGTGAAACTCGGCCAGGTCACCGCTGGCCGAGGTGTAGGTGATCTTGGTTGTTGCTGTCATGTCCTGGCTCCGATTTGCTCTCCGGCGGCGCGAAGCGCCTGGCCGAAGAGTCGGACGATCTCGTCGATTTCGGATTCCGTCACCACGAACGGCGGCGCGAGCATGGCGAGATCGCCATCCCGGCCATTGGCCTGCCCTACGTTGGGCCAGACGACGAGCCCCGCCTCGAGCGCCGCGGCGGCGAAGGTCTCCGCGAACCGGATCGAGCGAGGGAACGGGGCTCGGGTGCTCTGGTCGGCCACGAACTCGACGCCGGCCAGGAGTCCACGGCCCCGTACATCGCCCACGAACGGCAGCTCACGCAGCCCTGCCAGCCGGCCGTGAAACAGCGGTGCCATCTCGGCGCATCGCTCGATCAGCCGGTGCTCTCGCAGATAGCGCAACGTGGCCACGCCCGCGGCGCAGAGCACGGGATGATGGGAGAAGGTCTGCGCATGCAGCAGCGCGCCCGACCCGCCGGCGAGCACGTCCACCAGCCGTCGTGGGGCCACGACGGCCGACAGCGGGGCATAGCCGCCACTGATCCCCTTGCCCAGCGTCATCAGGTCCGGTACGACACCATACGGCTCCAGCGCTGACCAGGTGCCGGTCCGCCCTGCCCCG
>JBJMOX010000435.1:0-3693 GCA_045803515.1 Gemmatimonadales bacterium
CCGGAGAGCTCCTCGGGGTGTGGCTTCGTGGCTGCACGCGCCCACTCCGCCTCCGGGCGGAGCGGCGCGCCCTCCTGGCGAGCGCCGATCTCGGCCTGCTACTCCGGCGTTGTGGCCGGGTGGCGGTGCGGGATGCCGGGCGCGTTACCGTCATGGATGGGCAGCGGCTGATCGGCTGGCGCACACTGCAGATCATCACCGGAGCGCCGTTCCTGCCAGGGCTGGACGAGCTTCGGCTGCTCTTCCCCGGCCTCCGCGTCAGCGGCGGTCGGATCGCCGTCCCGCTCGGCACGGGCTCGGCGGAAGAGGCATTGGGGCTCTGCGCCGCGGAACGCCTGCCGGTGCTCGCCACCTGGATCGATTATCGCGGTTGACGCGGCGGCGCCCGGCCCTCTAGGTTAGGGCCGTGCGATCACCCCGCCTCCATGCTAGCCGCTAGCAGCCTTCCGCTCTTCACCTTCGGTGAAGTTCTGCGCCGTCTAGGCGAGATCCTCAAGATCGACGGGGAGGAGCTGATCCGTGACGGGGCGCGGGTGCTCGGGATCTGGGTGCTGGCGTGGCTCGCCTACCGGGTGGTGCGCCTCACGGCACGCCGCATCGAGATCGCGGTCGACGACGGCGATGACTCGGTCACCACGCTCCGCGAGCGGCGGGGCCATACCATCGCCCAGCTGCTCCGGAGCGTCGGGCGGGTGGTCATCGTGGTCATCGCCCTGCTGCTCACCTTCAACGTCTTCATCGACATCGGGCCGATCCTGGCCGGGGCCGGGATCCTGGGACTGGCGGTCTCCTTCGGCGCCCAGAGCCTGGTCAAGGACGTCATCTCCGGCTTCTTCATCCTGTTCGAGAATCAGTTCGCCATCGGCGACGTGATCGAGATCGCGGGGAAGAGCGGGGTGGTCGAGAAGATGACCCTCCGGGTGGCCGTGCTCCGGGACGGGGAAGGCGTGATGCACGTGGTGCCGAACAGCGAAATCAAGACGGTGAGCAACAAGACCCGCGGGTGGTCCCGCGCGGTGGTGGACGTGGGGATCGCGTACGACGAGGACATCGACCGTGCGCTCGGGATCATCCGGGACGAGGCGGCGCAGCTCGCCACCGACCGGATCTGGAGCCTGCAGCTCGACGGAGCGCCCGAGGTGGTGGGCGTGGAGTCGCTGGGCGACAGCTCGGTGGTGATCCGCACCCTGATCCGCACCCAGCCCGGCTCCCAGTGGACCGTGGCGCGCGAGTTCCGCCGGCGGATCAAGAACCGGTTCGACCGGGACGGCGTCGAGATTCCCTTCCCGCAGCGCAAGGTGCACGTCCGGGTGGAGGGCGGGTCAGCCTCCGACGCCGTCACGGCGGCGGCGGGAGCTGCGGGCGCGTGACCCTTCGGCTCTACAACACGCTCTCCCGCCAGATCGAAGAATTCCAGCCGCTCGAGCCCGGCCGGGTGTCGATGTACACCTGCGGGCCCACCGTCTACAACTACGCCCACATCGGCAATTTTCGGACGTTCCTCTTCGAGGACCTGCTGCGCCGCTGGCTGGAGGCGAGCGGGTACGACGTCTTCCAGGTGATGAACCTGACCGACGTGGACGACAAGATCATCGCCGCCGCCGCAGAGGCGGGCGTGCCGCTCCGCCAGTATACCGAGCGCTTCGTCGAGGCCTTTCACCAGGACCGACGATATCTCCGGATCAAGGACGCCACTGTCTATCCCCGGGCAACCGACTACATCGCGCCGATGATCACGCTGGTCGAGGGGCTGCTGGCCAAGGGCATCGCCTATCGGGGGGACGACGGATCGGTCTACTTCGCCATTGCCAGGTTTCCGGCCTACGGCAAGCTCTCGCGGCTGGACCGCCGGCAACTCAAGGCGGGGGCCAGTGCCCGGGTCAGCGCCGACGAATACTCCAAGGAGGACGCGCGGGACTTCGCGCTCTGGAAAGCAGCCGGCCCCCAGGATGAGGCGGTCGGCGCCGTGTGGGATGCTCCGTTCGGCCGAGGCCGGCCTGGCTGGCACCTCGAATGCTCCGCGATGGCGCTCGAGCTGCTGCGCCGAAACCGGGGGAGCGACGTGCTCGACATCCATGCTGGCGGCGTGGACCTGATCTTCCCCCACCATGAAGACGAGATCGCGCAGAGCTGCGCCTTTACCGGCCAGGAGCTCTTCGCCCGCTTTTGGGTGCACGGCGAGTTCCTCCAGATCGGAGGCGAGAAGATGTCCAAGCGGTACGGGAATATCACCACGCCGCGGGACCTGCGAGAAGACGGCGTCGATGCGGGCGCCATCCGGCTGCTGATGTCCCAGGTGCACTACCGGCAGCAGCTCGATCTGACCGACGAGGGGCTGGCGAGCGCGCGGGAAGGCTCTCGCCGGCTGGGAGAGCTGCAGAACCGGCTGCTCTCCGGCCGGGCCGAGACGGACGCGGCGCCGTTCGCGGAGGCGGCCGGGCGGCTCGACCGGGAGCTCGCAGAGGCATTGGACGACGACCTCAACGCCCCGCGAGCCGTGGCGGCGATGTTCACCTTCGCGAGCACGGCCAACGCGGCGCTCGACGCCGGGCAGCAGCCCGGACCGAGAGCGCTCAGGGCTTGGGAGCGCGCGGAAGGAGTGCTGGGAGTGACCTCGGAAGTGCAGATACTCAAGGTAGGAGCATCGGCCGGGGAGGGAGGACCGCCGAACGAAGCCGGACCGGCCGACACTCCGCCCGATGACGCCAGCGAGCACGCGCAGCAGGCCTGGGCCCTCCGCTGGGCCGTTCGTCGCCGGGAGGCCAAGACCGCCCGGAACTATCCCGAAGCGGACCGGATTCGTGCCTTGCTCAAGGCCTCGGGGTGGGAGGTGCGGGATGCTCGGGACGGGTCGGTCGAGGTGGTCCGAAGTTGGGGCCAAGGCCATTGACTCACGCCAACTTGCCCTCTATGATACGGGTCTGTCTAATTCGGCCTGTTCTCTTGCTGACGTAGCTCAATCGGTAGAGCAGCTGATTTGTAATCAGCAGGTTAGGGGTTCGATTCCCCTCGTCAGCTCGGTGGTGCCGACACCCTCGCATGAACGGACCCCGCTTCTTCGCCGGCGGGGTTCTGTCTCAGATGCGGGTGACTCGCAGGGTCGGGTGTAGGCTCGGTGGGGTGACCGAGTGGCTAATGGTAGCAGACTGTAAATCTGCCGGGCTAACGCCCTACGTAGGTTCGAATCCTACCCCCACCACTCACGGCGGGACGCGGGCAGTCGGTCGGACGGGCATGGTGGGAGATGCGGGTGTAGCTCAGTTGGTAGAGCATCAGCCTTCCAAGCTGAGGGTCGCGGGTTCGAGTCCCGTCGCCCGCTTGCAGAATGTGTCAAGCAGAATGCGTCAAGCAGAATGCGTGAAGCAGGCGGTGTAGACCGACGATTGTAAGAGGGCCGGATCGCTCGCGTAGCTCAGTTGGTAGAGCGCATCCTTGGTAAGGATGAGGTCCGCGGTTCAATCCCGCGCGCGAGCTTGAGCAGACGACGGAAGCGACGGAGAAGACCGACCTCTCCGCCGAACCAGGCATCCAAACGAACTCTGGAACGACGCGACCATGGCCAAGGCCAAATTTGAGCGGACGAAGCCGCATGTGAACGTGGGGACGATCGGGCACGTGGACCACGGGAAGACGACGTTGACGGCGGCGATCACCAAGATCCAGGCGAAGAAGGGGCTGGCGGAGTTCGTGGCG
>JBJMOX010000436.1:0-4846 GCA_045803515.1 Gemmatimonadales bacterium
GCCGCCGCCATCGATCGGGCCATCGGCGACCAGGGCCGGAAGATCGTGTTCCTGCTTCGCCTCTCTCCCGTTTTCCCTTTCAATCTGCTGAACTACGCCCTCGGTCTTACCACCGTGCGGTTCACCGACTACCTGATCGCATCGCTGGGCATGTTGCCGGGAACCTTTCTCTATGTCTACTGGGGTAAGGCGGTCGGCGACGTCGCGCGCCTGGCAGGCCCCAATCCGATCCGGGGCTCCCGTGGCTACTACGCGCTGCTCGGCATCGGGCTGGTGGCTACCATCGCGGTCGTGGCCATCGTGACCCGCGCCGCCCGGCGCGCCCTCCAGGCGTTGAACGTCGGCCAGCGTGCCGCGCTCTAGCTATCACCTGGTGGTGATCGGCGGCGGGCCGGGTGGTCTGATGATCGCCTCGATCGGCGCCGGCCTGGGTGCGCGGGTCGCCCTGGTCGAGCGGCACCTCATGGGTGGCGACTGCCTCAACGTCGGCTGTGTCCCGTCCAAGGCGATCCTCAGCGCGGCCCGGTCGTGGCGGACCGCATTCGATTCGAGCCGGGACTTCGGGGGACCGAGAACGGTCGGCACCGGCGACTTCGCCGGCGTCATGCAGCGGATGCGGCGGATCCGCGCCGGGCTCAGCCGGGCGGACTCGGCCGAGCGCTACGGCGAGCTCGGCGTCGATGTCTTCCTGGGCCAGGGCGAGTTCACCGGGCGCGATGCCGTGACGGTGGACGGTCGGGTGCTGCGCTTTCGTCGCGCCGTCATCGCATCGGGCTCCCGGCCCGCCATCCCGCGCGTCCCCGGGCTCGAGCGCGCCGGGTACCTGACCAACGAGACGATCTTCGGCCTCACCGAGCTGCCCGGGCATCTCGTCGTGATCGGGGCCGGTCCGAACGGCTGCGAGATGTCGCAGGCGTTCGCTCGTTTCGGTGCCCGGGTGACGCTGATCGAGGAGCAGGCGCATATCCTCCCCCGTGAGGACCCCGAGGCGGCGCAGGTCGTCGCCCGCTCGCTGGAGAGCGACGGGATCCGGCTCCTTGCCGAAGCGCAGGTGCTGCGCGCCGAGTTGCGCGGGAGCGCGCAGGTGCTGCACGTGCAGCGCGACGGCCGCACGGAGGAGATCGCCGGCGACCAGGTGCTGCTGGCCGCCGGCCGGGTTCCCAACGTCGAGGGACTCGGCCTGGAGGCCGCCGGGGTCGCCTTCGGGCCTCGTGGCGTCAGGGTGGACGACCGGCTCCGTACCAGCAACCGCCGCATCTTCGCCGTCGGCGATGTCTGCTCCGAGGACCGGTTCACCCACGCCGCCGACGCGCATGCCCGTCTCGTGGTCGGGAACGCGCTCTTCTTCGGTTTGGGAGGGGGGAAGGCGAGCCGCCTGATCATGCCTCGGGTGACGTACACCTCCCCCGAGGTGGCTCGGGTCGGGCTCACGCTCGGACAGGCGGCCGAATCCGGATATCGGGTGGAGACCATCACGGTGCCACTCGAGAAGGTGGACCGCGCGGTGCTCGACGGGCAGGAGGCCGGCTTCCTCCGAGTCCACCACGAGCGGAGCCGGGACCGGATCGTCGGCGCGACCCTGGTGGCGGAGCACGCGGGAGAGATGATCGGCGAGCTCGCGCTCGCCATGACGGCCGGCGTGGGACTCGCCAGGATTGGCACGACCATTCACCCGTATCCCACCCAGGGCGAGGTGTTCCGCAAGGCGGCGGACGCGTGGCGCCGGACCCGGCTCACGCCTCGCGCGAGGCGCGCCTTCAGCAGGTTCTTCTCCATCTTCCAATGAGGGTGCGCACCGATCTCGCACACGTCTGCCCCGCCGGCACTACCATGCCGGCGGGGTTTGCTGTATATCCTCATCGCTTTCGCTCCCTTCTTCACCCCAACAGGCGGTGCCCATGTTGAAGGAATTCAAGGCATTCGCGATGCGCGGCAACGTCCTGGATCTCGCCGTCGGCATCATCATCGGTGGGGCTTTCGGGACTGTGGTCAAGTCACTGGTCGACGACGTCATCATGCCTCCGATCGGTCTGGCGCTCGGCAACGTCGACTTCTCGAATCTGTTCGTGCGGCTGAAGGACGGTCCCAAGGCCCCACCGCCGTACTCCACCCTGGCCGAAGCGCACGCGGCTGGCGCGGTGACGATCAATTACGGGCTTTTCATCAACAGTGTGATCGCGTTCCTGATCGTCGCCTTCGCCGTGTTCCTCATCGTGCGCGCTGCCAACCGGCTCCAGCCGAAAGACGCGGCCGCCGCGCCGAGCACCAAGGACTGTCCCTACTGCAAGATGCCGATACCGCTGGCGGCTCTCCGCTGTCCCGAGTGTACCTCCGATCTCAAGGCGGCCTGAGCCATGGATCACCGATTGACGACGACCGCCTTTACCCTCGACGGCTACCGCGTCGTCCAGACGCTGGGGGTGGTGCGCGGGATCACGGTGCGCTCGCGCTCGATCTTCGGCACCATCGGCGGGTCGCTCCAGACCATCCTGGGTGGCAACATCACACTGTTCTCGGAGCTGTGTGAGCGGACGCGGGTGGAAGCCTTCGAGATGATGCTGACGCATGCCGAGCAGGAAGGGGCGAACGCGGTCATCGGGGTGCGCTACGATGCGACCGAGGTGATGCAGGGGGTGACGGAGGTGCTCTGCTACGGCACGGCAGTGGTCATCGAGGCGGGGTGACTTTACACCGCAAAGTACTTGCTGAGAACGAACCCGGGCGTTAGCTTGGACCATGGCCTCACCACAGCGCCTGCCTCCGCCCCGTATCGATTCGCCCGCGCTCCACGCCCGGGCGATGGACAACCTCTCCTTCATCCGGCAGACGATGGAGCGGGCCACCGCCTTCACGGCGGTCCCGGGGTGGGGCGGGGTCGGCATGGGGGTGCTGGCGCTCGGCGCCTCGGCGGTGGCCAGTACCCGGATCAGCCCGCGCGAGTGGATGGTTGCCTGGCTGGGCACCGCCGTCATGGCGCTCACCCTCGGCGGCTGGACCATGGCCACCAAGGCGCGGCGCGCGGGCACCGTGGTCTTCTCCTACTCCGGCCGCCGGTTCGTGCTGAGCTACGTGCCTCCGCTGGTGGTCGGGGCGCTGCTCACCGGCGTTCTGGTCCGTGCCGGTCTGTACCAGAGCCTGCCCGGCACCTGGCTCCTGCTCTACGGCACCGGCGTCGTGACCGGCGGCGCCTTCTCGGTCCGGGTGGTGCCCCTCATGGGGCTCTGCTTCATGGCGCTCGGGGTGGTCGCCCTGTTCGGGCCCGCCGGCTGGGGAAACCCGCTCATGGCGGTCGGGTTCGGCGGCCTGCACATCGTTTTCGGCCTGCTCATCGCACGGAGGTATGGTGGCTAAGTCCAATCTCGCTCCCAAGGATTCCGAGGGCCGGGCGGCGGCGCAGCCGTTGCGCGGACTCCGCGGAGGCGCGGTCCATGGGCCGCTCGAGCTCGACCGCCTGATTCACGAACGCATGCGCCTCGCCATCGTCAGTTCGCTCGCCGTGAATGAATCGTTGAGCTTCAACGAGCTCAAGCGGCTGCTGGACACGACGGACGGCAACCTCAGCGTGCACGCGCGGAAGCTGGAGGAGGCCGACTACATCATCTGCACCAAGTCGTTCGAGGGCCGGGTGCCCCGGACCGAATACCGGCTGAGCTCCGCCGGCCGCAAGGCGCTGGAGCGCTACCTCGCGCACATGGAAGCGCTGATCCGCAGTACCCGCGAGCGCTGACCCGCCCCTTTTTTTGAGGACCGACTTTATGAAGCAAAGCGCTTCGCAGCCATCGACCCCGTCCGGCATCCACGTGGGCATCATCATGGACGGCAACGGCCGCTGGGCCACCCGGCAGGGCCTCTCCCGCTCGGCGGGCCACCGCGAGGGGGCGGCGGTAGTGCGCCGGATCGTCGAGGCGGCGCCCGATGCGGGCATCGGCGTGCTCACCCTGTTCGCCTTCTCCGCGGACAACTGGCGCCGGCCGCCGACGGAAGTGAGCTGGTTGATGCGCCTCTTCCGGGAGTACCTCCGGGTCGAGACGGCGCGCTGCAGTGAGAAGGGCGTGCGGCTGGAAATCATCGGGCGCCGGGACCGGCTCGCTGATACTCTCCGGCGCACCATGGAAGCGGCCGAGCGCGCCACCGCGGCCGGCGAGCGGCTGCATCTCCGCATCGCGCTGGACTACTCGGCGCGGGACGCGATCCTCCGGGCGGCCCAGTGCCTTCGCCCGGAGACGGTGCCGTCGCGCGAGTCGTTCGGGCGCCTGCTTGCGATCGTGGACCACGGTACCCCGGTGCGGGAGCTCGATCTGCTGATCCGCACCGGTGGGGAGCGTCGCCTGAGCGACTTCCTCCTTTGGGAGGCTGCCTACGCCGAGCTGTTCTTCAGTCCCCTGATGTGGCCCGAGTTCGGACCTGAGGAGCTGCGCGCCGCGGTGGGCGAGTTCACCCGGCGGGAGCGGCGGTTCGGTGGGCTCCCGGACGCAGCGGTGCGCTGAGCATGCCTCCACGGACCCGAGTCGGGCTGGCGCTGCTGGCAGCCGCCCTCGGCGTCGGCGTGGCCGCCGATGTCCTGGTGCACACGGTTCCAGGCCGGCTCGATGTGGTGCTCGGACTGGCCGTCCTGGTGCAGGCGTTCGGGGCGCTGGCGCTGGCCGGTATCGTCCCGCGTCCGGCGCGGCTGGCGCCGCTGGGCCTGCCGCTCGCCTTGCTGGGCATCGCGCTCATCTGGCGCGACTCACCAACGCTCTTCGCGCTCAACCTGCTCGGAGTCGGCGTCGTCGCCGCACTTGCCTCCCCCTGGGTCCGTGCGACCGGGTGGCAACGCGCCGGACTCACCGACTATGCGCGTGGCGCC
>JBJMOX010000437.1:0-3125 GCA_045803515.1 Gemmatimonadales bacterium
GGGAACGACTCGGTGAACGAGCCGCGCCCCAGGATCACCTCGGCGCGGCCGTGGGAGACGGCGTCCAGGGTGGCGAAGCGCTCGTAGACGCGGACGGGGTCGTCGGTGCTGAGGACGGTGACGGCGGTACCGAGACGGATGCGCTGGGTGCGGGTGGCGATGGCGGCCAGGACGACCTCAGGGGCGCTGATGGCGAAGTCGGGGCGGTGGTGCTCGCCGACGCCGATGAAGTCCACGCCGAGCTGGTCGGCGAGCTCGGCCTCCGCGAGGACGTCGCGGAGGATGTGGGCCTGCGAAAGACGTCGGCCCTCCGTGTCCAGGGTGACGTCGCCGAAGGTGTCGAGGCCTAGTTCGATAGTCGACATGGCCTTAGCTCCACACCCCTGCGATCCACCGCGGGAACGCCACCAGCACCTCGTCCAGCAACCATCCGAGCGCGTACAGCACCGCCGCCGCTCCCACCGCACTCAGCGCCACGACCCCAGCGAGGATCACCGCCCCAACCGCGAGCCACCCCGCCCCCGCGGCGATCTCGCGCCAGGTGTGCCCCGGGTCCGGCGTCGCCAGCGGCGCACCATCCGCGCTCGCGCCGAGGCGCTCCAGCCGCCGGAGCCGCGGCTCGAGCGGGAGGTGCATGTGCAGCAGCACCGTGGTCACCTCGCTCCGGGTCTGGTCCCGGTCCACCGCGGGATCCCACACCGGAAAGAGAAAGTGCACCGCCACCGCGCCCCTCACCTTCATGTCGAGGCCCGCGAGGGTCCGATACGCGTCGGCCAGCGCTGCCGGATAGCGCGTGAGCTGGACGGCCGTGGCATCCGCCAGTTTCCGGCGGGTCCGCCACAGCGCGGACACGAACGGGCTCATGAGGAATACCGTGAACCAGATGATGGCCTTGCCCGCGATGGCCGCGGGGCCCATCGTGACCAGGACCGGCAGGTAGCCGAACAGCAGCACCATCGGGTGCGCATCCGGCAACCGCTCGAACTCATCGGAGTCCAGGTTCTCGAAGGTTGCGCCCGCCATCAGAGTGTCGACCGCCAGCTCCCGACTCGATGCATCGGCCCGACCCCGAAGGGTATCCATGGCCGTCCGGCCGACCTGCCTCAGGCTGGCGCGTGCCGGCGCCACCAACGGCGCCTCGAGCATCAGCGAGACCAGCCCCCACACCTGGATAAGGGTCAGGATCTCGGCCGCGAGGGTCAGGTCCCCATTCCCGACGGACCCCATCACGTGCGCGATGACGGCCTGCTGCGCGTCCCGCGGGAGCCGGTTCACGAATCCCCGCGTGACGACGACCGTCGCGTCGTCCATCCTGAGCCCGGCCGCGCCCACGTTCGCCGCCTTCGCGTCGATCAGCAGCACGCGCGGCGGCGGCACCCCGGCGGCCACCGCCACCTCCTGCACCAGGTTGGCCAGCCGCTGCCCGGCCAGGTCACCGGAACGGGGCGGCCGCGCCTTGAGCCGGCGGAGCACGCCGCCGACTCCGGCGCGCCGGAAGATCAGGCGAACAATGGCCCAGAGCAGCACCATGACCACGAGCCCGGGCAGCACGAAGAACCCGACCAGCCAGTCCCACGGCAGATCCATGTCCGGCCGCCGAGCCGCCGACCAGATGGTCGGCAGCAGGTGGAACGCGCGGTCGAGCCACCCGGTGACCCCCGCCGGGATGTCGAACACGAGGTCCGCGAGGTAGACCGGCACGGCGGCGGCGGCCAGCAGCAGCGGGGAGATGATGACGGAGAGAGGGATGCCGGACACGGCGAGGACCACCACGACCAGGGCCGCCGAGAACGTGCTGGTACGGCGGTGGCGGCGCTGCTCCTCGAGGAAGTGAACCAGCGGCGTTGAGGTCACCCGTCCGCCTTGCGGGCTCGGCTGAGCTGGTAGAAAGCTTCGGCCTGCTGCGGGTCCGTGAACGCGCGCTTGGGGATCACGTGCGCGGCCGCCGGGGTGGTGTAGATGAAGATGTAGTCCGCGTTCTCTTCGACGCGATCCACGCCGGCCCATCTGGTGCGCGACTCGCCGACCGCGGTACTCTCGCGGATCCCTTCCTCATCCAGGACCAGCCGGTGCTTCCCGAGCTGGCCCTTATCCTGCCTCTCCTGATTGAGCAACTGGCGGATCGCGCCCCGCGCCAGCCAGCGCTCCAGGCACCACTGGAAGAGGAACACGACCGGAACTGCAATGGCGATGAAGGTGAAGCTCACGCGCGAGATCACGAAGCCGTCGGCGCCGATGGCGGGCACGATGGCCATCAGCACCACCGCCAGGAGCCAGCCGAGGGAGACGTTGCGCCTGGCGCGCCGGCCTCGGGGTGAGCCAAACACGCTTCGCCACTGGAAGGCGTAGAGGTCCTCTCGGGTGATCTCGTACTCGATTTCCAGCGGCGGTCCCTCCGGAGGCCTCGGTCCGTCAGGATGATCATGTCGGCGCACGGTTCTTCACGATCATATCGTCCGAGCGGACCTTGCGCCACTTGCGCCTTCTACCGAGCGTTTGGGGGAACCTCCGGCGAACGCGCTTGTCGGCTGCACGCGCGGGGCTAGAGGCCGCGGGGGTCACGCTGAAGGGACGCCGGGGGCGCAGAGTGCGGTTGACCTCTCACCCATGAGCTGGCGATGCCCTCCACCCATCAGCTCCCGCACTCTCCTCAGCGACGCTGTCGGTACCGGGCCTGGCTGCTCCTCGCGCTCGCGGCGCTGGCCCCTGGGTGCGGCGCCGGATGGCGCCGGATCGAGGCAGGCGCGCGACCGACCCCAGCCCCACGGCAGCAGGTCCAGCTCTGGTCTCAGGGCCGCCTGCACCGTTGGCATTCGGTGCGGTGGTCAGCCGACTCGGTGAGCGGGATACCATTCCTGCAGCCAATAGACTGCGACTCCTGCCGGGTCTCCGTTCCGGAAGTCGCGGTCGACTCACTCCGCATCGGCGATCCATCAGCCGGGCTCTGGCGGTCCGTAGGCCTCACACTCGGCGGGATGGCGGTCGCCGTATTCGTCCTCTGCCGTATCGAGCGATGCAACTTTGGCGATTGACATCAGGGTAACGAAATGCACCGGGGCGTCACCGCCACCCTGCGGAAGCTAGGTCCCTGCGCCTCGAGGTAAGTTCCGTCGCCGCCGCGCCAC
>JBJMOX010000438.1:0-14704 GCA_045803515.1 Gemmatimonadales bacterium
GCCCGGACCCGCCTCGGCGCAGAGCCGAGCGGCCACGTTCACCGCGTCGCCGATCACGGTGTACTCCAGCCGGCGGTGACTGCCGATGTTCCCGGCGAAGACGTCGCCGTGGTTGATCCCGATGCCGACCCCGATCTCCGGTCGCCCCTGGCTGGCCCAGCGCTGATTGAGCTCGGCAATGGCCCGCTGCATCGCCACCGCGGCGTGGATGGCGCTGTCGGGGTCGCCCGGATGGGCGATCGGCGCGCCCCACAGCGCCATGATCGCGTCGCCGATGAACTTGTCCAGCGTCCCGCCGTGCTCGAAGATCACCTCCACCATCTCGCTCAGGTACTCGCTCAGGAGCCGCGCGATGGCGTCGGGTTGCATCGACTCCGCGATGGCGGTGAAGCCGCGCACGTCGCTGAAGAGCACCGTCACCGGCCGCCGGTCCCCGCCCAGCGGCGTCGCGCTCTCCTGCTGGGCGATCTCGGCGGCTACGTTGGGCGCGAAGTAGCGCTCGAAGTTGGAGCGCACCATCGCCTCGCGGCGGATCTGGTCGGCGTAGCGGCTGTTCTTGATCCCCAGCGCGGCCAGCCCGCTGAATGCCACCAGGAACTGCAGGTCCTCATCGGTGAAGCTGTCGGGCGTGCTGAGATTGTCGACGTACAGGAGCCCCAGCACCCGGTCGGAGGAAGCCATGAGTGGAGAGCACATGGCGCTCCGCACGCTCTGCATCACGATCGACTGGCCCTTGAACCGGGAGTCGGCCGCCGCGTTCTGAGAGACGACTGCGATCCGCTCCTCGATCACCTTCTCGGCGATGGAGCGCGGCACCGGCTGCACGTGGACGTCGCCCAGGCGGCTCCGGGAGATGGTGGGCACCAGCTCGCCGGTCTGCTCGTTCCTGAGCACGATGGTGACCCGGTCCACGTTCATGATCTCGAACGTCATGTCCACCACGGTGCGCAGCAGCTTCTCCAGATCGAGCTCGGCGGACAACTTCTGGGAGACGTCGAGCAGCATCGACAGCTTCATCGCCTGCCGCGCTTCGCCCGTGGTTGCCGGGACCCGGAGCTGACTGCCCGCATTGGGGCCGTCGCGGCTGGTGATGCCCGGCGGGACACCGCCGGCCACCACCAGCTGGCGCACGATTTGGCCGGCCGGCGTCCCGGCCTCCGCGGCCAGCGGGCTGCCGCCATCCGAGGGACGGGCCGCGCGGAGCCGGAACACCACCTTGCCGAAGGTGATCGAATCGTCCGCCCGGAGCCGGCCGCTGGTCATCCGGGTTCCGTTGATGCAGGTCCCGTTGGAGCTTCCCAGATCGGTGACCTGCACGCCGTCGGGACCGGCCGTCAGCTCGGCATGCCTGCGGGAGATGGTGGGATCGTAGAGCGGAATGTCGCTCCCCAGGCCCCGGCCGACGACCACGCTCTTGCCCGGGGGGAGCTCGAAACTCTGGTCGCCTTCGGAGCTGACCAGGCGGTAGGGAGACATGCCTGAATATAGGGGTTATTCCGGTTCCCCCGCTGCGAGCGCCAGGTGAACGAGGCGAGCCACGAAGCCGACGACTCTCGTCGCCCCTTTTTTATCACAGGTCAGTTTACGGTGCGTATTGCCAATTACTCCCGGCCTTGACTCCGCCTACCAGCTCCAGCCGGTTGAGACCGTTCACGCCTACCCGCGACATCGTGGCGTAGGCCCCTTCCGGTGCAGCCGGCAGTTGCGTCCACGTGTTGGCCTTCGGATCGAGCACGAGCATGGCTTCACCCGTCCCGGAGTCGTTCACGCAATTCGCGATGTACACCTTGGCTTGAAACGTGGTGGAGGTTCCCGAGCACGTCGTGAACAGGCGCTGCGGTCCCGTGGTCCATACCTTCGTGGCCAAGTTGTAGATGTCCGTGGCTCCCAGGTCGTCGACGACATAGAGCTTCCCGCCAATGATCCCACCCGCTGGCCTCGAAGTTTCACCGTTCGGTACACGGCTTTCCAGGATCCAGCGATCCGTGCTCGGATTGTAGCGCCACACGGCCCATGGTAGGTGTCGCCGCAGAGCGTCTCGTCATAGCACGTCGCGGCCACGTAGATCAAGCCGTTGTACGCTGCCGCCACTCCGCCAACGCCCTCTACCGGCATATCCGCCTTCCGGGTCCAGCTGTTCTGGGCGACGTCGTACACGTACAGCGTCTTCGAGGTGGTGAGGCGCCACACGTCCCGGATCTGGTCCCGGTACCGGGTCTCGCCCCCGGCAACGTAGATCCTTCCGTTCAGCTGGACCGCCTGGTTCGCGGCCTTCAGCACGACCGGTAGCTTCGCCTTAGTCGACCACGTATTTGCCGACACATTGTAGGCCCGTACGGCATCCGTGAGTGAGCCGGCCGGCCCGCCCTGCTTGAGCGCGCCGCCGATCACGTACAGAGTGGACTTGAGGGTGCTGGGATTGGTGTACGCGGCACTCACGGCCTCGTACAGATCCGTCGGATAGTCGGCTCGCGGTTGCCAGATGGCGCTGGCGGTTGCAGCAGTCTCGATGGCGGGTGGCGTTTCGGTCGGACTCAGGGGTGCCGGGGCGTCCTCGCCGCAACCGAACGCTGCTGGCAGGAAGAGTATGCAAAACGCCGAAGCAACGCGAGCGAATCGGCGGGGCACGGAAGGGGCGAAAAAGAGTCTAAATGGATGCATGCGAGGACCCTCCCTGCTGACCGGCTGGCGGGCTGAGCCGAGGCCGCGGCGGCAGCCCACCGGCGTCGGCCCCGTATAGGCCGGCGCGTGTTGCCGTGCCACGAGAACGGAGCCAAGATCGTCCGACCCAGTCAAGCAGCTGTCAAGGGAAGGGGGGCTCCTGCGCCTGCCTCGCCGCGAGCGCCAGCGCCAGCAGCACCGCGCGGGCCTTGGCCTCGGTCTCCCGCCACTCGGACTCGGGGTCGGAGTCGGCGACGATCCCGGCACCCGCCTGGATCCAGGCGCGTCCGCCGCTCATGACGCAGGTGCGGATGGCGATCGCCGTGTCCATGGTGCGGCACCCCCAGCCGATGTAGCCCACCGCGCCGGCATAGGGGCCGCGCCGCACCGGCTCGAGCTCGTCGATGATCTGCATCGCCCTGACCTTGGGAGCGCCGGAGACAGTTCCTGCCGGGAAGCAGGCGGCGAGCGCCGCCACCGCGTCGAGCTCGGGACGGAGTCGGCCGCGGACCTCGCTCACCAGGTGCATGACGTGGGAGTAGCGCTCGATGGCCATGAACGCCGTGAGCCGGACCGAGCCGTACTCGGCGACCCGTCCTACGTCGTTCCGGCCCAGGTCGACCAGCATCAGGTGCTCGGCTCGCTCCTTGGGATCGGCGGTCAGCTCGTCGGCGAGGGCCAGATCCTCGTCGTCGTCCGCGCCGCGAGGCCGAGTGCCCGCGATCGGCCGCAGGGTCACCTCGCCCTCCTCTACTCGCACCAGGATCTCGGGCGAGCTGCCGATGATCCGGATCTCGTCGCAGTGGAGATAGTAGAGATAAGGGGCCGGGTTGAGCGCGCGGAGATAGCGATAGGTCAGGAAGGGATCGGGCGCCTGGAGCTCCAGCCGCCGCGAAAGGACGGTCTGAAACGTGTCTCCCGCCGCGATGTACTCCTTGATCCGTCGCACGTCGTCCTGGAAACGCCCGTCCGGATAGGCCGACGTCGTCGCGGGCAACGGCGGCCCGGGCTCGAGGGCGAGCGGCCGCAGCGTGGCCGGCGCGCCGAGCCGGTCGAGCCAGCTCTGGATCCGAGCCTCGGCGCCGGCGTAGAGCCGCTCGAGCTCGCGCTCCTCCGCGCCGGGCGGCACCTCCACGTTGGCGATCACCGTCGCGCGATTGTAGAGGTTGTCGAGCACCAGCAGCGTGTCGGCCACCATCATGACGGCGTCCGGCAGGTCGCGATCATCGGGTGGCGCGTCGGGCAGCTCCTCGATGGTCCGGACGATGTCGTACCCCAGATAGCCCACCGCACCGCCGGTGAAGCGGGGCAGGCCGGGGACGACGATCGGCGGGTGCTTCCGGAGCAGCCGTCCAAGGTGCTCCAGAGGCGCCATGCCAGTCTCGACCACTTCCCAGCCGCCAGCGGAGGTCCAGCGAGCGCATTCCCGGCCGCGGTAGCGGAAAACCTCGCGAGGGTCGGTCGCGAGGAAGGTGTACCTCGCCCAGCGCTCCCCCCCTTCGAGCGATTCCAGGAGGAAGCCGTAGGGGCCGCGGTGCAGCTTGGCGAAGGCGGTCACCGGCGTATCGCCGTCCATGACCACCTCGCGGGTCACCGGCACCATGCCGGCGCCCGAGCGCGCGCGCTCGGTGAAGCGGGCAAAGGGCGTCGTCACTTTGCCGCCGCCACGAGATAGCTGCCGGAGGCCGGGAGCGCGGAGCTGATGTTGTCGGATGCCGGCCGGGTCGACTGCAGCAATCCCAGCCGCCCGCCGGGCTGGAGCTGCCCGATGACGAGGGCCCGCTCGTAGAGCACATCGGTGCCGTACGCCGCTCTGGCCCGGGCGGGCGCCGAGAAATACCGGGCGTACTTGAAGGTGAGGGAAGCTCCAGTGGCGAGGGGAAGGCTCGCGGTCACGTCGACGCCGTAGACACCCGGCCGGGGGCGGATCGTGATGGTCACCGGCCGGCCGCTGTCGGCCGCGAAGGCCTTGGGCGGAAACTGGAGCTCGGCGAATACCAGGTTGTCGGGTGGTCCGTGGCGCAGGACGATGGTGTGAGCGACACCCGCATTGAAGCTGACCGAAGTGTCCGGCGGAGGCGGGCCGGCCGTCTCGAGCACGAAGGCCGAGTCCAGCGGAACGACCCGGATGAGGCCGCCGGGGCCGGGCTTGGCTCCGGCCGTCGCGGCGCGGCCGCCGCACGCGACCGCGAGGCAGAGCCAGCTTGCCCGCCCCCAGCGGCTCCGGGATATTCCCGTCATCGATCCCCTGCGAAGGAGGGAGGTGCGGAGTGAGTAGAGCGCTGGGACTGGCGCTGCTCGGCGTGCTGGCGGGTCGTTGCCCACCACTCGCGGCGCAGGCCTGGAACGCTCCCCCGGCGCTGGCACTGGTACAGCGGGCCGTGCAGCGCCGGCTGGTGGCGCAGTCCGATTCCGCCCTCGCGAGCTACCGGACCCGAGCCCACGGCTTCGTCTTCTTCCTGGCGCAGGTCGGTGAAGGCTTGAACGGTCCGCCCCGGCTGGTGAAAGCCGACGAGCTGGACGTGGAAGTGTATTGGCAGGCCCCCAACCGGAGCAAGCAGGTCATTCTGGGATGGCGCGACGGGGCGTTCCTCCCCACCGACATCCACTACCACCGCGATCACCTCGGCATCGTCACCAACAACTTCGGCAACGTCATCCGGATCGGCGAGGGAGACGAAGTGCGCGACGTGGTCCATCCGCTCTCGCCCGCCGGCCTCGACCTGTACGACTTCGCCTTGGGCGACTCGCTCGCGATCCGCACCGCGCGCGGCGAGACCTCGGTTCGCGAGGTGCAGGTGCGCCCCCGCTCTTTCGCCCGGCCGCTGGTGGTCGGCACGCTGTATCTGGACGTCGCCACGGCCGAGCTGGTCCGCTTCCGCTTCAGCTTCACGCCGTCCGCGTACCTCGACCGGCAGCTCGAGGACATCGACATCGTGCTGGAAAACGCCCAGTTCGAGGGGCGATTCTGGCTGCCGTACCGGCAGGAGGTCGAGATCCGTCGGCGGGCGACCTGGCTCGACTTTCCCGCGCGGGGGATCATCCGGGGAAGGTGGGAAATCGAGGGATACGATCTCAATCCCACGCTGCCGCCAGGGATCTTCACCGGGCCGGCGATCGCCGGGCTGGTCCGGCCGCGGCCCTCGGATTCGACCTGGAGCGAGCCACTGCAGCAGGCCATCGCGGGTGTGGCCGCGCCGCTCAACCGGAAGGACATGGATGCGCTGAGAGTGGAGGTCGAGCGGATCGCCGGCTCGCGCGCCCTGAGCGGGCTCCCGTCCCGGCGGCTGGCGACCGGCTCAGTGAGCGACGTGGCCCACGTGAACCGGGTTCAGGGGCTCGCGCTCGGCTTCGGAGGAGTACTCGGACTGGGCCAGAGCCGAGTGCAGATCCGTCCGACGGTGGGGTACGGAACGTCGGACGATCGGGTGACCGGCGGGCTCGATCTGACCATTGGCCAGGGCGCGACGCAACTCACCGTCGACGCGTCGCGCCGGATCCGGGATCTGAGCGATCTCCCGGTCATCTCGCCCGTGCTCAACTCGATCCTCTCGCAGGAGGGAGGGAGCGACTTCGGCGATTACGTCCTTCTCAATTCCGCGGGCCTCGTGGTCCGCCGGAGATTCGGCACCCGCAGCTCGGTGGGGCTCGGCTTCAAGGTGGAGGAGAGCAGGTCGGTGGCGGTGAGTGCCTCGCCCGCGACCGGGACTTACCGTGCCAACCCGCCGCTCGGGGCGGGCACCTACCGGGTGGCCCGGCTGGAGCTGGAGCGGTCGACGGGGGGGATCGCCGTTCGGCGGGACCTCCAGGGCCGCCTCTCGCTCGAGGCCGGGGATGGCCCCCAGGGCTACGGCCGGGTCTCGGCCGAGGGGACGTGGCGGGCGAGTCTGGGGGGGAGCGAGCTCGAGGCGAGAGGGTACGTGGGTGCGGGGACGGACGGTTTACCCGCCTATCGTAGCTTTGTGATGGGGGGCCGCGGCACGCTCGTCGCCGAGCCGTTCCGGGCGTACGGCGGCCGGACGGCCGTGCTGGCCCATCTCGAATGGCGGTTCGAGACGCCGGTGCCCGCGCTTCCGCTGGGATCGTTCGCCTCCACCGGCCGGCGGATGACCATCGCCCCCTTCCTGAGCGCCGGCTACACCGGCAGAAGCCTGCCGGGGCTCCCCTGGGCCGGGAGCGACGGCGTGCGGCCGGTCGCGGGAGTGGCCCTGGAGTGGTTCATGCGCCTCCTCCGGCTCGAGGCCGGTATCGGCCTGCGCGACGGGCGATTCGGGCTGACCGTCGACGTCAATCGGGACTGGTGGGGCTTGCTGTAGCTCTCTTATCTTGCCTGTACCTGGAGGTCATCCGTCCCGCAGGACCTCACCCAGCCTGCCAGAGTCGAACCATGCAGTTTACCGATGAATGGTTGGCGCCGACCATCGAAGCGCTAGTGCCCGCCACGGCAATGGCGGCGCTCCGCCAGGAGCAAAGCTCCGCGCCGGTCTCACTCTGGGACACGGTGGTGCAGCGGAAGCTGGCAGTGGACGCGGACATTCTCGCGGCCGTCGGTGCCAGGTTCCGGCTGCCCGCGGCCGACCTGTCGCGCCTCGACCCCAAGCTCTCCGAAGCGGTCCCGGAGCAGGTCGCCCGCCGGTTCAACGTGCTCCCGATCAAGCAGACCGACTCCTACCTCGAGGTGGCGACCGCCAATCCGTTCGACATCGATGCCGAGAAGATGCTGGCCTTCGCCACGGGGCTGGAGGTCCGCATGCTGCTGGGGTCGCCCGGCCGCATCCGCGAGCGGCTGGAGGACATGTACCGCAACGATGACGTGGTGAACCGGCTGCTCGAGGGCATCGAGACCGACTTCGACGTCAAGGAGCTCCCGGATGAGGAGGAGGCCGCCGCCACGGCCGAGGAGGCGAGCCAGCGGCCGATCATCCGGCTGGTGGACATGATGCTGGCCGACGGAGTCACCAGCCGGGCCAGCGACATCCACGTCGAGCCGATCGAGGGTGGCGTGGTGGTGCGCTATCGCATCGACGGCGTCCTGCGCCAGGTCATGAAGGTCCCGCGGAACGCCGGTCTGCCTCTCATCTCCCGCATCAAGATCATGTCCGGGATGGACATCGCCGACCGGCTCCGGCCGCAGGACGGCCGGGCGCGGGTCTCGGTGAACGGCGAGGCGGTGGACCTCCGGGTGTCCACCCTGCCGGCCTCGCTGGGCGAGAAAGTGGTGATCCGGATTCTGAGCCAGCGGGCCACGGTGTTGAGCCTGGAGTCGCTCGGCCTCAATCCGGACGAACAGCTCGCGGTGTCGAGTCTGCTCAACCACAAGGAGGGTATCCTCCTCGTCACCGGGCCGACGGGCTCGGGGAAGACCACCACGCTCTATTCGGCGATCCGGATGATTCAGAGCGAGGGCGTCAACATCGTCACGGTGGAGGATCCGGTCGAGTACCGGCTGGGCCAGAACATCGTCCAGGTCCAGGTGCACGACAAGGCGGGCCTGACCTTCGCCTCCGCGCTGCGCTCCATCCTGCGACAGGACCCCGACGTCGTGCTGATCGGCGAGATCCGGGACCAGGAGACCGCGCAGATCGCCCTGCAGGCGTCGCTCACCGGTCACCTGGTCCTCTCCACCCTGCACACCAACGACGCGCCGAACGCGGTCACCCGACTGGTGGACATGGGGCTGGAGGCGTACAAGATCGCCGCGGCGCTCAGGGGAGTGGTGGCGCAGCGGCTCATGCGCCGTCTCTGCATGGTCTGCCGCGAGCCGGCGACAGATCCCGTGCCGGAGCGGGCCGCCCGATTCTTCCCGGCGGGCCTCAAGCTGTTCCGGCCGGTCGGCTGTCCGGAATGCACCATGACAGGGTACCGCGGACGCTTCTGCATCGTGGAGGTCCTGGCGATGAACTCGGAGCTGGAGCGGCGGATCGGGAAGGGCGCAACCGCCGAGGAGATCGCCGAGGCGGCGAGGGCCGCGGGCATGCTGTCGCTCTGGGAGAGCGGACTGCGGCACGTGCTCGCCGGCGAGTCGTCGGTGGACGAGCTGCTCCGGGTCACCGATGTGCCGCAGGAGCGCCAGGCACCTCCGGCTTCGGGCCGCCACGGCGGCCGCGGCGCCAGGGCCGCCGCGCCGGTAGCGCCCGCCGCGGCCGCTGCCCCACCGGTGGCGGCCTCGCCGCCCGCTTCGTTCGACTTTCCCACCGGGCTCGAGCTCATCGACGAGGTTGTGCCGGAGACCGCGGCCGGCCCGAGCCGGGACACCTGCGTGCTGCTGGTGGAGGACGAAGAGCAGCTTCGGCGGGTCATGAAGGATCTGCTGGAGCGCGAAGGCTACACGGTGGCCGAGGCGCGCGACGGAATCCAGGCACTGGACCAGGTGGACCGGCACGCGCCCGACATCATCGTGCTGGACCTCAATCTGCCCGGCGTGGACGGGTACGCCGTGCTGCAGCAGCTTCGCTCCCGTCCGGCTACCCGCTCGATCCCCATCGTGGTGCTCACTGCCAAGGGAGACGAGGACAACGAAGTGCGCGTCTTCGAGCTGGGTGCCGACGACTTCATCACCAAGCCGTTCCGGGCCCGCGCCCTGTCCGCGCGGCTGGAGGCGGTTCTGGGCCGCCACCGCGCTTGAGCCGCCCGCTCTCCCCCGAGCCCACCTCCCTCCGACCGAACTCAGACGAAACCAGCGGACCGGGGAGCGTGCTCTCCGACGGCGTCGAGGGACTGGCCCTGATCAAGCCCGCGGTGCGGGCGCAGGCGGCGTACACGCTGGCCGCCCATCCGGCCCGGCGGAAGCTCAACCAGAACGAGTGCCCCTACGATCTGCCCGACGAGCTCAAGCGCGAGATCCTGGCGGAGGTGGCGAGGTCGCCATGGCAGCGCTATCCGGAGCTCGCGCCGCCCGAGCTTCTGGCCGGGCTGGCGGACCACTACGGATGGGTGCCCGAGGGCATTCTGGTCGGGAACGGGTCCAACGAGCTCATTCAGGCCACGCTGGCCGTGGCCCTGGATAGCCGCGACGTGGTGGTGGCCCCGACTCCGACCTTCTCCCTGTACCGACTGCTCACGGGAGTGCTGGGCGGCCGCTACTGCCCCGTGCGGCTCGGCGACGGGTTCGCCTACGACCTCGACGCCATCATCGAGACGGCGGTGCGTGAACGCGCCAGGGTGGTGGTGCTGAACTCGCCGAACAACCCTACCGGCTCACCGCTGCCGGAGAATGCGGTGGCGCGGGTGCTGGAGGAGACGGGCGCTCTGGTGGTGTGCGACGAGGCGTACCAGGAGTTCGGCGGTCCGACCGCGGTGCCGCTGCTGGCCAACACCTCGCGGCTGGTGGTCCTGCGCACCTTTTCCAAGGCGTTCGGGATGGCGGGGTTGCGATTCGGGGCCGGATTGGCGCATCCTGCCATCGCGCGCGAGATCGCCAAGGGCAAGCTGCCCTACAATGTGAACCTGGTGACCCTCGCGGCCGCCGCCGCGGCGCTACGCCATGCGCCGGTGCTGGCCGGGCGGGTGCGGGAGATCGTCGCTACCCGGGATCGGTTCGTCCGGCGCATCGCCGGGCTGCCCGGCCTCACCGTGTTTCCCAGCTCGGCGAACTTCGTCCTGATCCGCTGCACCGGGGCGCCGGCGCGGGTGGTGTTCACCAGGCTGTACCAGGAGCATGGGATTCTGGTGCGCGATGTGTCCAGCGGGCCGGAGCTGGGGGAGTGCCTCCGGATCTCGGTGGGAACGCCGGAGGACATGGAGGCGGTGGCGGAGGCGTTGGGGGGGATTCTGGGTGGGTGAACGGAGCTGTCATCCCGAGGGGAACTGTCATCCCGAGCGGAGCGAGGGATCTTCTCAACCGGATCGGAACACCGCGGCGGTTGTCCGGGAGTCGCGGGCAAGATCCCTCGCTCCGCTCGGGATGACAGATCGGCGCATGCCACTGACGCACACCCCTCGCACGTCGAGGTAACCGTGCCCCGCATCGGCGAGGTCAGACGCACGACCAAGGAAACCGATCTCCACGTCCGCGTGGACCTCGACGGCCGGGGCACGGCCGCGGTGCATACCGGCATCGGCTTCTTCGACCATATGCTCGAGGCGCTCGCGCGTCACGCGCTGGTCGACCTCGCGGTCGAAGCCCGCGGCGATCTCCACGTCGACGGCCACCATACGGTCGAGGACACCGGCATCGCGCTCGGCCAGGCGCTGGCGCGTGCGCTCGGGGACCGGGCCGGCATCCGCCGCTATGGCGATGCCCTGGTGCCGCTCGACGAGGCGCTGGTGCGCGCCGTGATCGACGTGTCGGGCCGGCCGCATCTGACCTACCAGATCGACATCCCGAAATGGCAGATGCTGGGCGACTACGACGTGTTCCTGACCCCCGAGTTCTTCCGCGCGCTGGTGCTCAACGCCGGACTCACTGCCCACCTCGACCTGGTCCGCGGCGACAACCCGCACCACATCGTCGAGGCGGCCTTCAAGGCGTTCGCCCGCGCGCTCGACGCGGCCACCGAGCTGGATCCGCGGGTCACCGGCGTCCCCTCAACCAAGGGCACGCTGTGATCGTGGTGGTGGACTACGGCGTGAACAACCTCACCAGCGTGGTGCGGGCGCTCGCCGCGGGAGGGCACTCGGCGGCCCTCACCACCGACCCGGACACGGTCCGGGCGGCGGATCACGTCGTGGTTCCGGGGGTGGGCCACTTCGGGCAGGCCTCCCGCACGATGGAGAAGACCGGCCTGGGGGACGCCATTCGCGACGCCGCTGCCGCCGGCCGGCCGGTGATGGGCATCTGTCTGGGCCTGCAGCTCTTCTTCGCCACCAGCGAGGAGGCCCCGGAGGCGCGCGGACTGGCCATCCTTCCAGGGAGCGTCCAGCGTTTCGTGACCACGCTCCACGTGCCGCACGTCGGCTGGGCCCGGGTCGACCTCACCGCCGCCGGCCGCCGGCACCCCGTGCTGGCGCCGCTCTTTCGGGATGGACCGCAGTTCTTCTATCACGTCCACAGCTTTCATCCCGCCGAGTTGACGGAGGATGCCGTGCTCGGCACCGGCAACTACGAAACGGTGTTCCCCACGCTGGTCGGGCGGGACAACGTGCTCGGCGCGCAGTTCCATCCGGAGAAGTCCCAACGCGCGGGCATCGAGCTGCTGAACGCCTTCTCCCGGTGGCGCCCGTGAGCACCATTCGTGTGGCTCTGGTCGACGTGTACGTCCTTCGCGGCACGGGCCCGGCGCTCGAGTGCCTCGTGCTCCGGCGTGCGGCGGGTGGCCGATGCCCCGGATCGTGGGAAGCGGTGCATGGACACATCGAGGCCGGCGAGCGGCCCGCGGACGCCGCCCTGCGGGAGCTGCAGGAGGAGACCGGTCTCACCCCGCTTCGACTCTACAACCTGAGCCGGATGGAATCGTTCTATCTGCATCGGTCGGATGAAGTGGCGCTGGTGCCGGTCTTCGCGGCGTTCGTTCCCGCGGACGCGACGGTGCGGCTGGGCCCCGAGCACGACGGCTCGGAATGGCTGCCGCCGGAGGCGGCGCTGCGGCGCTTCGCCTGGCCGCGCGAAGGACGGGCGCTGGAGGACATCCTCGTCCTGCTCGGCGGCGGCGATGGGGGAGCGGTCGAGGACGTGCTCCGGGTATGCTAGCGCGACGGATCATCCCCTGCCTCGACGTCGCCGGGGGCCGGGTGGTGAAGGGAGTGCATTTCGAGTCGCTGCGGGACGCGGGCGACCCGGTGGAGCAGGCCGCCCGCTATGACGCCGAGGGAGCGGACGAGCTGGTCTTCCTCGACATCTCCGCCAGTCCCGAGGAGCGGAGGACCACGCTCGCGATGGTGACCCGGGTGGCCGAGTCGATCTTCATTCCATTCACGGTCGGGGGCGGCATCCGCGCCGTGGCCGACGCGGGCGCCGCACTTCGGGCGGGCGCGGACAAGGTGTCGGTCAATACCGCCGCCGTGCGCGATCCGTCCCTGGTTTCCCGCCTGGCGGAGAGCTTCGGCACCCAGTGCGTGGTGGCGGCCGTGGACGTGAAGCGGGTCGCGGGACGGCTCGCGGTCATGGTGAACGGCGGCCGGGAGCAGACCGGGTTGGAGGCGATCGAGTGGATCCGGCAGCTCGAGTCACTGGGTGCCGGAGAGATCCTGCTGACGTCGATGGATCGGGACGGGACGGGCGCGGGATACGACCTGGAGCTGCTCGCGTCCGCGGCGGCCGCCACCTCCATTCCGGTGATCGCGTCCGGCGGCGCGGGACGGCTGGAGCACCTCGCCGAGGCGCTCGAGGCCGGCGCACACGGCGTGCTCGCGGCGACGATCTTCCACTTCCAGGGCTCGACGCTTCCCGAGGCCCGGGCCTACCTCCGGGCGCGCGGCTATCCGGTGCGCCCGTGAGCGTCTGGCTTCTGCTCGCGGCCGGCGCGGCCATCCTCGAAGCTCCCTGCGTTCGTCCCCTGCGAGCCGCGACCCAGGTGCAGGGCGAGGTCCGCATCTGTCCCGGACGGTACCGGATCGCGGACCCGTCGGAGCGCGGTGTGATCATCGCCGCGTCGTCGGGGACCAGTATCGATCTCAGCGGCGTCACCCTGGAGAGCGGCGATTCGGTGCCGGAGCGATACACCGGAATCGGGATCGCGAGCCGGGGAGTGGACGGCGTCACCCTGCTCGGCGGCACCGTGCGGGGGTACCGCTTCGGCGTGCGGCTCGAGGGCGGTCACGGTCACCGGATCAGCGGCGGGGATCTGTCCGGCAGCCGCGCGCAGCGGCTCCGCTCCTCCCCCCAGCGGGCGGACTCGGCCGACCGGCTCGACCTCGCCCGGGCCGATGCCATCGAGCGCTACGGCGGCGCCGTCCTGCTCCGCAACACCGTGGGCGCCAGCGTCACCGGAATCACCGCGCGAGGCAGCCAGAACGGGATCGGACTGGTGGAGGCGCGCGATTCGTACCTGGCCGACAACGACCTCTCGGGCAACAACGGCTGGGCCGTCCATCTCTGGCGCTCATCCCACAACCTGGTCGTGCGGAACCAGGCAGCGCGCACCCGCCGCTGCCCGACGACGGGCTCGGCGTGCGGCGGGGCGGCGATTCTCCTGCGCGAGGGGAGCGACTCCAATACCATCACCGACAACGATCTCACGGCGTCGAGCACGGGAGTGCTCCTGACCGGCGAGCCGCCGCTGACCCGTGCGTCGGTGGGGAATCTCATCGTTCGCAATGATGCGTCGCTCGCGCTGGAGAGCGGATTCGCGGCGCTGTTCACCTGGAGCGTCGTCTTCCTGGAGAACCGGGCGGACAGCACCGCCGCCGGGTTCCGCCTCACCCGGGTGAGCACGACGACGATCCGGGGCAATACCGTCATCGGCGCGCGGGAATCGGGAATCATGGTGGCGCATGGCAGCGACAACACCATCGAGTCCAATATCCTGCTCGGCGCCCGGGTAGGGATCCGGGTCATCGCCCCCGACACCGGCGCGCCGGCGAGCCGCGGGTTCCGGATCGATGACAACGTCCTGGGCGGGCTGGAGCGGGCGATCGTGCTGGAAGGCACCACCGGCAGCCGGATCCGGGGCAACCTGATCGATGGGGTGGGAAGCGGGCTGGTGATCGACGCGGCCGGACACGGCACCGAGATCACCGGCAACGTCTTTCTCCGGGCCACCGGCTGGTTCATCGACGCGCCCGACCTGGTGGCCGGGGGGAACTACTGGGCCACCACCGACGCAGCCGCGGCGGCCACCCGGGTGCACGGCCGGATCAGCGTCCTGCCGTGGAAGCCGGCGAGCGCGGCTGGCTACTAGCGAAGATCTGCAGCGCGACGGCGTGCAGCTCGCGCAGGTTGAACGGCTTTCGCGCGCGAAACGGGGTGACACCGGGCCAGGGATCGGGCAGGTCCCCGTCGCCGTCATGCGCCAGCACCAGATAGCCGGCGGCCTCGGGACAGTTCTCCGTGAGCGCGCGCACGAAGAGCTCCGAGGGCCCCGCCAGCATGCGGGCATCCGAGATGATCAGATCGAACGCGGACTCGCCGATGCGGCGGAGCGCCTGCTCCCCCGTGCGGGCCGCC
>JBJMOX010000052.1:0-5549 GCA_045803515.1 Gemmatimonadales bacterium
CATCGTCACCGGCGATGGCCGGACCGGTGAGACCCTCGTGGCTCACCCGGACGTGGATAAGATCGCGTTCACCGGCTCGACCGAAGTCGGGCGGATCATTCGCACGGCCACGGCGGGGAGCGGCAAGAAGCTGTCGCTCGAGCTCGGTGGCAAGTCGCCCTTCATCGTGTTCCCCGACGCGGATCTCGACAGCGTGGTCGAGGGCGTGGTGGACGCGATCTGGTTCAACCAGGGCCAGGTGTGCTGCGCCGGCTCCCGCATCCTGGTGCAGGAGGGCGTCGCCGACCGGCTGGTGAGCAAGCTCAAAGCCCGGATGGAGACCCTCAGGGTCGGCGACCCGCTGGACAAGGCGGTGGACATGGGTGCGATCATCGCGCCGGTCCAGCTGCAGAAGATCCAGGAGCTGGTGCGCCAAGGACAGGAGGAGGGTGCCCAGCTCTGGCAGCCCTCCTGGAGCTGCCCGGCGGACGGGTGGTTCTACCCGCCGACGCTCTTTACCGAGGTCACGCCGGCCGCGACCATCGCGCAGGTGGAGATCTTCGGGCCGGTGGTGGTGCTGATGACCTTCCGCACGCCGGTCGAGGCGGTCGAGCTGGCCAACAACACCCGCTACGGTCTCGCGGCGAGCCTCTGGAGCGAGAACATCAACCTGGCGCTGGACGTCGCGCCGCAGCTCCAGGCCGGCACGGTCTGGATCAACTGCACCAACCTGTTCGACGCGGCGAGCGGCTTCGGGGGATATCGGGAGAGTGGGTTCGGTCGCGAAGGGGGGAGGGAGGGGCTGAGGGAGTATGTGAGGTGGGAGGGCGGGGGCGGGAAGGACGGGAAGGACGGGAAGGTTGTCGGGGCGCGGAGCGACGGAGACGCCGACGCGGATCGTGAGCTGGAAACCTTCCCGCCCTTCCCGTCTTTCCCGTCCTTCCCGTCTTTACCGCCCATCGACCGCACCCCGAAGCTCTACATCGGCGGCAAGCAGGCGCGGCCGGATTCCGGATACAGTCTGCCAGTGGTCGATGCGGGCGGGCGGCGGATCGGGGAGGTGGGGCAGGGCAACCGCAAGGACGTGCGGAATGCCGTCGAGGCGGCGCGGAAGGCCACCGGGTGGGCGCGCGCGACGGCGCACCAGCGGGCGCAGGTGCTGTACTACCTGGCGGAGAATCTGGCGGTGCGCGGCGACGAGTTCGGCCGGCGGCTTGCGGCGCTCACGGGGGACGAGGGCGGGGCCGAGCGGGAGATCGCGCTCGCGATCGAGCGGATCTATGTCTACGCGGCCTGGGCTGACAAGTACGACGGCCTGGTGCACCACACGCCCTACCGGAATGTGACCCTCGCCATGCCGGAGCCGATCGGCGTCCTGGGTATCGTATGTCCTGAGGGCCCGCCGCTTCTGGGGTTCGTCTCCACCGTGCTGCCGGCGATCGCGATGGGCAACACCGTGATCGCCGTCCCATCCACGTCCGCGCCGCTGCTGGCGACCGACTTCTATCAGGTGCTGGACACTTCGGACGTGCCGCCCGGCGTGGTGAACATCGTCACCGGGCTCCGGGACGAGCTGGCGCCGGTCCTCGCCGCGCACGACGACGTGGACGGCGTCTGGTACTTCGGCAGCCCGGAGGGCTCGGCCGACGTCGAGCGGCTCTCCGCCGGAAACATGAAGCGCACCTGGGTGGACTACGGGCGTGGGCGGGACTGGACGGACGTGCTGCAAGGCGAAGGGGAGGAGTTTCTGGAGCAGGCGACTCAGGTGAAGAACATCTGGGTGCCGTACGGGGAGTAGGGCGCTCTAACGAGAGACCTCTCGCAGTTCAGGCGGAGGCTGTGACGGCCGCGCTGATCTCGATATCTCGCTTGACCAGTTTGGCCAGAACGTCCGCCTTCCGGGAGGCCCCCCAGCACTCGAGACCCAGATCGGCATCGACGGTGCGGGGCACGATGTGGATGCGGAGCGCCTCGGCCGTGAGCTCGACTCGAAGCGTCTCGACCGCCGCAGTGTGCCCCCGGTCGAGGCCGTCGGCGACCCGAAGCAGCGCGCTCACCCGCCGCACCACGTCCTGATCTGCCGGCGGCAGGGCCGCGAACTCGGGGTGCTTGCGGCGCGGGCCGGTCCGCCGATGGTACCGGCTGATCAGTCCCACGAGCATCCGGTCGCGGGCAGGCAGGCCGAGGCGCTCCGCGTGGGTGATGAGCTGATAGCTGTGCTTGTGGTGCTTCCGGTAGCTGACCAGCTGGCCGACGTCGTGGAGCAGGCCGGCGGCCTCCAGCAGCCCCCGTTCCTCGGGCCGGCACCCGAGCTCGGCGCCGAGCTGATCGAAGAGCAGGAGCGCGAGATAGCGCACCTGCTCCACGTGCCTGCGATCGGACTGGCACCGCTCCGCGAAAGCGCGGAACAGCCGCAACGGATCCGGCGTGCTGATCTCTTTCGCCCCGGCCATGTCCAGCAGCAGACCTTCCCGGAGACCGAACGCGCTCACGGTGATGCTCCGGGCGCGTACCCAGTCCAGGAGCTCGGCCGTCACCGCCAGGCCGGCCAGAATGATGTCGGCGCGCTCGGGACTGAGCCCCGGCACCTGGCGGCGTTGCTCCGGGGTTCGGCTGGCCAGCCAGTCCACCAGCTGCTCCACCTCCGACGCGGTCACCTCCACGCCGTGCACCGTCTCTCCCGGCGGTAACCCGCGCCGGGCCTGCACCATACGCCCGAGGCTGGTGAAGGTGCCGCCGGATCCGATGACGGCGGCCGCGGCCCATTCACGGCCGGAGATGCCGCGCTTGAGCTGCTTCCGGATCTGACCCCGGAGCGCCTCCACCTCCTTGTGGGCCGCCCGGTCCCCGGGCAGGTGCAGCTCGGTCAGCCGCACCGCGCCGAGAGGAAGGGACACGGTGAGCTCCACCAATCCGTCGACCGCGCCGATCAGCTCCAGGCTGCCGCCACCGATGTCGGCCACCAGGGTGCGCTCACCGGCGAGGCGGAAGTGATGAGCAACGGAGCGGTAGGAGAGCGCGGCCTCGGTCTCCGCGTCGATGATGCGCAGCGGGATGTCCAGCTCCTGCCGCACCCGGCGCACGAACCAGGGACCGTTCTCGGCCTCCCGCACCGCGGCAGTGGCCACCGCGGCGATCCGTCGGACCCCCCGACGCTGGCAGACCTCGCGCATGCGGGCGAGCGACTGCATGGCCCGCTCGATGGCGGCCTCGTCGAGGCAGCCGGTGGCCGCCAGGCCGGCGGCGAGCCGGGGCTGGTCACGGAGCTCGTCGATGATGGAGAGGCCCGAGGCGGGGTCGTATTCCGCCACCAGGAGCCGGACCGAGTTGGAGCCGACGTCGATGGCGGCGATGCGCTCGCGCGGAGCGGGCGTCGCGGCGGGGGGTGGTGCCGGCGCGGCGGCCGGCTGGGCGCTCATTTGATCGAGGCCGCCGGAAAGCTGCCGGTGGTGCGGGCCTCGCCCCGGTCCTCCGCGTGGTGCTTGATCGACTTGCCCTCCACCAGGAAGACCACGTCCTCGCCGATGTTGGTGGCGAGATCGGCGACGCGCTCGAGGTTGCGGCTCACCAGGAAGAGCTCCATGCCGACACCGATCATATGGGGATCCTCCATCATGTGGGTCAGCAGGATCCGGAACACCGAGCTGTGCAGCGCGTCCACCTTATCGTCCCGGAGGCAGACCTCGCGGCCCGCCGCCGCGTCGCCGCGGATGAAGGCCTCCAGCGCGTCCGAGAGCATGTCGCGCGCAAGCCGGGCCATCTCGATGATCTCGGGCTCCGGCGCGATGGGCCGGGCCTGGGCCAGCCGCTCGGCCGACTGGGCGATGTTCACCGCGTGGTCGCCCACCCGCTCGAGGTCGTTGGCGATCTTGAGCGCCGAGGTGAGCATCCGCAGGTCGCGCGCCATGGGCTGCTGGAGCGCGAGGAGGCTGATGCACATCTCCTCGATCTCGACCTCCATGCTGTCGATGATCCGGTCGCCGCTGATCACCCGCTGGGCCTTGTCCCCGTCGCGCTCCAGCAGGGCCTCGACCGCCAGGCCCAGCGCCGCCTCCGCCTCGCCCGACATGGTGAGCAGGCGGACCTTGACGTGGCTCAGCTCGTCGTGGAAGTGCCGATGGACGTCGAGGCTCATCCGAATCTCCCCGTAATGTAGGCTTCCGTGCGCTCGTTCGCCGGCTTGGTGAAGATCCGCTCGGTCTCGTCGAACTCCAGGAGCTCGCCGCGATCGAAGAAGCCGGTGTAATCCGACACCCGCGCCGCCTGCTGCATGTTATGGGTGACGATCACGATCGTATAGTCCTTCTTGAGCTCGAAGATGAGCTCTTCCACTCGCTGAGTGGCGATCGGGTCCAGCGCCGAGCAGGGCTCGTCCATGAGGAGCACCTCCGGCTGATTGCCCAGCGCGCGCGCGATGCAGAGCCGCTGCTGCTGCCCACCCGAGAGCCCGGTGCCGGACTCCTCGAGCCGATCCTTCACCTCGTCCCACAGCGCCGACTGCCGGAGACAGCGCTCGACCAGATCGGGCAGGTCGCGCCGGGTGGACAGCCGGTTGAGCGCCGGGCCGTAGGCCACATTGTCGTAGATCGACTTGGGGAACGGGTTGGGACGCTGGAAGACCATGCCCACCCGCTGCCTGAGCGCGACCAGGTCGGTGCTGGGCGAGAAGACGGAGGTCCCCTCGACCAGGATGTCACCCTCGTGGCGGACGCCGGGGATCAGGTCGTTGAGCCGGTTGATCGACCGGAGGAAGGTCGACTTGCCGCAGCCCGAAGGACCGATGATCGCGGTGACCGACTTCCGCGGGATGGAGAAGCTCAGATGCCGCAAGACCTGGCGGCTGCCGTAGGCGAAGCTGAAATCCCGGACGTCGACCGCCGGCGCTCCCTGCGGGGCCGCCTTCGAAGCCGGCGGACGCGGCGTCAGGGTCGCCCGAGGCGTCGCGATGAACGGCTGCGGCGCGTGCGCCGTGGTGCTCATCCAAACCTCCCAGTAATGTAGGCCTCGGTCTGCTCATTCCGCGGGGCCGTGAAAATCTGCCGGGTGGCACCGGTCTCGACCATGGTGCCGAGATAGAAGAACGTGGTGGTATCCGACACCCGCGCGGCCTGCTGCATGTTGTGGGTCACGATGATGATGGTGAAATCCTGCTTGAGCTCGAAGAGGAGCTCCTCGATCCGCTGGGTCCCCTGCGGGTCGAGCGAGGCGGTGGGCTCGTCGAGCAGAATCACCTGGGGCGATGGCGCGATGGTGCGCGCCAGGCAGAGTCGCTGCTGCTGTCCGCCGGAGAGCGCCATGGCGCTGGTCCGAAGGCGGTCCTTCACTTCGTCCCACAGCGCGGCCTGCCGGAGCGAGCGCTCGACCACGGCGTCGGTTTCGGCGCGGGAGAGGTTCGCACCCACTCGGAGCCCGGCGGCGACGTTGTCGTGGATCGACATGGTCGGAAACGGGGTGGGCCGCTGGAACACCATGCCGATCCGGCGGCGGAGCTGCATGGCGTTCACCTTGGACGCGTAGATGTCCTCGCCGTCCAGCAGCACTCGCCCGGTGATCCATCCCAGCTCCGAGAG
>JBJMOX010000053.1:0-25506 GCA_045803515.1 Gemmatimonadales bacterium
GTCTTCGCGGGGGGCGCCCTTGAGCAGATACCCGGCGGCCCCCGCCTCGACCGCGGCGATGATCCGTTCATCGGTGTCGAACACGGTGAAGACGATCACGTGGGTGCGCTCGCCTCCTCCCGCAAGGCCGCGCAGCACTTCGACCCCATCCAGTCCCGGCATCTCCAGGTCCAGCAGCAGCACGTCCGGGCGGGTGGTGCGGACTAGGGCGAGTGCTTCGATGCCACTTGCCGCCTGGCCGACGACGGTGAAGTCGGACTGGGTCTCCAGCATCGCCACCAGCCCGTCACGGACCACGGGGTGGTCGTCGGCGACAGCCAGGCGAATCTGGTTGCGCACGGCCGCTGGTGGAGGGCCGGCGGTCACGACCTGGCCTGGTCGACGCTGGTCGGGTGGCCGAGCGGGACCACGACCTCGATCGCGGTGCCGCTGCCGGGGGAGGTCTCGATCATGAGCGTGCCTCCGAGCAGCCGGGCCCGTTCACCCATGCCGATCACGCCGAACCGGTCCGGCGGCAGGGCGGTGGGATCGAAACCGATGCCATCGTCCTCCACCCGGAGACGCACCGCTTCGGCACTCAAGCCCAGCCGAACGACTGCGCGCGCGGCCCCCGCGTGGCTCACGACATTGGCGAGCGCCTGCTGGGCGATCCGGTAGAGCCCAAGCTCGACTGCCGGCGGCAGCTTCCCGGCCGTCCCATCGAACCCTTCGCTGGCAACCTCGACCCCAACTTCCGGCGCGGCCGCTCGCGCCTGGGCCGCGAGCTCCAGGAGGGCGCCGGGAAGCGTGCGGCCCTCGAGCGGAGCGGCGCGGAGGTCCAGCACCGAGCGGCGCGCCTCCTGAAGCGTGGAGCGGGTGAGCACCAGGGCGCGGGTCACCGCCTGGATCACCCGCTCGTCCCCCTGGTTCGCGGCGAGCGCGTCGGCGACCTCGAGCTGCATGGTGAGTCCGGCGAGAGACTGCGCCAGCGTGTCGTGGATCTCCCGGGCCAGCCGGTTCCGCTCCTCCGCGGCCACGGCCCGGCGCCCGGCTGCCTCGAGCCGCGACCGCTCGACAGCGAGGCTGACCAGCGCGCCCGCCGTCGTGAGAAGACTGAGCTCGTCATCGGAGAGCACGCGCCAGTCCGAGCTCGCCACGTTCAGCATGCCCAGCTGCCGCTCGCCCACGGCCAGGGGAACGCTGGCGTGACACCGCAGGCTCGTCCGGTCCACGCCCACGCCGGCTCCGACAACCTTCTCCAGGCGACTGCACCAGACCACGTTGACGTTTGCCGCGCCGCGCAGGTCTCCGGCGCGGAAGGTGGAGAGACAGTAGCAGTCGCCGTGCATCGCCGCCGGGTGGTCGCGAAGGATGGGAGGCAGCGAGCGGGCGGCAGCGAGCCGAGGCTCCTCCGTCCCCTCGTCGAGCAGCCAGACCCAGCCGGTCTCGAGACCCAGCAGCTCCGCCACCGTGGCCAGCGCCGAATCCAGCGACTCCGTCAGGTCGGCGGAACGGCTCAGCGCCTGAGCCAGCGCGGTAAGCGTGGTGAGCTCCGGGGAGGCTGACATGAGGGAAAACTAAGGGGCTGGCGGTGCGCTTGGCCGGAGCTAATCTCAAACCAGGCCAGTCGTCTCACTTTCCTCCCGAGCCCGCTCCTCCGATGACTATGCTGCGCGAGTTTCAGGTGAGTTTCCGGCGCGTGACTGTTCCCGCGGTCGCGGCTCTCCGGATGTACTGGGGAACAGTGGCGTTGCTCACCGGCACCGGACTCCTGGCGCTGACAGCGTTCCTGCCGATTGCCGCTCTGCTGCACACCGGTCCCGGCCCAGCCACCCGGCTGGGCCCCTGGCTGGAGCGCGGGGCGGATCTGGGTGTGGGTTGGAGTCAGGACGCCCAGGCGCCGGCCGCGACGCAGCAGCAAGGGGTGGACGTGCTCTTCCACCTGCTGCTGGGCACGGGCGTCGCCACGCTGGGCATTGCCGCAGTGACCATACTGACGCTGTTCGGTGCCCGGGCTTCCCGGCGGGAGTCGGAGGTGCAGGTCTCTCGCGCCGTCGGCGCTTCGCGCCGGGCGCTGGCTGCGAGCGCTCTGCTCGAAGGCGTGATCATCGCCGCGGCCGTGCTCGCCACCGGATGCGCCGCGGGGATGGTGTCCGCGCGATGGGCCGTCGGAGACTGGCCTGGCCGGATACTGCCGGGCACGCTGGTGCCCAGTCTCGCTTCCCTGGTCCCCATAGGGGCGGTGATCCTCGCCGGAGCCATCCTGCCGCTGATCTTCGCCCGATCGAGCCGGATCGTCGAGGCCGAGGTCAAGCCGGCCGGTCTGCTCGGACCCGCGGTGCTCCAGCTCGGCGTCAGCCTGGCGGTGCTGGGGGTAAGCGCACTGCTCAGCCGTCATGCCGGGACGCTCTTGGCGGGCCCGGGTTCCGCGGCCCGAACGGGTCAGGTGTTCGAGCTCGGAGCTCCGGATCTACCGCCGGCGGATCGGTCGGCGAGGTATGCCTCGCTCCTCAACCAGCTCGACGACGGCGGATCCAGCCTCGTGAGCCTGACCAGTCCCGGTGCGCTCGTGGGGCTGGGGACGGTGAGCACGGTGACCACCGATTGCGGGATCTGCAGCAGCGGCGGCATTTCCCTCCGATGGCACATGGTCTGGACCACCCACCAGTTCGTGAGCGCGGACTCCTTCAAGGCGCTCGGGGTTCACCTGGTGGCCGGTCGAGGCATCACCCGGAACGACCAGTGGAGCGGCAGACCGGTGGCGGTGATCAGCCGCGCGCTCGCCGAGCGTCACTTCCAGAAGGGCGAAGCCATCGGCCGGCAGATGCTCGTCGGTGATAATCCGAGAACGTGGCATACCGTGGTCGGCGTGGTGGACGATCCACCGAGCACCGCACTGGGTGGGCGGCTGCAGCCCCACTACACGGTCTACCTGAGCATCCTGCAGCATCCGATCGCGTCCGCCGAGCTGCTGGTCCGCGCGCGGCCGGCCGAGGATCCAGTGCCTGTCGTCCGGCGTGCGCTGCAGGCCGCATTTGGGCAGATCGCACTTGGGACGAGCTCGATGGGGACAGCCCCCATGGCCGAGCGTGCCATCCTCGCGGCCGAAGCGGCGCCGGTGCTCTGGTTCAGCCGCTGGTTCGCGGTTGAGGGATGGGCCACGCTGGCCATCGCGGTGGTCGGCACGTTCAGCTTGATGCGAATCTGGGTCCTCTCGCTCCGGCCGGAGCTGGGGATCCGCCGGGCGGTGGGAGCATCGCGAGCTCGGCTGTTGCTGGGCATCGCCACGGGCGCCGGACGCACCGGCCTGGTCGGCGCGGCGTTCGGCCTCTGGTTCGGGCAGGCCGTCTGGAGCACCTTGCCGAGCGTCATGACCGGGGCGGCCGGCTGGAACTCGCACGTGCTTCTCCGGTTCACGCTGTTGCTCGTCTCGACCACGCTGGCTGGGGCTCTCATCCCCGCGTGGCACGCCCTGCGATCGACTCCCGCCTCATTGCTCGGCTCGGGAGGGGACTGAGCGCCGAGGCCGCGGCCATGTCGACCACCCCGCGGACTCCGTTGCGCCGGGCCCTGACCGATGTTCGCGCCGCGACGGCGCTCGCGCCCGCCCGACCCGCCTACACCGCGGGCCTCCGTGCGGCCATGGCGACCGTCGCGCCGCTGGTGGTCGCCCATCTCCTGGCGATACCGGGTGGCACCTGGCTCAGTCTGGCCGGATTCACCGGCACCCTGGCCAATAAGGGAGGCCCCTACCGGATGCGCGCCGCCAGCATGGGCGCGCTCACCCTCGCCGGCACCCTGGCAGTTGCGTTGGGAACCTTGAGCGCGGGCCGCACGCCGCTCGCCGTGCCGCTGACTTTCTTCGTCGCCGTGGCCTGCAGCCTGGCGCGCGTGTGGGGCAGCGCCGGGGCGAGCGTGGGCACATCCACACTCAATCTGTTCGTGATCGCGCTCGCATTCCCCCCAGAGAACGAGCAGGAGGCGCTCACCCGTGCCGGCCTCGTCTTTCTCGGCGGGCTCTGGGCGATGCTGGTCTCTCTGGTCCTCTGGCCGCTCAGCCCCTACCGCCCCGTGCGCCTGGCAGTGGCCGCGTGCTACCGGGTGCTCGCGTTGTACGCGGCGGACATTGGCCGCTGGGCATCGGAGGGAGCTATGCGGAAGCCTTCCGACCTCCCACCGGTCGGTGTCGTGGTCCGCCGCGCCCTGGAGGACGCCCGCGCCGCGCTCGCGGCTACTCGTCGCGGCGTTCCGGGCGAGAGCGGGCCCGGCGAGCGCCTGGTGGTCCTCCGGGAGATCGTCGACCAGCTGTTCGGTAACCTGCTCGCGCTGGCCGAGGGGATCGAGACGATTCCGCGCAAGACGCGAGACGCCTCCGTTCAGGCCCGCGTGAGCGAAACCCTGCGCGCGGTCGCCGCCTCGCTGGGTGAGCTCGCGGACCGCATCGAAGCGGATCGAGACGCCACCCCGGTGGCGATCGGGTGGGACGGCTCTCTACTCCGGCGGGCGGTGCCGGCCGGTGGCAGCGCCGAGTCGGACGATACCGCGCGTCACCTCTACCTGGAAACGGCGGAGCTGATCGATCGCCTGGCGCAGTACACCCGGGCTGCCGTGGAGATGCTGGGCGATGCGCAACCGGCATCGACCGTCGAAGGGATGGTGGACGTCGGGGATCCGGAGTCGCGGACGTCTCCTCTCGCCGCCCTCCGCGCCGTGCTGGCTCCGCATTCCGTCATTCTGCGCTTCGCCCTCCGCCTCGGCTTCGTCGCGGCGGTGGCAGTATGGCTCACCGGGGCGCTCGACCTCAAGCGCGGCTACTGGGTGACCATCACCATCGTGATCATTCTCCAACCCTACACCGGCGCCACCACCCTGAAGGCGATGCAGCGGGTCCTGGGGACCGTCGTGGGTGGCGCACTCACCGCGCTGCTTGGCGCGCTGTTCCACGGCTCCTGGGCCATCCTGGGCCTCGCCTTCCTGTTCAGCGCGACCTGCGTGGCCCTTCTCCCGCTCAACTATGCGGCGTTCTCCGTCTTTCTCACGCCCACCTTCGTGCTGCTGGCGGAAGCCAACGCGGGCGACTGGCACCTCGCGGGTCTGCGCATCGTCAACACGCTCCTGGGTGGGGCCCTCGCGTTCACCGGTGCCCACCTGCTCTGGCCGGCACCGGAGTGGGATCGGCTTCCCTCCTACATGGCGGCCTCGCTGCGGGCGAATCGCGACTATCTCCACGCCGTGATCCAGCGCTTCGCCGATCGCAGCCCCCGCGCGGGACGCGCGCTGCGCGAGGCCCGTCGGCAGAGCGGCCTGGCGGTGGCGAACGCGGATGAATCATTCCAGCGGCTCCTGGGCGAGCAGCGTGGACGCGACGCGGAGCTCGCGCCGCTCATGACGTTCCTTACCTACACCCGCCGGCTCACCGCCTCGACTGCGGCGCTCGCCGTCTCACGGCATACGGCCGACCCTGGGGCGGAGCCCGCGCTCCGGCCGTTCACGGAGGCGGCCGAGCGGGTGCTGGACGACCTGGCGTCAGCCGTGATAGAGCATCGGGCGCCGGCGCCGTTGCCCACGCAGGTCCAACCGGGTCCGGGGGACCTGGCTCTGACTCCGGTGCTTCGAGTCCGCATCGAGCGCCTCGCCCGCCATCTCAAGACCCTGCACGACGCCATCGAGCGGTGGTCCACCCGGAGCGACTGAGGCGCCGGGCCCTGCCTGGCCCCGGAATTGCCCTTCCGACCGAGGTTCCCTTACTCATCGCGACCGCGTTCCACCCCGCTTCGGAGGACTCATGGCGACTAACCGACTGGCCCTTCTCACTCTCGCCGTGCTCGCCGGGTGCGGTGGAGACCACGGGAGCAGCATGGCTGCCGACAGCCTGACCCGCGATCTGCAACGGCTCCCGGTAGACTCCTCGGCCGCGCTGAGCGATCAGCCCGCGGCAGCGCCGGCCCCCACCCCCGTTGCGGTCAAGCCCAAGGTGGCGAAGCCCGTGGCGAAGCCCAAGCCGAAGCCCGCTCCTGCCCCGGCGCCCGCCCCGGCTCCGCTTGCGCTCGGCGCCGGCGCGACCGTATCTCTCGCCGTCGACCGGGAGATCACCTCGCGGACGGACAAGGCGGGTGCAACGGTGATGGCCACGGTGTCCAGCGATGTCCAGGACAGTCAGGGCCGCGTCGTGATTCCGGCCGGCTCGAAGGTGGCGATGACGATCACCGAGATCCACGAGTCGGAGAACAAGGGCGACAAGACCGGCAAGCTCACGCTGACGCCGAGCTCGGTGGAGATCGCGGGACAGAGCTATGCCCTCGATGCGTCGGCCGAAGCACTCGATCGTACGCTGCGGGACCGCAAGACCAACGCGGGCGACGTCGCCAAGGTCGGTGCCGGGGCCGCGGTCGGCGCCTTGGCTGGTAAATTGATCGGTGGCAGCACCAAGGCCGCGGTCATCGGCGGCGTCATCGGCGGCGCCATCGGCACCCAGCGCGCCATCGAGACCCAGGATAGGGACGTCGTCGTCCCCGCGAGCTCGCGGGTGGAGCTCACGCTGAAGGGAACGTTCACCCGCTAGACCCGGCCAGATAGCGCGCCAGGTCCGGGCTGGTTGCCCGGTCTGGCGCGGCACGGCCGCGCCGCCGGAAGTGCCTGTGAGCGGGAACACGGCCGGCGCCTGGTCCGACCCCCCATTTGTCACCCATGTCCAGAGCCTTTGTCAACGAAGACGCCACCGGCGGAGATTCGGCCGATCGCTACACGCTCCCCGAGCGTGACGACCCCGGCTTTGCCCGCGCGGCGGCCCATGCCCTGCTTCGCGGGGCCGATCAGGGAGATACGCTCGGAGCGGAGAGCGCCACCGGCTATTACTGGGGCGACCCGGTGCTGCACTCGGAGGTCGAACGGATCCTGGCCGAGGCCCGAGAGGACCGGGACGAGCGACTGGAGCAGCTCGCCGAGCGATTCCTTCGGGGGCCGGCCGCGCGCCGCCGCTAGATCCTCGAGAGGAGCCCGCATGTCCAGACACGGCCATTCCAGACCCAACCCACCCTCGGATCTCGATGATGCGCTGAACCCGCACCGCGCCGAGGAGCAGCAGCGCGCCCGCGAGCACAACCAGAACATCCTCCTGCAGCGGGGCGTGGAACTGAGGGGAGACGAGAGCGACGAGGAGCTGGACGATCTCTGGACCGCCGTCGATCGGTTCGAGTCGCTGGTGGAGGCGCGTGGCGGAGACACGATGGTCAATACGCCCGACTCATCCGAGCCGGATGACCCGCGCATGGTGCTGCCCGAGCGCAACGCGCGGGAGTCGGCGGGCGACTATGCGCGCAGAATCCAGGAGGCGGCGAACCGGCTGACCCGGTTCGAGCGCTAGGCCGCCCTCACCACCCCCGACGCCGGAGCAGCTCGCTCCGCCGATAGGGAAAGACGTCCACCACCTCGCCGGCGGCGAGGCGGCGCTGCACTCCCTGCCAGAACTCGACGTCGAGCAGATCGCCGTGGTGGGCGAGGAACTCGTCCCGCAGCGCGCCGGAGGGCGCCAGGAAAGCCTGAAACTCCTCGGGAAAGACGTCCTGTTCCGCCACGTAGAACCAGGGCTCGGCGGAGAACTCCTCCTCCATCGAGGTCGGCTGGGGAATCCGGCGGAAGTGGCACTCCGAGAGCAGGCAGAGCTCGTCGTAATCGTAGCAGATCACCCGACCATTCCGGGTCACCCCGAAGTTCTTGAGCAGCATGTCCCCGGTGAAGATGTCGGCCGCCGCGAGATCCTTGATCGCGTTGCCGAACTCGAGCACCGCTTCGCGCGCCAGGGTCTCGTCGGCCTCACGGAGGAAGAGATTGAGCGGAGTGACCCGGCGCTCGGTGTAGGCGTGGCGCACGATGACCCGATCACCAGCGACCCGCACCGTCTTGCCGGCCACCGAGAGGAGGTAGGTCAGCAGGTCGTCGGGAAAGCAGCGGCGGGGAAACTCGAGGTGCTCGAACTCCTGGGCATCGGCCAGGCGTCCCACCCGGTCGCGCACGAACACGAAGTGGTACTTGTCCATCACGGCCTGGCGGGTGGTGTTCTTGGGCGCGCCGAAGCTGTCCTTGATGATCTTGAAGACCAGGTTGAGGTCGGGCAGCAGAAAGACGGCCATCACCATCCCTTCGTCCCCTTCGGCGAAGGCAAACCGGGCATCCTGCCGCTCCAGATGCATCATCAGGTTGTGGAACAGCTCGGTCTTGCCGTGCTTGTTGTAGCCGATGGCATTGTAGAGCTCGTCCACCCGCTTGAGTGGCATGATGGAGCTGAGAAACTCGATCAGCGCGCGCGGCCGCGGCGCCTCCACCCGGAAATACGACCAGCTGAAGCCGAACACGATGCTCGCCTCGTTCTGGGTGAGCAGCACCGCGTCTACCACGATCCCGCGTTCCGAGCGGAGCAGCGGGAGCACCAGCGGGATGGTCATCCCGCTCCGCCGGATCCGGCCGACCAGGTACGCTCCCTTGTTGCGGTAGAACACCGAGCGCACCACGTCGATCGATACCGGTCCCGTGACGGGCAGCTCCTGAAGCATCTGGTCGATCAGCCGGGCCACGATCCCGGCGTCGCGGTCGAGTGAGGCATACGGCACCGACCAGGAGAAGCGATCCAGCATCCGGCGGACCAGGGCGGGGTCCACCGCATCGGCCGAGTGGGTGTCGTAGAGCTCGGACGCGTCGGAGGGCTGGGTGCGCTGCGTCGGGTCGAGGTACTCGATGGCGGGATCCACGCCGACGGTGCTGAAGACCCGCCGGGTCACCGAGTTGAAGAAGGTCTGTTCCAGCTCCGCATCGGGACGGCCCCGGGTTCCCGCGGCGTGCAGCGCCTTCATCGACGCCCAGAGCGTGCGTTCCATGACGGCATCCTGCAGGATGTCGCGCACGTCGGATACCGCGCCGTCCAGGTGCACCTTGTACAGGGTGATGCGCTCGGTGGCATCGGCCTGGGCACCGAGCCAGTCGCGCCGCTCGAATCGGCTCCGCGCCAGGCGGGTGATCTCCTCGAATCCGCGGTGATAGCGCTCATACGCCGCGTGAATGGCGGCCACCGCGGCGGCGGCGTTGCCGATCGGCGTCGACCCCGCCAGATTCACCGTCGGTTCTCGTCCCGAGACCGTCATCCCGCCCGCTCCGAAGGATTTCGTACCATGTCAGCCTCCACCACCCCTGCCTCCCGGCCGACGACCCAGATCGATGGCGATGCGATCACCCTGCGCGAGGGCAAGCTCCAGGTACCGGCGCAGCCGGTCATTCCGTTCATCGAAGGTGACGGCACCGGACCCGATATCTGGCGCGCCTCCCAGTACGTCTTCGACAACGCGGTCCGACTGGCGTACGGCGGACAACGGCGGATCGCCTGGCTCGAGGTCCTGGCCGGCGAAAAGGCCAAGGACCGAGTGAACAGCTGGCTGCCTGACGATACGCTGGCGGCCATCGACCACTACCTGGTGGCGATCAAGGGACCGCTCACTACCCCGGTCGGCGGCGGATTCCGCTCGCTCAACGTGGCCCTCCGACAGAAGCTCGATCTGTTCGCCTGCGTGCGGCCGGTCCGCTGGTTCGAGGGGGTTCCCTCGCCGGTCAAAGCACCCCAGGACGTGAACATGATCATCTTCCGAGAGAACACGGAAGACATCTACGCCGGTATCGAGTACAAGGCCAAGACCGAGGAGGCCCGCCGGGTCATCGACTTCCTGCAGCAGCAGATGGGGGTGCAGACCATCCGCTTCCCCGCCAGCAGCGCCATCGGCATCAAGCCAGTCTCGGAGGAGGGCTCCAAGCGCCTCATCCGGGCCGCCGTCGAGTACACCATTGCGCAGCGATCCTCCAGCCTGACCCTGGTGCACAAGGGCAATATCATGAAGTTCACCGAGGGCGGCTTCCGCGACTGGGGCTACCAGGTGGCCCAGGAGGAGTATGGGGCCATCGAGATCGATGGGGGGCCCTGGTGTCGTCTCCCCAGTGGAGCGGTGGTCAAGGATGTGATCGCGGACGCCTTCCTGCAGCAGATCCTCACCCGCCCCCGCGAATACAGCGTCATCGCCACCCTCAACCTGAACGGCGACTACATCTCCGACGCGCTGGCCGCACAGGTGGGCGGGATCGGCATCGCGCCGGGCGCCAACATCAACTATCTCACCGGCCATGCGGTCTTCGAAGCTACCCATGGGACGGCGCCCAAATATGCCGGGCAGGACAAGGTGAATCCCGGGTCGCTCATCCTGTCGGGTGAGATGATGCTCCGCTATCTGGGCTGGAACGAGGCCGCCGACCTGATCATCGGATCCCTGGAGCGGACCATCGCGCAGAAGCGGGTGACCTACGACTTCGAGCGCCTGATGAGCGGCGCCACGCTCCTCAAGACCGGTGAGTTCGGCCGGGCCATGGTGGAGAACATGGGCTAGCGTGGTGAATTCCCGTCATCTGCCCTTCAGCCGGTTGATGTCCCGGCGGTCCTTCTTGGTCGGCCGGCCGCGCTCGGGGATGAAGACGGAGTGCAGGGTCTTGAGCTGGAGCGCCATCGCTTCGCGCGCGGCTCGGCTCGCCTCGGTCTCCTGGTAGAGTCCCGCCGCCTCGCTTGCCGGCCCCCGGCGGGCCGAGAGCGCCCGCACCGTCACCAGATACTCGTATACTCCCTGCCGGATCCGAACCTCGTCGCCCACCTGGAGCGGCCGGGCGCGCTTGGCTCGATCGCCGTTTACCTGCACCTTGCCGCCGCCGATCGCCTCGGCCGCCAGCGCCCGGGTCTTGAAGAAGCGCGCGGCCCAGAGCCATTTGTCCAGCCGAACTCTGTCCTCGTGATCGTGCTCGGTCATCCCGAATAGTACCTCAAGTGATCTGTCATCCCGAGCGAAGCGAGGGATCTTGCTCGCGCCTCCCGGACGCTTGCCGCGGAGGTCCGATCCTGCGGAGAAGATCCCCTCCCTTCGCTCGGGATGACAGATGGTCTCAGGATGACGTTCCGCCGATCCGCCAGGCGACAAGCCCGGCCCAAACTGCAACAAACCACGCAGAATCAAGCGCTTGAGAGGAACGCTCCGGGGCTCTCCGGGGTGGCCGGGCCCGCTGGAAGGAGGCGCGGCATTTGCAGCGAATCCCGGCTTCCTCCACTGACTCTCGGACCCATCGATGCTTCTGCCCCAGCTCTGGGTGGCGCTCGCACTCGCTCTGCCCACTGCCCGTCCGGCCGCGGCCGCGTCTTCTCCCTCACCGGGTCCCGCCACGGGCGATTCGCTGATGGCCGGCGCCGTCGACGCGCTCTCCCGCGGCCGTCCGTGGCAGGCCAGCCGGCTGATGGCGAGCATCCTGGCAGACTCCACTCGGCGAACGCCCGAGGTTCTCTTCCTCGCCGCCACCGCCGCGAGCCGATGGGGCGGCTGGGGGGAGGTCGCCCTCCTGCTGGATGGCGCCCCCTGGCTCGACTCCCTCTTCCAGGGACGCGGGCGCCTGCTGCGGGCGCGCGCCGAGCTGGAACAAGGCGCCGACTCGGCCACAGTTCGGGATGCCATCGCGTTCCCCGGATCGGCTCCCGACTCCCTTGAGGGCGAGCGGCTCGTCGTGCTCGCGATGGCGCTGGAGCACCTGGACGCCCGGGACAGCGCCGCCAGCACCTACCGGCACGCTGCCGAGCGGCTGCCACTGGTCTCCGACTGGCTCTGGATTCGCTCGGCCGCGGTGACCGATGATAGCCTCGGCCGGGCTCGTCTCTACGCCCTGGTGGTGGACCCCCTCGCGCGCGAGCGGATCCGCTGGAGCGAGGCTGTCGCTCATCGGCGCACGGGTGACTTGGACGGCGCCGCCCGCCGCTATGCGGCGCTCGGGGCCCGTCTGGACGCCCTGCGGCTCCGTTTCGCCTTCAGCCCCGACAGCGCCGTCCGAGCCCATGTGCGTGCCGACCTGCTCGCCCTCATTGCCGAGCCGCGTGGGGCGGGTGAGGCTCGCGGGGCCATCGCGCTGGTGGACAGCGCGTTTTCGCCGCTCTCGCCCGCGGAGGAGTTGGTCGTGGCGCGCGCGGCGGCCGTGGCGGGCATGCCGGACCGCGCGGTCAGCGGGTTCGAGCGTGCGTTGGCGGCCGGCCAAGGCGGGGCGGAGGCGCGGTTCGGATATGCCACGGCTCTCGCTCGGCTCAACCGTTACGGCGATGCGGCGTTCCAGTTCAACCTGGTGCGGGCACCCGCTTCCCTGGCGGCCTCTGCAGCCTACCAGCGCGCTCGTGCCCTGGTACGGGACAGTCAGCTGATCGAGGGCCGTACCGCGCTGCTCGATGTCGCCCGGCGATATGCTCGGGACACAGTCGCGGCTCCGTCGGCCCTGTTTCTCCTGGGCGACCTCGCGGCGGACGACAAGTCCGACAGTCTCGCTCGGGTCTACTACCAGCGGCTCGCCCTCCGATTTCCCCACCACAGCCTGGCCCCCGCGGCGATGTTCCGTGCCGCCATGATCGCCTTTGTTGCCGGGATGCCCGTGACCGCCGCCCGGGAGTTCGACCAATTGACCCAGCAATACGCCGAGAGCGACGAGGCCGGCGCGGCGCTGTACTGGGCCGGCCGTGCGCTCGCCGATATCAGTGACAGCGCCGGCGCTCGGGCTCGCTGGGAGCCGCTCGCCGCAGGCGATCCGGGCTCGTACTACACCGGCCTCGCGGCCCGGCGCCTGGGTCTTCCGGGTTGCAGTCTGGCCGCGGCCGCCGACAGCTTCACCCTGCTACCCCACGTGGATTTCGCCGTCACCCGGGCGGTGGTGCTCGAGCACCTGGGGCTCGGCGCGGAAGCCGGTTGGGAGTACGATCGCCTGGCCCGGACGACCGATACCTCGGCCGAGCGACTCCTCGCTCTGGCCAATGCCTTCCGATCCAACGGGCAAGCTACCAAGGCCATTCAGCTTGCCCGCCGGGCCCTGTTACGGGGCGCTCCCGCCGACGCGCGCACCTACCGGCTGCTCTATCCGGTCGTGCTGGAGGACGCCCTGCTGGCCGAGGCCGTCCAGCACGGAGTGGACCCCAGCCTGCTCGCGGCCCTCATCCGCCAGGAATCGATGTTCAATCCCTCGGCCACCTCGGCGGCGGGTGCCCGCGGCCTGATGCAGGTGATGCCCGAGCTTGGCGGCCGCCTGGCGCGGTCGCTGGAGTATCCGGTCTGGGATCCGGTTCTGCTCTATCAGCCGGACGTGAGCCTGCAGCTCGGCACTTTCCATCTGCAGGAGCTCTCACAGCGCTACGGGCAGTCCAGCCACGTGCTGGCCGCCTACAACGCCGGCGCCAGCCGGGTCGAGCGCTGGTCGATGCGGATGGGAGTGGACGATCCGGAGGTGTTCACCGAGCGGATCCCCTACGTCGAGACGCGGGGCTATGTTCGGGCGATCCACCGGAACGAGGAGATCTACCGGGCACTCTACGCCTGGCCCAATCGGCTCTGAGTCTGGCCCCCGGTGCGCCGAGGTCTTAGCTTCACTCTGCCCTCGATTCTGCAAGGTCGCCCGGGTTGCTCGACACCAACCGCTCGCTGGATGCCCTCGATCGCATTGAAGAGGGGATCTTCGCTCTCGATACCCAGGGGCGATTTTCCTATCTGAACCGCGCCGCCGCGCGGCTGCTCCCGCCGCTGATCGGCGCCACCGACGCCCCGCTGGCCGGTACGGTCATCTGGAGTGCCTCGCCCTCCTTCGCGCACACACCGATGGGTCTCGCTCTTCTCCGGGCCCAGGCGGAGGATCGCTCGGTGACGCGGGTGCTGCGGGATCCGGTGTCGGGCATCCCCCTCGAGCTCCGGGTCTACCCCTCGGCGGGGGGGTTGAGCGTGCTCCTCCACCCGGCCGCGCCGACGCCCTCCGCCGAAGTGCTGGACCGGGTGAGCGACCTGTATCTCGCCTGCGATGGCGACTGGCGCCTCACCTTCATCAACGCCCGCACCAGGGAATACCTCCGACTGCTCGGCCTCGGTCACGATGAGCCGCTCGGCCGGTCGGTCTGGGAGGTGATCCCCGGACTGGCCGGCTCCCGCTTTCAGGCGGAAGCGTTCCGGGCGATGGTGGAGCAGACCGAGGTCGAGCTCGAGGCGCTCTTTCCCCCGCTGAATCGCTGGTTCTCGGCGCGAATCACCCCAATGGAAGATGGCGTCATCGCCTGCGCTCGGGACATCACCGGCTGGCGCCAATCGCGCGCGGCGCTCACCCGGGAAGCCGAGCGGCTGGCGGAAGTCATCCGCACCCAGCAGGCGGTGGTCACCGCCGGCCCGGACCTGGGCGCCGTCATGCGTGTCGTGGCCGAGCGGCTTCAGGCGCTGACCGGCGCCTCGGCGGCCGGCGTCTTTCTGCCGGAGGAGAACGAGCTGGTGCTCTGCCAGGGCACTGGTGCGGCACGGGAGCGGTTGGGGCAGCGGCTCCCCGTCACCGGCAGTCTGGTAGGGTGCTGCTACATGAGCGGCGAGATGATCCGGTGCGACGACACCAGGACCGATCCGCGGGTCCATCAGGCTTCGGCCCAGGCCCTTGAGGCCCGATCCGGACTCCTGGTCCCCCTCACGGGTGCGCGGGGCACCCAGGCGGTCGTGTCGATCTGGTCCGACCGTCCCCGGGCCTTCCACCGGGTGCACGAGCACACGCTTCAGCTCCTGGCCGGGCTCCTCACGGCGGCCATGGAACGGGCATCCGCCTTCGCCGCGAACCAATTGTTGCTGAGCGAGCGAACCGCCGCGCTCGCGGCCATCCGTATCGGGGAGGAGCGCTTCCGCCAGCTGGTGGAGTCGATCGACGACGTGGTCTTCCGGCTGGACCGCCAGCAGCGCTGCGTCGACGCCTTCGGCCGCTGGCTGGAGCGCGAAGGTCTCCACGCGGGGGATCTCGTCGGCCGGACGACGAGCGAGATCGTGGGCCCGGAGGAGGCGCCGGTGCATGAGCGGGCCAATCTGCGGGCCCTGGGCGGGGAGACAGTCACCTACGAGTGGACCCTGCGGAGCCCCCGCGGTCCCCGGCAGATGCAGACGATCCTCTCGCCGCTCCGCGGCGCCGACGGGGAGATCACCGGGATCGTCGGGGTGGGGCGCGACATCAGCCAGCGGATTGAGGCCGAGCAACAGATCCGCCAGGCGCAGAAGATGGACGCCGTGGGACGCTTTGCCGGAGGCGTGGCCCACGACCTCAACAACATGATGATGATCATCATGGGATTCAGCGACTTTCTGCTGGGCGCGCTGGACAAGGGGGACTCGCGCTGGTCCGATGCCGAAGAGATCCGCAAGGCGGCGGAGCGCGCCATGCACCTGACCCGCCAGCTGCTGGCGTTCGGCCGCCACCGCGTCGTCGCCCGCGAGGTGCTCAGCCTGAACGACGTGGTCTCCGGCATGGAGCGGATGCTGCGGCCGCTCCTGGGGGAGGACATCGTCTTGATCACCAACCTCCCTTCCGAGCTGGGTGGCGTCGAGGGAGACTACGGACAGATGGAGCAGGTGGTGATGAACCTCGCGCTCAATTCGCGGGACGCGATGAAAGGCGGCGGGCGACTCAGCATCGAGACGATGGACGTGGACTTCCCCGAGGGATATGCCTTCGAGCACCTCGGCTTCGACATCCCCGCGGGTCCCTATGTGCTCATGGTCGTGGGGGACACGGGACACGGCATGACGGCGGAGGTGAAGGCCCACCTGTTCGAGCCCTTCTTCACCACCAAGCCGATGACCCACAACAGCGGCCTCGGCCTGGCCACGGTCTATGGCATCGTGGTGCAGAGCGGCGGGTACATCTGGGTGGACAGCGCTCCGGACCTGGGCACCAGCTTCAAGATCTGCTTCCCGCGGGTCTCGGCCGAGGACGCGGCAGACTCGGCCGCTGCCGAACCGCCGGCCTCGGTGCGGGGGAGCGAGACGGTCCTCATCGTCGAGGACGAAGACGTGGTCCGGGCCCTCGCGTCCCGGGTGCTCACCAGCCAGGGCTACGTCGTCCTGGAAGCCCGCAACGGCCAGGAGGCGCTGGCCCTGATGGAGCAGTCCCCAGAGCAGGTGGACCTGGTGCTGACCGATGTCGTCATGCCCGAGATGGGGGGGCAGCAGCTGGTCGAGCAGCTGCATCGGGCGGTTCCCGAGGCCCGGATCATGTACATGTCCGGCTATGCCGAGGGGGACAAGCTCCAGCCCAGTGTCCGCAATTCGCCGTATCCCTTCCTGCAGAAGCCCTTCTCTCCTGACAGTCTCTGCCTCCGTGTGCGGGAGGCGTTGGATACCGCTGTCCGGTAGGGTGGGTTCTGGATCACATCCGACCTCCTGTACGCTCCGCATTTTTGTTCAGTGTCGAGCCCAGGGCGATGACGCCGTGTGGCCGGTGAGGTATGGAGGTGCATCATGGAGAGTCATGTCAAAGTCGCCGGGCATCCGCTGCATCCGATGCTCATCGCCTTTCCGCTGGGCCTGCTGGCGACGGCCGTCATCTTCGACCTGATCGCGCTGGTCACCCATGCGTCGCGCTGGACCGAGGTGGCCTTCTATCTGATCGGCGCGGGGGTCATCGGCGGTCTGGCAGCGGCGGTGCCCGGCTGGATCGACTGGTTCGCCATTCCGGCGCGGACCCGCGCCAAGCGCATCGGACTCATTCACGGGAGCGGCAACGTCGCCGTCGTGGCGCTCTTCGTCGTGAGCTGGGTGCTTCGCCGTGATAATCCCGCGGTGCCCCCGACCGGAGCTGTTGTTGCCGGCCTTCTCGGCCTTGCCATCCTCTTTATCACGGGATGGCTCGGCGGGGAGCTGGTCGACCGGCTCGGCGTCGGAGTGGACGATGGCGCGCACCTGGACGCGCCGAGCTCCCTCTCGGCGCTCCCGGCTGGGGTTGCGCGCTCCTCCACGTCATGGGCTGGGATGTCGGCGGGCTACACCGGGGCGGAACGGCGCGGCTTCCCACAGCCGGCGTACGCGGGAATCGAGCGCCGGCGGGATGGTATGAGACGCTGAGCGCCACCGGGCCGGCGCCGGCCGGCGGCGCGCCGGCGCGGAAGCGGCCATTCGACGTCAGCATTGCGCTGCGGCGGATCCGCCGAGCGGTTCGGCCGCTGCCCAAGGCGGCGATGTTCGCGCTGGCCGACGAGGGACATCGCTCGCTGTTCGAGCAGGTGGTCGCCTGCATCCTGTCGATCCGGACGCGCGACGAGGTCAGCCTGGTGGCGGCCCGGCGGCTCTTCGGGGCGGCGCCGACCGCGGCCGCCGTTGCCGGCCTCGGTCTGCCCACGCTCGACCATCTCATCGGGGATACCTCGTTCCATGCCGCCAAGGCGGCCCAGATCCGCCAGATCGCACGAGAGGCGGACCGGGAGTACGGCGGCACGCTGCCCTGTGATGAAGCCGTAGTGCGCGGCTTGCGCGGCGTCGGGCCCAAGTGCGCTCACCTCGCGCTTGGCATCGCCTGCGGGCAGCAGCACATCAGCGTCGACATTCATGTCCACCGGGTGACGAACCGGTGGGGCTACGTGCGGGCGAGCACTCCAGAGCGAACCATGGCCGAGTTGGAGACTCGGTTGCCGCCGCGTTACTGGGTGGATATCAACGGGCTACTGGTGCCGTTCGGGAAGCACATCTGCACCGGGGCGCTGCCCAAGTGCAGCACCTGCCCGGTGCTGGACATGTGCCGGCAGGAGGGGGTGGGGAAGCACCGGTAAGGTGCTGGGCTGTCGGTGCTGAGCGGAGCCGTCGTCCCAGCGGAGCAGTCTTCCCGAGCGGAACTGTCATCCCGAGCGAAACTGTCGCCGTGGGCGGAACTGTCATCCCGAGCGGAACTGTCATCCCGAGCGGAGCGAGGGACCTTCTCCTCGAATCCCGGAACCTCGCAACGGTCTGGCATGTCCGAGCAAGATCCCTCGTCGCTCCGCTCCTCGGGATGACAGCTCCGCTCCCACGCCAGCTCCGCTCGCACGCCAGCTCCGCTCGGATGACAGCTCCGTCCTTCAGACCCGCCGCTCCGCCGGCCGGTAGCCGATCGTGGCGTTGAGCCAGCGGACCAGCGGCACCAGCGCGGCGAAGTCGCGGGCCAGCAGCGCCGGGAGCCGGGGGCTGGTCACCTCCTCGGGCGTCAGCTCCCGGGTGGCGGTGAACGAGCGGAAGCGCAGCCAGCGCTCTGCCGGGTGGTCCGCGGAGTAGCCCCGGGGCGTCCGCTTGAGCACCGCCTCCTCATCGAGCACGCCGAAGCGCCGGCGGAATGCCGGTGCGCGTGTCAGCCGGGGCATAGCGTCCGGCGCCGCGGCGATCGCCTCCCGGATCCGGTCGAGCGCCGGACGGGCGGGCATCCAGATCCCCCCGGCCACGAAACAGTCACCCTCGGCCAACTGGAAGTAGAGTCCGGCTCCCGCTCCCTCCGCGTCCTGGCCTGCGCCACGCCCGGCATCGCGGTGATAGAACTGGCAGGCCGCGTTGGTCTTGTAGGGGGACTTGTCGGGCGAGAACCGCACGTCGCGGTGGATCCGGAAGATCGACCGCCGCGGGTCGCCCACTAGCTCCGGAGCGATGCCGGCCAGCCGCACGTCCATCTCCTCGACCAGGGCGCGGAGGGGATCACGAACCTCGGTCTCGTACACGGCCCGGTGTCGCTCGAACCATTCCCGCGTGTTGTGCCGGGCGAGACCGCGGAGGAAGCGAAGTGCCTCGGGGCGGAAACCGGAAAATGCCGGGCCGCGGGCCACCAGTCGCTCTTTGCCTACCCGGGAGAGTCGCTTGATGGCGAGCTCCCGCCGGAGCGCGGCGCCACGGTCGCGAGCGGGTTCCAGGTATACCAGGCGCACCGGGCCGCGCGCTCGGGTGTACGCGGCCCCCCGGCCGCTGTTGTGCGCCGCCTCCCGCCGGGCCGGGTCAGTGGTGATCCCGGTGTATAAAGAGTCGTCACCACACCGGGTGATGTAGACGAACCATGCCATATAGCGTATAGATTGTAATGATACGCCCGCCTTTCTATCTTCGGCGGAACCCTGGAAAACACCGAGTCACCGAGCATGATCCCTTCCGAGGCCCCGGTCGCACGGGCCCGGCCCTCCGCCGTGGCTGACCGCCGCCGAGCCGCCCGCAGCACCTTGCCCGACCAGCGGACGCTGCTGTCCTGGCTGTTCGCCGGGCGCCTGGTGCTGGCCCTGGGCGTGTTGCTCGGCGCGGGGATTGTCTGGAACGAACGGCCCCAGGAATCCCGGGTGGTCAGCGTCGCCGTCGTAGTGGCGCTCCTCCTCACCGCCTACGGGGCGTGGGCCGTCTTCCTGAGGCAGCGGCAGCCGGGACACGGCTTCCTGTTCCTCCAGGCGGTGATCGACCTGATCGTCGTGACGACGATCGTCCACGTCGCCGGGCAGCCGCAGTCGGGGTTCCCCGCGCTCTACGTGCTGCTGGTGGCGGCGTACGCCCTGCTGATGCCGCCGGCATGGGGTGCGGTGATCACGATCATCGCCTCGGGGCTGTTCCTGGGCGACGCCATTCTGAGCCGGGCCGGCACCCCGGATACCCCGTTCTGGGCCCAGATCGTGGTCTTCAACCTGGTGTTCGCGATCGTCGCCGTGCTGGGCCGCCGCCTCCGGGAGGCGGGGATGGAGCAGCAGACGCTCGCCATCGAGCTCAAGCGCGTCCGGCTCGAGGCCGACGACATTCTGCACAACATCCGCTCGGGCGTGCTGACCGTGGACGGGCTGGGACGGCTGGCGTTCATCAATCCGACCGCGGAGCGGTTGCTCGATCTCGACGGCGAGCGGCTGCTGGGCCACCCGGTGCTCGATCAGCTCAAGATTCGCTCGTCCGAGCTGTGGGCCGCCGTCGTCGCCGGCATCCGGAACGGCCGCAAGATCAGCCGGGGCGAGGGCCTCGTGGCCCACGACGGGAGGAAGATGTTCCCCATCGGCCTCAGCACGACCACGTTCCGCCAGGAGGCGCAGGAGGCGCCGTCGGTGACCGCTATCTTCACCGACATCTCCGATCTGAAGGAAGTGCAGGAGCTGCAGGCCCGGGCGGAGCGGCTGGAGGCCGTCGCCGCGCTGAGCGCGTCGCTGGCGCACGAGATCCGGAACCCGTTGGCCTCGATCCGGAGCTCGGTGGAGCAGCTCGCGCGCTCCAAGCACGCCGACGAGGACGAGCGTTTCCTGGCCGGGCTCATCGTGCGGGAGAGCGATCGCCTGAGCCGGCTCTTGAGCGAGTTCCTCGACTTCGCCCGGGTGCGCGCCACCCATTTCGTGCCGCTGGACCTGCATACCGTGGTGGTCGCGGTGGTCCGGCTGATCCGGGCCCATCCCGAGTGCCGCCCCGATGCCGCCATCACGGTGGAGGGCGGCCGCACCATCGTCGAGGCGGACGAGGACCTGCTGCACCGGGTGATCGCCAACCTCGTGCTCAACGCCGTGCAGGCCGCACGGGGGCCGATCCGGATCACCGTGAGCATCGCCGCCGTGCACGGGGCGGACGTCCCCCACGGCACCAACTTCGAGCATGCCGTACGGCTCCAGATCCGGGACAACGGCCCGGGCATTCCCGAGGAGATTCGCGAGCGGCTCTTTCAGCCGTTCGTGTCAGGCCGTCCCGGCGGAAGCGGGCTCGGGCTCGCCATCGTGCAGCGCGCCGTCGAAGCCCACCGCGGCCTGGTCTCGGTGGAATCCTCGGCCGGCGCCGGCACCACGTTCACTGTCTTCCTGCCCGCCAAAATGATCGCGGAGGATGCTGCATGAGTTACAAGCCCTCGGTCCTCGTAGTCGACGACGAATCGGGCATCCTGGATACCCTCCGGATTCTGCTGCGGAACGAGGGGTTCGAGGTCACCACCGCACAGGGCGGAAAGGCGGGATTGGAGCAGATCCGGTCGGGGGCCTATGAGATCATCCTCTCCGACGTCCGCATGCCCCAGGTCTCCGGGCTGGACATCCTCACGGCGGCCCGGGAGCAGGACCCGATGACGCCGGTGATCCTGATGACGGCGCAGGCGTCGCTGCAGAGCGCCATCGGCGCGGTCAACTCGGGCGCCTTCTACTATATCCAGAAGCCCTTCTCCAACGACGAGCTGGTGGCCATCCTGCGCCGGGCCTGCGAGTTCCGCGCGGTGCGGGTGGAGAACAAGCAGCTCAAGCAGGAGATCCGCCGGCGGGACAAGGGTACGGTCAGCCGCCCGATCGGCAAGTCCAAGCGCTTCATGGACGTGCTCAAGCTCGCCGAGCACGTGGCCCCGACCGACTCGACGGTGCTTATCCAGGGGGAGAGCGGCACCGGCAAAGAGGTGATCGCGCGCTACGTGCACAACCTTTCCAGCCGGAACGACGGGCCCTTCCTCTCCATCAACTGCGGTGCACTGCCGGAGAACCTGCTGGAAAGCGAGCTGTTCGGCCACGTGAAGGGATCGTTCACCGGAGCGGTGCGGGACAAGCAGGGGCTGTTCGCGGCGGCCCGGGGCGGAAGCTTCTTCCTGGACGAGGTGGGCGAGATGCCTCCGTCGCTGCAGGTGAAGCTGCTCCGGGTGCTGCAGGAGCGGGAGGCGATTCCCGTCGGCGCCACCGAGCCGATTCCGGTGGACGTTCGCATCATCGCCGCCACCAATCGCGAGCTGGAGGAGGAGATCCGGCGGGGAAACTTCCGGTCCGACCTGTTCTACCGGCTCAACGTGATCGCGCTGAATCTGCCCGCGCTGCGCGAGCGGCGCGACGACCTGCTCCTCCTGATCGAGTACCTGCTGCAGAACCTGGCCCAGGAGAACGGGAGCGAGCCCAAGGCGCTGGCGGCCGAGGCGCTGGACGCCGTGATGGTCTACGAGTGGCCCGGCAATGTGCGGGAGCTGGAGAACGCCCTGGAGCACGCCGTCGTGCTCACCCGGGGAAACCTGATCGACGTCTCCTCCCTCCCCGAGCGAATCACCAAGCGCCGGAAGGAGCCGCTCGTGGCCGAGCGGTCGTACCGCAACCCGACGCTCGAGGTCATCGAGCGGGCGTACATCATGTGGGTGCTGCAGGCGGAAGGCGGGAACAAGACCCGCGCGGCGGAGGTGCTGGGCATCGACCCAAGTACGCTCTACCGCAAGCTCAGCCGGTACGAGGAGTCGGTGGAGGTGAAGGCCTAGGCCTCAGCGCTGGGCGACCGCCGGCCGCAGCCGCTCCATCATCACCACGTAGGACTCCAGCAGCTGTGAACGGACGTCCTCGGCCGGCCGCACGCTGAACTGGCGCAGCCCATCGAGCACGTGCCGCGCACTCGCCACGTCGTGCAGCTGGAGCTCGGCCATGACCATCCCGTCCCGCAGCTCATCGGCGGAGATCCAGCGATGGTCCCGGATGGCGAGCGGCATCAACCGGCTGCCGGCCACCGCTGCCCCGGCGAAGTCCCACGAGGTGAGGCCCCGCCGAAACGCCACCACCTCGCGGGCCGGCTCCGGAGCATCGTGCCGCTCCATGAACCGGGTGAGCGTGTCGTAGAACAGAGTGTCGGCCGTTCCGGCCGTTCCTCCATTGCGCAGCTGGTCGATGTCGTTCGCCTGGTTCACCCACAACTCCCAATTGCTCGGCGCGCGCCCCGTGGCCAGTCCAGCCTCCCAGAGCCGCGATTGGAACACGGCGGACCGGCTCACCGGGCCGAATGCGGTATCACCCGGCATCATCGCGGCGGGTGAGCGCAGAAACGCCCCGATGGCGCGGGCGCTTACCCGCGGGTTCTCGGGAAGGGCGGGGAATACGTCGCCGCCTGGAGGCGCGCGCCGCCCGCCGAGCGAGGACAGCAGGTTGAACCAGGCGGAGGAAAGCGCCGGAAAGCCGTCCGCGTGGTCATGGCGGAACCGCCGCCGCTCGGCGCCCAGGTCGAGGACCGGGTAGTAATCCGAATTGGGCTGGCGAAAAGCCTCCAGCAGCGGCGCCAGCTCTCGCCGCCCGGCGATCCGGAGAGAGTTGAGCACCGCCGGGGTAAGCGGCACGAAGCGACACAGGTCGGCGTGAAGGCCGGGAGACTGGAACACCGACCAATCCGGCGCCGGCAGGTGACCGCTGTTGCTCGCGACCACGAGCAGGTCCCCACCGGGGACCAGAAAGATCTCGTAGGACTGAAAGTTCTGATGGATGGCCGCGAGCACGCTCAGCACCAGCTGGTCGTCCAGCTCGTAGACGTGCAGCCATTGGCCGAAGACACCGCTCTCGGTCAGGTATTGCCGAACCCGGCCATAGAACTCGGTCGTGAAGAGGCCGGACACCCCATTGACCCAGGGATTTGAGGGCTCCGACATGATCAGGTCGTATCTGCGCTGCGCCGAGGCGAAGTAGGACTTGGCGTCATCGATCACGGTCCGGGAGCGGGGATCGTCGAACGCCCGGCGGTTGGCCGGATAGAAGATCCGGGAGCCCGCCACCATCTCGGGCTCGATCTCGATGGTCACCAGTTGCCGCATGGCGGCACTGCCGAGGAGCAGGTGGGATGACATCCCGGACCCCTGGCCGATCACGGCCGCGGTCGTGGCGTGAGGGACATGCGCGAGGGTCACCAGCGGCAGCAGCGTCTGAGTTGCCGCGTCGGCCAGCAGAGGCACGGGTGCCGTCGTCGCGTCGCACGCCCGGCGCCACACCGGGGTGAGCGATGCATCGACCTTTCCGTTGGTGGCGAGGGAGAGGATGCCGGACTCCTTGACCCGCGCACCGGATACCGTGGCGGTTCTCCCGTCACGGTAGAAGGGGAAATCCCGTTGGCCCGGCGGGACCAGCCCGCCGGTCCGGTAGACTCCGCTCGCCAGCAGGTTCGGATCGAACCGAACGCCCACGGCTACCGCAACGGCCAGGGCCATGGTTGCCACGACTGCCCCAAAGGCGAGGCGGCGCGGAGCTCCGGCGGCCCCGGCGGCACGCGACAACAGCAAGGCTCCGATGGCCATATCGATGGCTGCACCGGCAATGAGCATGGTCTTGAGGCCGATCAGCGGAAGGAGCACCAGTCCGCCGACGGCTACGCCAAGAATGGATCCGAGTGTGTTCCAGGCGTATACCGCACCGATGGCACGCTCCCCGGAGCCGGTGCCCAGCAGCGTGCGGGTGATGAGAGGCAGGGTCATGCCGGCGCAGAAGGTGGCCGGCAGCATGATGACCAGGCAGAGCGCGTAGCGGGCGATGGCGAACGCATCATAGCCGGCATCGTTGCGGGCGAACGTGCCCAGCAGGGACGCGATCCATCCGAACGAATGGATGTAGAGCGGGAGGGTGGCCAGCGCCAGGAACCCCATGCTCCACTGCACCAGGCCGAGCGTGCGAATGGGGTCCGCCAGTCGATCGGCGCGGGCCCGGATCCACCAGGCGCCGAGCGCGAGCCCCAGGATGAACGCCGAGAGCATCAGCTCGAACGAATGGGTCGCGCTGCCCAGCACCAGCGCGAGCATCCGGATCCAGTCGATCTCATAGACGAAGGACGCCACCGCCGTACCGAAAGCGGTGAACAGGAGCAGCCGCTCGAGGCCGGTCGCGGGCGCGGCACCGGTGCGGCGAGCGATGGCGAATGCCGGCGGTAGCACGGCCTGGTTCGCTTCCTCGGCCTGGATGGCGGCGCCGCGCGTCCGAACGATCACCACGAGCGTCGCCCCAGCCACCGCGAGGTTCAGCATGGCAGCGATCAGCAGGGTGCCGGGAAGACCCGACAGCGCGACCAGATAGAATCCGGCCACCAGCACCCCGACCGCGGCGCCGAAGCTGTTGGCGAAGTAGAGCAGCGACAGCGACCGTCCCGGGGCGCCGCCGCTCAGCCGCAGCACCCCCGCCGACATGAGCGGGAAGGTCATGCCGAGCAGCACCGATTGCGGCAGGATCAGGAGTCCTGCGAGTCCCCACTTGGCCATGAGGAGGAGCAGCGGCCCCGGCAGCGACGGGTACACCGTCTGGTAGGCCCAGCCGGTCACGGTCTGGAAGACGTCGTGGAAGAAGAGCCCGATGATGCCGACCGCGAACTCCACCGCGACGTAGCCATAGAGCGGTTGTCGCAGGCGCTCGGAATGGCGGCTCACCACCAGCGCGCCGAGCGACATGCCGCCGAGGAAGATCACCAGCACGATGATCTGGGCGTACGCGTCGTGGCCGACGAACAGGCCGAGGTACCGGGTCCAGATCGACTCGTAGATCAGGCCGGCGGCACCGGAGAGTACGAACAGCAGGTACAGGACGCGAACCATGGTCGACCCTCGAAGCTCGTAACTAGCGGAGACAGCAGACTTTGGCGGATGGCGCACGGGTTGCGAGCAAGAGCCGTGCAACAGTTGTCACTCGGGGTGCTGGCCGAGCGGTATGTCGCGACCATCACATGAGTTCGCCCTGCGGCGCGCCCTGGCGGCGCTCGGTTCCCGGAGCTGGTCGGCAAGGTGTTTTCCGACAGCCGCCGCGATTCACCGGCGTGCCTGGGCCGGAGTCAGGCCAGAATCCGTCCGCTCTCGCGATGAAACGATGCTGCCTTGGATCGTCGGGTTTCCGATCTTCCGTTTGAAGTCGCGAGATGAGCGGTCTTGCAAAATCCACCTGAGCGCGGCTCACCAGCGATTGCAGCGAGCCCTGCAGACATTGGTCAACTACCGGCGAAGGAAGGA
>JBJMOX010000054.1:0-5964 GCA_045803515.1 Gemmatimonadales bacterium
AACCCGGCGGCGGCGGAGTTCCGGATGAAGTCGGCCAGCGCGGTGACGTTCACCCCCGGCGCGGCGATATGAGCGCCGATCCGGTAGATCACGAGCGCGAGCAGGGTGAACAGAAGCTTGCGCTTCAGTTCCTCGTCGATGGCCAGCGTGGGGACGCGCGGTGCCGTCACTTACCCCTCGATTGTGCCGCCGGCCGCCTCGATCTTCGTGCGCGCCGACGCGGAAATGGCCACGCCCCGGACCGTATAGGCCCGGTCGGCGTCGCCGGTGCCCAGGAGCTTGACCGGGAGGTCGATCTTCCCGATGAGACCCGCCGAGTACAACGTCTCGGGCGAAACCTCGCTGACGGTCACCTTCTTGAGCTGCGACAGGTTGACCACCTGCGCCGCGACCCGGAACGGATTGGTGAACCCGCGCTTGGGCAGCCGCCGGTACATCGGCATCTGGCCGCCTTCGAAGCCCGGGTTGGTCCCGCCGCCGGTGCGGGCCTTGTGTCCCTTGTTGCCCTTGCCCGAGGTCTTGCCCAGCCCGGAGCCGGGGCCGCGCCCGACGCGCTTCCGCGACTGGGTCGAGCCCCGGGCGGGCCGAAGGGAGGACAGGGTCAGGGTCTTGATCTCGTCCGCCATCACTTCTCCTCTGCCGGCGCCACCTCGACGAGGTGCCGCACCTTGAACAGCATGCCGCGGGCTGACGCGGTGTTGGTCACCCGGACGGTCTGCTGATGATGCCGGAGACCGAGCGCGCGGAGCGTGCGCCGCATGGTCTCCGGGTGGCCGATCTCCGAGCGGATCTGGGTGACCGCCAGGGTGCCCGCCTCGGCCTCACCGGGAATGGTGGCCGCGTGATATTCGGGGCCCTGCCGGCCCACCACGGGATTGCGACCCATTCGTCAGCCCTCCTGCCGCGGCTTGTACGCGATCTGATCGAACTCGACCCCGCGCTCCCGCGCGATCTGTCGCGCCGAGACCAGCTGGCCCAGTCCGTTCATCGTCGCCCGCACCATGTTGTGGGCGTTGGAGGAGCCCAGGCTCTTGGTCAGGATGTCGGTGATCCCGGCGCACTCGAGCACCGCGCGCACCGGTCCGCCGGCGATGACGCCAGTGCCCGTGGCCGCGGGCTTGAGCAGCACCCGGCCGGCGCCGTGCTTGCCCAGCACCTCGTGCGGGATGGTCGACCCGGTCTTGGGCAGCTCGACCATCGAGCGCTTGGCCGCCTCGACCGCTTTCCGGACCGCCTCGGACACCTCGTTGGCCTTGCCCGTCGCGATGCCGACCTTGGTCTTGCCGTCGCCCACCGCCACCAGGGCGTTGAACGAGAAGCGCCGGCCGCCCTTCACCACCTTGGCCACCCGGTTGATGGCGATGACGTTCTCGACGTGATCACTCTGGTGGTCGCGGTCGCCACGGTCACGCCGCGGGCCCCGGCCCCCGCCACTCCGGTCGCCTCCGCCCCGTCCCCCGCGTCCCCGCGGGCGGTCGGTGCCGGCGGGACGCTCCGCCACGGCCGGACCATCGGCGGGGTTGCCGGTCTGCGCGGCAGTGCCTTCGGCACCCGGACCGGTGTGAGTGCCCGGACCGCCGGGGGAGGTGCCTGCAGTTTCCTCAGCCATTTAGAACTCCAATCCACCTTCGCGGGCGCCGTCGGCGACGGCCTGCACGCGACCATGGTAACGGTAACCGGCGCGGTCGAACACCACCCTGGTGACGCCGGCCGCCTTGGCCTTCGCGGCCAGCAGCTTGCCCACTGCCTTGCCCCGGACGACCTTGCCGGCGCCCTCCGCCTCGATCCCTTCGCTCGCGTCGCTGACGCCGAACAGGGTCACGCCCAGGTCGTCGTTGACCAGCTGGGCATAGATGTGCTTGAGCGAGCGGAAGACCACCAGCCGCGGCCGCTCGGCGGTGCCGGAGAGCCGGCGCCGCACCCGGAGGTGGCGACGGTAGCGCAGATCGCTTCGGGTCTTGGGCGCGTGAATGGTGCGCATGCTTACTTGGCTCCTGTCTTGCCGGCCTTGCGACGGACCTGCTCTCCCTGATACCGGATGCCCTTGCCCTTGTACGGCTCGGGCGGGCGAACCGCCCGGAGCTCGGCGGCCACCTGGCCCACGGCCTCCTTGTCGGCGCCCTCGATCTTGACCGTGGTGTTGTTCTCCACCGAGATCTTGATGCCCTTCGGTGCCTCGTACTTGACCGGGTGGGAGTAGCCCACCACCAGGTTCACCCCGTACGGCTTGGCCTCCGCCTTGTAGCCGACGCCCTGGATCTCGAGCGTCTTGACGAACCCCTTCGACACCCCGTCCACCATGTTCTGGACCAGGGTCCGGGTGAGCCCGTGCAGCGCCTTGTGCCGCTTGTCCTCGCTGGGCCGGGCCACGGTGAGGACCCCATCCGCGAAGGCGAGCTGCATCTCGGCGTGGAGCGTCCGCCGGAGCTCGCCCCTGGGGCCCTTCACCGCGACCGTGTGGCCCTGGAGCTCCAGGTTCACCCCTTTGGGCAGGGTGACCGGCTTCTTGCCGATGCGTGACATGCCGCCTCCTACCAGACCACGGCGAGCAGCTCGCCGCCGAGATTCGCGGTGCGGGCCTCGCGGTCGGTCATCAGCCCCTTGGGGGTCGAGACGATCGCCATGCCGAGGCCGTTCTTGACCCGCGGGAGCTCGCGACACTTGACGTAGCGCCGGAGGCCGGGCGTCGAGACGCGCCGCATCTCCCGGATGACCGGGAGCTCGTTGTGATACTTCAGGTACAACCGCAGGACGCCATGGGCGCCGTCATCGAGGATCTTGAAGTCCGCGATGTAGTGGTTGTCACGCAGCAGCCGGGCCACCTCGGCCTTCAGCTTGGACACCGGCATATCGACGCGCCGATGGCCCGCCGAGCAGGCGTTCCGGATGCGAGTGAGCATATCCGCGACGGGATCTGTCAGGCTCATTCCCTATGTCCCCTTACCAGCTGGCCTTGCGCACGCCCGGGATTTCCCCCTTCAGGGCGAGCTCACGAAAACAGATACGGCAGAGGCCGAACTTCCGCAGCACGGCGCGCGACCGTCCGCACCGCTGGCAGCGGCGGACGCCACGCACCTTGAACTTCGGCGTGCGCTTGGCTCTCTCGATCCAGGCAGTCTTTGCCATCCTTGCTTCTCCTTGAGGCGACGCCTAGGCGACGTGCTGCGGGGTCTCGCCGCGGAACGGCCAGCCCAACTCGCGCAGCAGGGCCATCGCCAGATCGTCCCGTTCGGTCGACGTCACGATGGTGATGTCCATTCCATGGATCTTCTCCACCTTATCGAAATCGATCTCGGGGAAGATCATCTGCTCCTTGATGCCGAACGTGTAGTTGCCCCGCCCGTCGAAGCTCCGGTTGGGCAATCCGCGGAAGTCGCGGATCCGGGGGATCGCCAGGGTGATGAAGCGATCGAGGAACTCGTACATCCGCGCCCGGCGGAGTGTCACCGTGGCCCCGACCGGCATCCCGGCGCGGAGCCCGAAGTTGGCGATCGCCTTCTTGGCACGGGTGACCACCGCATGCTGCCCGGTGATGAGCCCCAGCTCCTCCACCGCGGCGTCGAGCTGCTTGGGATTCTTGCCCGCGTCCCCCATGCCGATGTTGAGCACGACCTTGGTGACGCGCGGCACCTGGTGCTTGTTCGGCAGTCCGAAATCCTTCTGCAGCTTGGCCCGCACGGTCTTCTCGTAGAACTCCTGCAGCCGGGGAGTTCCCTCCGCCGCCTTGGGGGCATGGTCCACCGCGCCGGCCGGCGCCTTCTCTTTCTTGCTCTTGCCGGGCGCGGCGGCGGGGGCGCCTTGGCCTCCGCCCTTGCCTGGCGTCTTCGGTGCCTTCGTCTTGGTCTCGGCCATCGTTACCGGTTCCTCGGGATCGGCTGGTCCGACTTCACGGCGATCCGCTCCACGGTGCCGTCCGTATCCACCCGGCGGCGGATCCGGGTGGGCTCGCCGCTCTTGGGATCGATCAGCATCGCCTTCGAGTGGTGGATCGGCGCCGGGAACTCCACGATGCCGGCTTCCGACGTCTGGGTGGCGCGGCGGTGCCGCTTCACTACGTTCACCCCTTCGATGGTGATCCGCGCGGTCTTGGGATGCACCCGCAGCACCCGGCCCCGCTTGCCCTTGTCGTCCCCCGAGATGACCTGCACCGTGTCACCCTTGGTGATGCGGAGACGGGTCCGCACCGGCGCCTGGTGGCGGAGCCGCCGGGCCTTCTTGTATACGAGCGGCTTCATGCTACAACACCTCCGGCGCGAGCGAGACGATCTTCATGTATCGCTTCTCGCGCAGCTCCCGGGCGACCGGGCCGAAGATACGGGTGGCCCGCGGCTCGCCCGCGTCGTTGATCAGAACCGCGGCATTCTCGTCGAACCGGATGTAGGAGCCGTCCTTCCGGCGGGTCTCCTTGGCCGTCCGCACGATGACCGCTTTGGCCACGTCGCCCTTCTTCACCTGGCCGGTCGGGATGGCGTCCTTGATGGCCACCACCACGATATCGCCCAGGCCGGCGTAGCGGCGCTTGCTCCCGCCCAGCACGCGGATCACCAGCGCCCGCCGGGCGCCCGAGTTGTCCGCGATCCGAAGAATCGATTCCTGTTGCACCATGGCTATTTGGCCCGGAGGACGATGTCGGTGACCCGCCAGCGCACCGTCTTGGCGAGCGGCCGGGTCTCCATGATGCGGACCGTGTCACCGGTCTTGGCGCCCTGCTCGTTCCGCGCCTTCACCGTCTTGGTCCGCGTGACCTGCTTACCGTACACCGGGTGCGCGTAGCGCCGGATCAGCGAGACGGTGACCGTCTTCTCCATCTTGTCGCTGGTCACTACGCCGGTGCGGGTCTTCCGCTGCGCCCGCGTCTGTGCGCCCGTCGCCTGCTCAGCCATGGCCTTCCTTCTCCCGGAGGATCGTTTGCAGCCGCGCGATGTCGCGCCGGATGGCCCGGAAACGCATCGGATTCTCGATCGACTCGGTCGCCGAGCGGAAGCGCAGGTTGAAGCGCTCGGTGACGAGCTCCTCCAGCCGGGTCTTCAGGTTCTCGAGCGACATCTCCCTGATCTCGTTCGCCTTCATCGCTCAGGTCTCCTCGCGCGTGATGAACCGCGTCCGGACCGGCAGCTTGGCCGACGCCAGCGCCAGCGCCTTCTTGGCGAGGTCCTGGCTGATGCCCTCGACCTCGAACAGCACCCGGCCCGGCTTGACCACGGCCACCCAGCCCTCGGGATTACCCTTGCCTTTGCCCATGCGGGTCTCGGCCGGCTTCTTGGTGATCGGCTTGTCGGGGAAGATCCGGATCCAGACCTTGCCGCCGCGCTTCATCTCCCGGGTCATCGCCACGCGGGAGGCCTCGATCTGCCGGTTGGTCACCCAGCCCGGCTCCAGGCTCATCAGTCCGAACTCGCCGAACGCCACCGTGTTTCCCCGGCTGGCGATGCCCTTGGTTCGGCCCTTGAACGTCTTGCGAAACTTGATCCGCTTCGGCGCCAGCATCGGACTCAGGCCCCCGTGCTGTAGGTGCGGCCGGACACGTCCTCGATCACCTCACCCTTGAAGATCCAGACCTTGATGCCGATGGTGCCGTAGGTGGTCTTCGCGGTGCTGGTGGCGTAGTCGATGTCGGCCCTGAGCGTGTGCAGGGGCACCCGCCCCTCGTGATAGCCCTCGGTGCGCGCGATCTCCGCCCCGCCCAGCCGGCCCGCGGCGCGGACCTTGATGCCCTGGGCGCCCATCCGCATGGCGCTCTGCACCGCCCGCTTCATGGCGCGGCGGAAAGAGATCCGCTGGGTCAACTGGTGCGCGATGTTGTCGCCCACCAGCTGGGCCGAGAGCTCCGGCCGCTTGATCTCTTCCACGTTGATGGCCGCCTCCTTGCCAGTGAGCTGGGCCAGCTCGTCGCGCAGCTTGTCCACCTCGGCGCCGCGCTTGCCGATGACGACGCCCGGCCGCCCGGTGTGCACCGTGATGGTG
>JBJMOX010000055.1:0-8403 GCA_045803515.1 Gemmatimonadales bacterium
CTCCCCGACCACCCGGAGAAATGCATCCCGCAACCGGCCGCCCCGAAGGATTCCGCCGGAGCGCCGCAGTTCGGGGTCGTGGTGGGGAAGATCTATCGGCAGGACAACGGCCGTCCGCTGGTGGGGGCGAACCTGCAGATGCTGGGCACGCCGTACGTGACCTTCACCGACGGCGATGGCGAGTACCGGTTCCGGTTCGACATGTCACTGGTGGACAACTGCCGCACGCAATACGTGCGGGTGACGGCAGCGGGATACGAATCGCGGCTGCTGGTGCTGGTGGTCGGTCCGAACGTCCGAAGCGACGACGTAGCGCTCAAGAAGAGGTGACCGCGGCGGTCAGGGCGCGGCAGTCAGGAGAGGAGACGGACCAGCGCGAGCACGAGTCCGCTGACGCCAAGCGCCAGCGCCACCGCGACCCCGTACCAGAGCTTCCGCGAGCGCCGCCCCGCCTCGGCCTGCAGCGACTCGAGCGTCGCGGCCTGAGCGGCGCCGAGCCTCTCGAGGGCACGGGTCTGTCGGTGCTCCAGATCGTGGAGCCGCTCCGCGATGAGTCCGAGCTCCGCCCGGAGCTCTTCCTGCCCCTCCGACATCCGCTCCAGCAGTCCGGGTACCGGCGCCACGCCGAGGTCCTCGAACAGCGACTGCGCCATCACCGACTGACTGGCGATGACCTCTTCCATTCCCTGAACGAAGTGGCGCTGGTGAATCCGCTTGGTGGCGTCGGGGCCTGGCTCCATGGTCGCGATCTGCGCCGCCTTGAGCACGGCGTTCTTGATGTCGCCGCCGCTTCGGGGATACGCCTCCGCGAGCGCCTGGAAATCGACATCCTCCGCCAAGGGCGTCTTCCGGGCATGGAGCTGCACCCGCCAGATCCGCTCCCGCTCCTCCAGATTGGGCATCTCGAAGAGAATGTGGGTGCGGATCCGGCGCTCGAAGGCCGGGTCCATGTTGGCGGCCAGATTGGTGGCGAAGATGACCACCCCGGGGAAGGTCTCCAGCTCGTGCAGGAGCACGTTGACCACGGCATTCGCTTCCCGCTCGTACGCGGCCGCGAGGCTGGTGAAACGCCGGCCGGCGATCGCGTCCGCCTCGTCGAAGAAGAGCACCGCGTCCTGCCGGTCCGCCGCGCGGAAGACCGCGGCGACGTGCTTGGCCGTCTGTCCCACCCAGCGCGACTCGATCTCGGCGTAACGCACCACCAGCAGCTTCTTCTCCAGGGTGTAGGCGAGCGCTTCCGCGCAGACGGTTTTCCCGGTCCCGGGCGGCCCCGCGAAATGGAAGGCGAGTCCCAGGCCGGTGGTGTGCCGCTCGGCCAGGCCCCATTCGCGAAAGATGAGATCGTGCTTCCGGACCAGGGCCAGGGCATTGTTGAGCGCCCGAAGGGTGGTGGCGGGAAGCACCACGTCGTCGAAGGACCGGCGAGGGATGATCGCCTCGACCAGGTCCCGGGCGGGGGCGCCGAAGAAGAGATCGCGTATCGAATCGGCCATCCTTCAAAGATACGCCTATTCCCGGGGCTGCGGCCGCCGATTCTCCGCCTCGGCGGTGCTGCCGCCGGTGACCCGCTCCCAGGCGTCCCGGACCGCCTGCTTGATCTCGTCCCAGGCCGACGGCGCCTCGCCTCGATGCTCGTAGCGCTCCCAGCCCACCCTGAGATCCGGCTCCGCGTCCTCCCAGCGGCGTCCCATGCTGTGGCGGGCCGACTCGAAGCCGTAGCGGAAGGCCGGACGGAAGCGATCGTAGTAGTCGGGGCCGAGCGCATACGGCCGGCTGCTGAAGTTCTCGAACCAGTAGTTGTCCTCGGTCTCCCAGGAAGCCTGCCAGTCCGTCATAGTGGTACCCTCATCGAAGATTGCCCAGTTGTCATACCCACGCTCTGGAGGTGCGACGCTCAGCGGTAGATTCCATCACGCATCGGTGATTCACCATTCCGCGGGGAGCACCGCCGGGTGATCGTGATGGATCGGGAGAATCTGACGGCGCGCGGCTGGTCTCACGTGCTCTCGACGACGGGGGACGTGACCGAGCTCGAGGCGTTCCGAGTCCGGGTGGGCGCGCCACCCCAGGCCCTGCACCTGGAGAACCGGCGCTGGCCCCACCTGGATCTCAAGCTCGAGCCGCGCGACCGCGCGCTCGCCGCCCCGGACGTTCGGGTGTTCGAGCGCACCTCCGAGATGCTCCGCTACCTCAAGTCACTCACACGCGAGACGGAATGATCCTGGGCGGAGGAGGCGCGACCGGGAGCACGCTCCACGGGGTCCGGCTAGGACGCTCGGCAGCTCCGGAAGAGTCCGGCGGCGCCGGCGAAGTGGCCGGCGGAATCTCGCGCTGTCCGGAATCCGGCTTGCCCGGGGCGACCGCCTCGAGCGTGTCGCTCGGAAGGCTCGGCGCCAGCTGCGGTGCGGGTCCGAGAGCGCTCCGCGGAGCGTAGTTGGCCTGCAGGGTGTCGCTGGGGAGCGTCGGAGCGGCCTGGGCCTGGAGCGCACCAACTCCTGCCAGCAAGGACGCGACGACCAGCAGGGATCGCAGGGGAACCGGCATACGTTCGCTCCTGGCGCAGAGGTGGGGAGGCAGCGATCTCCCTCCATTCTCATCACCCTGGCCAGCCGGCGCGTCGATCCAGCCCCACCGGCTGATGTGACTCCCGACACAATCGTGGAAATCGGCTCTGGCACCAGGTGGGACGCGCAAAAGCGCGCCCCGGTGGGCCCCGGAGCGCGCTGGAAAGCTGGAAAAGCAATTCCCGAAACCTCAGGTCGCGGAGCGGCCACTACGCGGACGAGACTCCGAGGTCTCGCGCTCGGAGGCCCTGCGCTGCTCCTCCGGGCTCTCGCCGGTCACCAGGCTGGAGATCTTCTCCCGGAGCCCCTGTCGCACATGCAGCTGGTTGTGGACATCGGTCACTCCCGTGAAACGCTCCGCGAGATCCTCGGCCAATCGCTTGGCATGCCGGTCCTCGACCGTTCCAGTGAGAGTCACCTCGCCATCGTCGACCCGGACCTCGATCTCGAAAGCATCGATGTCGGGATGGCGCGTGAGCTCCTCGTTGATGTCTTCCCGAATCCGCTCGTCGGACCGCTTGTATCCTTTGGGGCCCCGCCCGGCGTAATGGCCGCGCTCCTTGATGCCGCTCTGACCTTCGTAGCCTCGGCCGAATTCGCGGCCTCGCCAGGACTCGCTTCCTTCTCCGAACTGGCGGAACCCCGGACCAAATCCGCCCTGTCCGTACCCGCCACCCTGGAAGCCCTGATAGCCATACTGGCCCGGACTCCACTGCTGCCCGCTCTGGTACCCTTGCCCGTAACCGCCTTGAGGGTAACTACTTTGACCGTAGCCGTAGCCTGGTTGGCCAGTCCAAGCCCATCCCTGCCACTGGTCCTCACGGTCGCTGAAATTTCGGGGAGAGCCGCCCTGGGCTCGACTCCAGTAGGTGTAGTCGTCGCGATTCATACTACCGCTCCTTGGGCTCTTTCCGTTGATGCTGGCTGGATCCGCGCCGAAAGCGCCGCGTCGGCGCACACATTTGTGTTGGTGAGGTGGGAAGAGTCGAGAACAACAGATCCGGAGATGGAGGAGCTGCCGCGCCGCGTGCACTTGCTGAAAGCGCCGCCGTCGCGCTTCGACCTCGCCACCTCGCGCGAGAACCTAGAAGCGTCGCTCGAGCGCAACCGTGATTGAGGTCACCGCACGCCGAAAGCACCCGGGCCCTCGCGATGTGCGGACGCGCAGGCGATTCACCAGTACAATCGTCCCGGCCTCTCCACCGGGTCTCCTCTGAAAGCTCGTTGGCCCGTGTTGTGCGGCGATTTCTCCCGCAGCCCCTCCGGCCGGCAGCCCACACGCACAACATGGAGCACGCATGCGCGAGTCTCGCGAGACGATCCTCGTGGTGGACGACGCCGAATCCTTGCGGAACGACGTCTGCCGGATCCTCCGGGGAGAGGGCTACACCGTGATTTCGGCAAGCCGCGGGGTAGAGGCCCACTGGTGCGTGGAGCGCCACGGAATGCGGGTCGACCTGCTGCTTGCGGACCTGGCCAGCCCCGAGGCGGACAGCTACCACCTGGGGATCCCGCTGGGCATGCTGCATCCTTATCGGCCGGTGATCTTCACCTCACCCAGGAACCGGCACGAGAACATCCGCCGCGGGCTGCTCGATCCGCGATCGCCCTTCCTGCAGAAGCCGTTTCCGCCTTACCTGCTGACCCGGCTGGTCCGGATGGTCCTCGACCGCTGGTCGCCTCCGCAGTCGATGTGAGCGGCCGGGATCAGAGAATCTTCTTGCCGAACGCCGACTGAACCAGCTCCACCGCGAACGCCGCCGAGGTGTTCCCCTGGTCCAGGATGGGGTTGACCTCGACCATCTCGAGTGAGGTCATCAGCCCCGAGTCGTGCAGCAGCTCCACGATGACGTGGGCCTCCCGGTAGTCCAGCCCTCCCTTGACCGGTGTCCCCACTCCCGGCGCCAGGGTGGGATCGACCGCATCCAGATCGAAGCTCACGTGAAGGAAATCCGTCCCATCGGTCACCCGCGCCAGGGCCCTGGTCATCACCCGGTGGATGCCGTGCCGGTCGATGTCCGACATCGTGTGAACCTGTACACCGGTTTCCTTGAGCCGGCTCTTCTCTCCCGCATCGAGGCTCCGGATGCCCACCAGGGCGACGTTCTCCGGAGCGACCTTCCGGGACCTGCCACCGATCGCGGTGAGCTGCCGCGGACCGAAGCCGAGCAGCGCCGCGAGCGGCATTCCGTGGATGTTGCCGGAGGGTGAGGACTCGGGGGTGTTGATGTCGCCATGGGCATCGATCCAGAGCACGCCGAGCTTCTTGCCTTTGCGCCGGGCCAAAGCGGCGATCCCGGAGATGGTGCCCGCGGCGATCGAATGGTCGCCCCCGAGCACCAACGGGAAATGTCCTCTGGTCATGATGCGGTCGACTTTGCGGGACACCAGGCTGGAGACCCGGGTGATCTCCGCCAGATAGCGGGCCCGCACATCGCCCACCTTGAGCTGCTCCATATTCTTGATCGGGACATCACCCTCATCGACCACCGTATGGCCGAGCTCCCGGAGAGCGGCATCGATGCCGGCAATCCGGATGGCGGAGGGGCCCATATCCACCCCGCGTCGGCCGGAGCCCAGGTCCATGGGAACCCCAAGCACGTGGACGATCATGCGCCGAGCCGCCCGGCGTCCTTGTGCGCGATGCGCGACAGTCGGCGGGCGGATCTCGCTCGCCAGCGCACCCGGGCGAGCGGGACCCGCCCCCGTGTGTCGAAGACGATTCCCTCACTCTCTAAGAGTTGTCTCTGGGTCACTTCGTCCCCGGGCGCTGCGCGAAGGCTCACGGCGCCGGCGGCGTTGATCACCCGATGCCAGGGAACCCGGCTGCCCCGCGGCAAGGCATGCAGCGCGTACCCTACCTGGCGCGCCTGGCCGGGCAGGCCGGCCAGCTCGGCGACTTGCCCGTAGGTTGCGACGCGGCCCCGCGGGATGCGCCGCACCACCGAGTAGATTCGCTCGCGTACCCCGCCGGGTGGCGATCGCATCGCCTAAACTAACCCGCGAAGCAGGGAACAGACACTCAGCGGCGTGGGGGGAGCCGGGACCGATCGCGATCCGACTCAGTCAGCTCCCATATGTAGCCTGGCCCTCGTGTCGCAGCGCGTCGACTCCAACCGTGAGGCCGACCCGATCGCCCCAGTTCATCGTGAGATCGGCTGTGGGACTCGGGAAGCGAAGGGGCCCGAAGTTGTCCTTGCCGAACCGGATCCCAGATTGTGCAGGTAGCCCGCGCTCCAGAAGATGAGTCCGCTCGTTTCACCCCTGTCCGCGTTCTGGTTCAGGCGAGCCGCGCGGAGAACTCCAGGATCGCAAACCCACCGCACCGTGGGCGAGGGTGGCCGCGAGAGCAGAACTGGCGGCCCTCAGGACGGATGGGGCCGCATCACCGGCCTTTCCTCCACCACCACTCGCATGGCCCCCCGCGCCGGTTGAATGCCCACCCCCTTCCGCTCGGCCCAGACCTGGGTGAACTCCGCCCCGAACAGGACGATCATCGAGGAGTAGTAGATCCACACCAGCATCACCGCCAATGATCCCGCGGCCCCGAACGCCTGACCCGGATTGGTCCGGCCGAGGTAGAAGCCGATGAGGAACTTGCCGACGCTGAAGAGCAATGCGGTCATGGCGGCACCGGGCCAGATGTCCCGCCAGGGCGCCGTCGCGTCGGGCAGCACCTTGAAGATCGTGGCGAAGAGCAGCGTGATCACCGCGAAGGACACGGCCAGGTTCAGCACCTGGCCTACCCATTCGTCGAGCCCGCCCGGAAGGGCGCCCCCAAGCGCGTTGCCGAGCGCGGAAAGCGCGGCGCTCACCACCAGCGATACCAGGAGCAGGAAGGCGACCCCGAGCACCATGCTGAAGGAGAAGACCCGCTTCACCACGAAGCTCCGCAGTCCGCCCTGCGCCGGATCGGGCTTCACCTCCCAGGCCCGGTTGAGCGCGGCCTGGAGCTGGCCGAAGGCACCGGTGGCGCCGAGCAGCAGAGCTCCGATGCCGAGCGCCGTGGCAAGAATGCCCTTCGATCCCGGCAGATGGGCCTGTCTGAGGATGGTGGTGACCTGCTCGCGTCCGGCGGGACCCATGAGGTTGCCGATCTGGCCCTCGAGCGCGTTCTGGACGTCCCGCTGGTCGAGCACCGCGCCCAGGAGCAGGAGAATCAGCACCAGCAGCGGCGGCAGCGAGAAGATGGTGTAGTAGGAGAGCGCCGCCGCCATGGTGGGACAGTCGTCGTCGGAAAAGTCCCGCACGCTCTGCCTGATCAGGTCGAACCCTTGCTTGATCGCCATAAGACGATCCTCAGGCCGGGGACTGCCGCTCCAGGTCGGCGCGGAGGCGCAGCAGGGCGTCCTCGGTGGCCACGAGCTCGCCCCGGATGTCATTGAGCCGTTGAAGCTGGCTCTCCACGAACCGCCGGTAGGGCGCGACGGCCTGGTTCACCCGGTCGGTCGATTGGGTGATCTCCAGATGGACCTGGCCACGGAGCCCCTCGCGGAGGCGGGCGCGCAAGGCCTCGACCCGGGTCTGGAAATCGCGCTGAGCCTGGCGGCGCTTGCGAGGGATGAGATAGAAGCCGCCGACCGCCAGGGCGGCGGCGAGCAGGATCCCGGTCACGTCCGCGGCGACCCCGGTGATGACGGTCGCCACCAGGGTCCCGATGCCGAGCGCGCTGGCCTCCGCCAGGGCGGTGGTCGCGAAGGTGCCCTGCACGTCGTTGGCGATGGCCCGGGCCTCCGCCTCCCGGTCGTAGGTCCCCACCACCTCGCGTGCCACCCGCCCCACCGACTCCAGCAGGGCCTGCCGGTTGAAGGTGAAGCCGGAGCCGACCTCACCCACCATCTGCTCGCGGTGGCGCGCGATCCGGCCGCGGTCGATGAACTGGTTGACGTCCTGCCACACCTGGAGGTTCCGCTCCACGATCCAGTCGATGATCCGGCCGACCTCGGCCTCCACCTGCTGGGGCGTATCGGCGATGACCTCGCGCTCGAAGGCGCGGCGCACGGCCTCGCTGTCCAGCAAGCTCCGGATCCGGCCGATGCGCACCGTTTCCTCGAAAAACCGGCTGCCGCGCCGCTCCATCTCGTTGAGGAGCAGGTCGAGCCGGGCCAGGCGAGGCTCGAAGTCGCGCAGCATGTCCCGATGGAACAGGCCGAGCTGCTCGTCGATGCTTCGCAGGGTCTCCGCGTCGTCGGCAAGCAGGGTGAGCCGCTCGAAGGCCACGTCCTTGTATCGCACTGCGAGCCGGAGTCCGACGTTGAGCGGGTTGAGCAGCTTGAGCCGGATCCGCTCCTCCTGGTCCAGCGTGTGGAGCAGGTATTCCTCCACCGCCTCGAACCCGCTCCGCTCCCAGAGCTCTCCTGCCCCGCCGGTCCGTGCCTCGAGCGCCTGGCGGGAGGAGACCGAGAAGACCCGCGGCGCCTCGCGCAGGAGCTCGGCAGCGTGAGCCTCGACGTAGGCGGCGACTTCCTCCCGGTCGGCCTCCCGCTCCAGGATGTCGATCTTGTTGACCACGAAGACGATCTTCTTTCCCCACTGGCGGACCTGCTCCAGGAAGGCGCGCTCGCTCTCGGTGAACGGCCGGTCGGCGGAGGTGACGAAAAGCACCAGGTCGGCGCGGGGCACGTAGTCCCGGGTGAGCTCCTCGTGGCGCCGCACGATCGCGTTGGTACCGGGCGTATCCACGACGTTGAGCTCGCGGAGCAGCTCCGCGGGGTGGGTGCGTTCCATCAGGAAGGCTTCGGCCAGGTGCTCGCCCGCCACGGCGCCATACCGCAGCAGGTTGATCCGGTCGGTGGTGGGAGTGACCCCCTCGGGGACCACCCGCTCTCCCAGGAGCGCA
>JBJMOX010000056.1:0-10757 GCA_045803515.1 Gemmatimonadales bacterium
CCAATGGGCTCGCTGCGGCACTGGAGACGGCCCGGTCGGAAGCGCTGAAGGCCTTCGGCGATGCCGGCGTCTATTTGGAGAAGTACATCGAACGACCCCGCCACATCGAGATCCAAGTCTTGGCCGATGCGGAGCGCACCATCCATTTGGGCGAGCGGGAGTGCTCGATCCAGCGGCGGCATCAGAAGCTGGTCGAAGAGGCGCCCTCCTGCGCCGTGTCGGAGCAGCTCCGCGAATGGATGGGAGCGGCGGCGGTCGCTGCGGCCGAGGCGGTGGCGTACCGCGGCGCCGGCACCTGCGAGTTTCTCCTGGCCGAGGACCAGTCCTTCTATTTCCTCGAGATGAACACCCGGATCCAGGTCGAGCACCCGGTGACGGAGCTGGTCTACGGCGTGGACCTGGTCCGGGAGCAGCTGCGGATCGCGGCCGGGGAGCCGATGCGCATTCACCAGGGCTGGCTCACGCCGCGCGGATGGGCGCTCGAATGCCGCATCACCAGCGAGGACCCGGCCAACGGATTTCTTCCCTCGACCGGGCGAGTGCAGTACCTCAGGGTGCCCGGAGGACCCGGGGTGCGCTGGGACAGCGGCGTCGAGGTGGGCGACGAGGTCACCCTGCACTACGACTCGATGCTCGCCAAGCTCCTGGTCCATGCCCCCGACCGGCGCCAGGCGCTCGCACGGATGGCGCGTGCCCTGGACGAGCTGGCCATCGTGGGTGTCGCCACCAACCAGGGATTCCACCGGCGTCTCATGGCGGATGCGGCGTTCCGGGCGGGCGACATCGATATCCAGTTTCTCGATCGCCGCGCCGACCTGCTCCAGCCCGATGCCGCGCCCGCTGCCATTCTGGACCTCGCCGTGGCGGCCGCGCTGGCGGAGGACGAGGCGCGTCGCGCGCGCGTTCCGGTCGTCGCGGCCGATGATCACGCGGGTGACGGCTGGCTGCGGCAGGCCCGGCTCGAAGGGCTTCAGTGACTCCGGTACGGATCCTCCGCTTGGCCGCCGGCGGCGACGGGGTGGGCAAGCTCGAGGATGGGCGCACCGTGTTCGTGCCCCGCACCGCCCCGGGAGACCTGGTCGAGCTCTCCGGTGTACGGGAGCACAAGCGCTTCGCCCGGGCCCGGGTCGGCCGGGTGGTCGAGCCCGGACCGCACCGCGTCGAGCCGCGCTGTCCCCATTACCTCAAGGACGAATGCGGCGGCTGCCAGATGCAGCACCTCGACCTCGACGCCCAGCGCTCGGCGCGGAGCGGGTTCGTGGGCGACGCGCTTCGCCGCCTGGCGCACCTCCAGGTGGCCGATCCCGAGCTGGTGCCGGCGGAGAAGGCGTATGACTATCGCACCAAGCTGACCCTGGCGGTCAGCGAGGATCGCCATCGCATCGGGCTGCACCGATACGACCGGGCGGACCAGGTGTTCGATCTGGAATGGTGTCACATCACGGTGCCCGACCTGATGGGTCTCTGGCAGACGGTGCGGGCGCTCCGACCCCTCCTGCCGCCGCGGCTCAACCAGGTCGTGCTCCGGCGCGACCGGAGCGGAGGCCGCCACCTCCTCCTTCGCTCGGCTGAAGCGGAGGTCTGGTCCGGTGCTGGACGCCTCCACGCCGAGCTCCTGCGCCACCACCTTCGAGTGACCATCTGGTGGCAGCCGGAGGAGGGAGCCGCGCGCGCGGTGGCCGGGAGCGACGAGGCGTTTCCGGCCACTGCCTTCGAGCAGGTCCACCCCGACATGGGAGACCGGGCACGCGCCTTTGCCCTGGACCAGCTGGGCGAGGTGACGGCGAAGCGGGTGTGGGATCTGTACTCCGGAATCGGTGAGACCACGGTGGCGCTGCTGGAGGCCGGCGCGGAAGTGGAGAGCGTCGAGTCGGATCGGAAGGCCGTGAGCGAGGCCGAGCGGCGGGGCCCGCCGGCTCGCCGGCACCTGGGGCGGGTGGAGGACGTGCTCCGGGAGCTGCGCCGGCCGGAGCTGGTCATCGCCAATCCGCCGCGCACCGGGATGGACGGGCGGGTCACCCAGGCGCTCGAACGACTGGGACCCTCCCGCCTGGTCTACATCTCCTGCGATCCGGCCACCCTGGCCCGCGACCTCGGCCGGCTGCCCGGGTTTCGGCTCGTCAAGGTCCGCGCATTCGATCTGTTTCCGCAGACCGCCCACGTCGAGACCGTCGCGGTGCTGGAGCGGGCTTCGTGAAGTATCTCGTCACCGTGTCCGGGCAGGAGGTGGAAGTCGAGATCGACGGCGAGAGGGTAATCACGGGCGGGCGGGAGTACACCGCCTCGCTCACCACGGTTCCCGGCACTCCGTTTCGCCAGTTGCTGCTGAGCGGCAGGCCCACCGGCATGGCGATGGAGGACACGGGGCGGGGACACTGGGCGATCACGGTCAGGGGCGAGCGGTGGGACACCGAGGTGATCGATGAGCGGACCCGGAACATCCGTAGTCTCACCGGCGCCTCCGCCCGGCCGCAGGGACCCGGGGTGCTGCGCGCGCCCATGCCCGGGCTGGTGGTGCGGGTGCTGGTGGAGCCGGGGCAGCTCCTGGAGACTGGAGCAGGGGTGCTGGTGCTCGAAGCCATGAAGATGGAGAACGAGCTCCGGGCCCATGCGGCTGCCCGGGTCCGTGCCGTCCGGGTGCGGCCCGGTGAGGCGGTGGAGAAGGGGCAGGTGCTGGCGGAGTTCGATCCGAGCACTTGACCCTCCTCGGGTAGGCCCTCTATCTTGTGAGTCTGTTTCGGTTTGACTCTTGCCCAGGCACCGCTCACGTTTCGAGGCAGTAGAGCACATGAAAACCTTCACCGCCACGCCCGACGACATCAGCCACGAATGGCACGTCGTGGATGCCGCGGGCGTGCCGCTCGGCCGGTTGGCCAGCAGCGTCGCCCAGCTCATCCGGGGCAAGCACAAGCCGACCTACACCCCGCACATGGATGGGGGTGATTTCGTGGTGGTGATCAACGCCGCGCAGGTCAAGCTCACCGGGCGGAAGCTGACCAACAAGCGCTACTTCTCCCATACCGGGTACATGGGTCACGAGCGCTTTACCGCCGCGCGCGACCTCCTGGCCAAGCATCCCGACCGGGTGATCGAGAAGGCGGTGTTCGGTATGCTGCCCAAGACCTCGCTCGCCAAGCAGAAGATGCGGGGCAAGCTCAAGGTCTACGCCGGGGCCGAGCATCCGCATGCGGCGCAGCAGCCCAAGCCGTTCTCCGTCACTCCGTCGAAGGTGAGCGCATGACCGCAGCACCCGAATTCCGCTGGCGGGCGGTGGGCCGCCGCAAGACCAGCGTGGCCCGAGTTTATCTGACGCCCGGCACCGGCAAATGGGACATCAACGGGCGGACCCTGGGCGACTACTTCCCCCGGCCATCGCTGGTGCAGCACATCCAGCAGTCGTTCACGGCCACGGATACGCTGGGAGCGTTCGACGTCAGGGCGCACGTGAACGGGGGCGGGCAGGCGGGGCAGGCAGGCGCACTCCGGCACGCCATCGCGCGCGCGCTGGTGGAGGCGGATGGGCAGCACCGGGCCAAGCTCAGGACCGCTGGACTCCTGACCCGCGACCCGCGCGCGGTGGAGCGGAAGAAGCCGGGCCGGCCGGGCGCCCGGAAGCGCTTCCAGTTCAGCAAGCGGTAATCTCGCACATCGCGGGATCCTGGCGTGGGTGTCCCGGCTTCGAGCCGGGATGGCGCCCGGAGATGAACGCGATGGACGCATAACCCTCATCAGACAGGACACCATCACCAGCATGGCACAGCCTCAACTGCAGGACCTGCTCGAAGCCGGTGTGCATTTCGGTCACCAGACCCGCCGGTGGAATCCCAAGATGCGGCGGTTCATCTTCGCCGAGCGCTCGGGCATCTACATCATCGACCTCCAGAAGACCCTCCGCCAGATTCAGAAGGCGCAGGAGCTGCTCAAGAGCGTGGTGCTCAAGGGCGAGGGGGTCCTGTTCGTGTGCACCAAGAAGCAGCTCAAGGCCATCGTGCAGATCGAGGCCGCCGAGAGCGGCGCCTTCTACGTCACCGAGCGCTGGCTGGGTGGCATGCTCACCAACTTCCAGACGCTGAAGAAGCAGATTCGGCGGCTGCGGGAGCTGGAGCAGGGCGCCGCGGACGGCGACGTCGAGAACTACACCAAGAAGGAGAAGCTGCTGTTCGAGCGCGAGCGGGTGAAGCTGAGCCGCAACCTCGAGGGGATCAAGCTGATGGGCCGGCTCCCCGGGGCGCTGTTCATCGTGGACGCCAAGAAGGAGAAGATCGCGGTTGCCGAGGCCAACAAGCTTGGCATTCCGGTGGTCGCCATCGTGGATACCAACGCCGATCCCGACGTTATCACCGTGCCGGTCCCGGGGAACGACGACGCCATCCGGTCGGTTTCCCTCATCACCGCGGCGCTCTCCGACGTGATCAAGGAGGCCCGGGCCCAGATGCCGATGCGCGAGGTCTCCGAGGATCTCGACGCCGAGACCTACAGCACCGACGCCGGCAGCGAGGGCGATTCGGAAGCCGATCGCAAGCGCCGCCGGCCGCGCCGCAAGCGCCGGCCCAAGCCGGAAGCCATCGCGGCCCGGCTCAAGACCGACACCGAGGGTGCTGCCGAGGGCGTCGCGGAAGCGGCGGCCCCCGGGGCCGGCGGCGAGGCGGGCGCGTAAGGGCGAGACGAGGGACCATCGGAGCCGCCGCCGCTCCCGGCCCCTGCGGGCCGTGAGCGGCGGTTTTACTATTCACCCCTGACTGCACCCGGTTGGAGATTATGACCAGCGTGACGATTTCCCCGAAGGACGTAAGCGAGCTGCGCGCGCGCACCGGCGCGGGCATGATGGATTGCAAGCGGGCCCTGGAAGAGGCCGGCGGGCACATGGAGAAGGCGTCGGAGATCCTGCGCAAGAAGGGGATCGCCAAGGCCGAGAAGCGCACCGGCAAGAACGCCTCGCAGGGGGTCATCGTGAGCTACCTGCACCACAATGGGCAGGTGGGAGCGCTGGTGGAGCTCAACTGCGAGACCGACTTCGTCGCCCGCACCGAGGAGTTCCAGCAGCTCGCCCGGGAGATCGCCCTGCACGTCGCCTCCGCCGATCCCATCGGGGTCAACCCCGAGGATGTCCCCGCCGAGGTGCTGGAGCGGGAGCGCCGGATCGCCGAAGAGCAGGTGGCGGCGGAAGGAAAGCCGGAGAACATCCGGGCCAAGATCGTGGACGGGAAGCTCAAGAAGTTCGTGGCCGAGCGCACCCTGACCGAACAGCTCTACGTGAAGGACGACAAGAAGACGGTCGGCCAGCTGGTCAAGGAGGCCTCCGGCAAGCTCGGCGAGACCATCTCGGTGCGGCGCTTCGCCCGGTTCAAGATCGGGGAAGCCTGATGCCCGTCGCCTATACCCGCGCCCTGCTCAAGATCTCGGGCGAGGCGTTGGGTGGCGACAAGGGCTCCGGTCTCGATTTCCACGTGGTCGAGGCCTTCGCGGAAGAGATCAAGGCGGTGCACCGGCTGGGCGTGAGCCTGGCGCTGGTGGTGGGTGGGGGCAATATCATCCGGGGAGCCACCGCCAGCCGCGAGGGGCTGGACCGGGTGTCCGCGGACTACATGGGCATGCTGGCCACCGTGATCAACGCGCTGGCGCTGCAGGACGTGTTGGAGAAGGTGGGGGTGGACACCCGGGTGATGACCGCCATCCGGATGGAGTCGGTGGCCGAGCCCTACATCCGGCGGCGCGCCATCCGCCACCTGGAGAAGGGCCGGCTCATCATCTTCGCCGCCGGCACCGGCAATCCGTTCTTTTCCACCGATACCGCCGGCGTGCTCCGCGCGCTCGAGATCGAGGCGGAAGTGATCCTCAAGGCCACCAATGTCGATGGCGTCTTCACCGGCGATCCCCGGACCGACCCAGGGGCCTCCTTCCTCCCCGAGCTCACCTATCAGGAGGCGATCGTCAAGAACTACGCGGTCATGGATGCCAACGCGTTCGGACTCTGCAAGGCCAACCAGCTGCCCATCGTCGTCTTCAACATCAACCAGCCCGGCGCCATCACCCGCGTGCTGCAAGGCGAACGGGTAGGGACCATCGTCCGATGAGCACCATTCCGGAACTCACCAAGCACGGCCGCGAGCTGATGCACAAGGCGGTCGAGAACACCAAGCGCGAGTTCAGCGGTATCCGGAGCGGCAAGGCGACCACCTCGTTGCTGGACATCGTGCGGGTGGACGCCTACGGCAGCTCGGTGCCGCTCAACCAGGTGGCGATGGTGACCGCCCCCGAGCCGCGCCTGCTCACCGTACAGCCGTTCGACAAGTCACTGAGCTCCGCCATCGAGAAGGCCATCCGGGAGGCGGACCTGGGCTTGAACCCGTCGAGCCAGGGCAACCTCGTCCGGGTGCCGCTGCCCGCGCTCTCCGAGGAGCGGCGCAGGGAGCTGGTCAAGGTGGTCCACAAGCTCGCCGAGGAGGGCCGGATCGCGGTCCGCCACGCCCGCACCGACGCGCTCTCCAGGATCAAGAAGCTGGAGAAGGTCTCGGAGGACGACAAGGCACGGGCGGAGAAGGAAGTGCAGAAGCTCACCGATGAGCACATCAAGCAGATCGATGCGCTGATCCACGCCAAAGAAGCCGAGATCATGGAAGTCTGACGGATGAGCGACGATCTCCTCCGCCGGATCAAGCTCCACGGTGCCGTCCCAGCCCACATCGCGATCATCATGGATGGCAACGGCCGCTGGGCCAAGGGGCGCTCCCTGCCGCGCCCGCTGGGCCACCATGCGGGCATGCGCGCGGTGCGGGAGGTGGTGGAGGCCTGCCTCAAGGCCGGCGTCGAGGTCCTGACGCTCTTCGCCTTCAGCCAGGAGAACTGGCAACGGCCGGCGCTGGAGATCGAGGCACTGATGAGCCTGCTCGAGGAGTACATCTCCCAGGAGGCGGACAACCTGCGGGAGAAGGGCGTGACCGTCAGCATCCTGGGCGACCTCGACCGGTTGGCCCCCGCCGCCCGCCGCGCCATCGACCGGGTGGTGCAGGAGACCGCCACCGGCACCGAGCTGGCGCTGAATCTGTGCATCTCCTACAGCTCCCGGGCGGAGCTCGCCCGCGCCGCCCGGATCCTGGCGGAGGATGTGGCCGCCGGCCGGCTCGACCCGTCGGAGATCGACGAGGAGGCCCTCGGCCGCCGGCTGTATACGGCGCCCTGGCCCGATCCCGATCTGCTGATCCGCACCTCGGGTGAGATGCGGATCTCCAACTTCCTGCTCTGGCAGCTCGCGTACGCCGAGCTGTACGTCACGCCGGTGCTCTGGCCGGACTTTACCCGGCGCCATCTCTTCGAGGCCATCCTGGAGTTTCAGCGACGCGATCGCCGCTTCGGGCGCGTCTCCGTCTGATGGACGCAAATCTGGTCCGCCGGGTCGGCTTTGCCGTCGTCGCCATCCCGCTCGTGCTCGGCGTCGTCTACCTCGGCGGACTGCCCTTGGCCGGGCTGTTGGCGCTGGCGGCCGCGCTCGGGGCGGGAGAGCTGTTCCGCCTGGCCGAGCGGCAGGGGGTACGGCCGGCGCGCGCGTTGGGGATCGCGAGCGCGGCGGTCATCCCGCCGCTGGCCTACGCCGCCATCTCGATTCCGGCGTGGGGCGACGGCATCGCCAATGCCTGGCCTTATCTGGGCGCGCTCTGGATCCTGCTCCTCCTCACCTGGGCGTTGGCCGACCGCGCGCCCGGTGAGCGGCCGCTCCAGGCGGTCGGCACGACGCTGCTCGGCGTGGCGTACACCGGGGCGCTGCCCGCCTTCCTCCTGGCGATCCGGCACACCCGCTACCCGGAGCGCTCCTGGGCCGGCGCATGGCTGGTGTTCTATCCCCTGGTCGTCACCTGGGTCTGTGATACTGCCGCCATGTTCGGCGGACGCCGTTTCGGTGGGGCCAAGCTCGCGCCCAATGTGAGCCCGGGAAAGACCAAATCGGGTACCATGGCCGGGGTGGTGGGAAGCCTGGTGGTGGCCCCGCTCTTCGCGGTCGGGGTGTTCCCCATCGTCGGAGTCTCCATTCCGCTCTGGCAGCTCCTCGCCATGGCCGCGGCGCTCTCCGTGGTCGGACAGGTCGGCGATCTGGCCGAGTCGCTCTTCAAGCGAGAGGCCGGAGTCAAGGACTCGAGCCAGCTGATTCCCGGACACGGCGGGGTGCTCGACCGGCTCGATTCGCTCTACTTCGTGGTGCCTGCCGCGGCCGCGCTCTACCGGGCCTTCGGGGCGATCTGATGCGCGGCGTCGCGGTGCTCGGCTCGACCGGCTCCATCGGACGGAGCACGCTCGACGTCCTCCGCCGCCAGCGGGACCACTTCCGGGTGGTGTCGCTCACCGCCGGCCGGCAGCGGGCCGAGCTGGAGGCGCAGGTGGCGGAGTGGCGGCCGGCGTACGTGGGTCTCGCGGGCGTGGCCGAAGACCAGCGCTGGCCCTCGGGGCCCGGGGTGCTGGTCGAGGCCGCGACCCATCCCGATGCCGACATCGTGGTGAACGCGGTGGTCGGCGCCGCCGGGCTCGACGCGACGATCGCGGCGCTCAGGGCAGGGAAGCGGGTGGCCCTGGCCAACAAGGAAAGCCTGGTGATGGCCGGCGACCTGGTGGCCGAGGCGGCGGCGGCCGGAGGTGGCGAGCTGGTGCCGATCGATTCCGAGCACAGCGCCGTGCTCCAGTGCGTCACCGGCCGCGATAGTGGACTATGCCGGCTGATTCTCACCTGCTCGGGCGGGCCCTTCCGGGAGTGGCCGGCCGAGCAGGTGCGGCACGCCACTGTCGCCGAGGCGCTGCGCCACCCGACCTGGCGCATGGGCAACAAGATCACGGTGGACTGCGCCACCCTGGCGAACAAGGCGCTCGAGCTGATCGAAGCGCATCACCTCTTCGGTCTCTCCTACGACGCCCTGGAGGTCGTGGTGCATCCCCAGAGCATCGTCCACGCGTTCGTGGAGTTCTGCGACGGCAGCGTGATCGCCCAGCTTGGCTTTCCTTCGATGGAACTTCCCATTCTCTACGCCCTGACCCACCCCGCCCGGCTTCCTGATCAGGGCACCCGGCGCTTCGATCCGGTCGCGGCAGGGCCGCTCACCTTCGAGCCGGTGCGGACCGACGTGTTCCGGGCGCTCGGATGCGGGGTGGCGGCGGGCCGCGCCGGGGGCACTTCGCCGGCCGTATTCAACGCCGCCAACGAGGTGGCCGTGGGCGCGTTCCTCCGGGGGGAGGTGCCCTTCGGGTGCATCAGTGAGATCATCGAGCGCGTGCTCCAGGCGCACATCTCCGTTCCAGCCGTCACGCTGGACGCGGTGCGCGAGGCCGACCGCTGGGCCCGGGAGCGCGCCGCCGAGTACGCCAGCGGTTACGTGAGGGCATCGTGCTGACGACCGTCTTGTCTCTGATCGTGGTGCTGGGGGTGCTGGTCTTCGTCCACGAGGCCGGGCACTTCGCCGCGGCCAAATGGGCCGGGATCTACGTCCATCGTTTCTCCCTCGGGCTCGGCTCACCGATTCCGTGGCTCACCTTCCGGCGGGGCGAGACCGAATATTCGATCTCCTGGCTCCCGCTCGGCGGCTATGTGAAGATGGCCAGCCAGGAGGAGGACGCCACCAGCAGCGCGCTGGAGGGCGGCCCGCCCGCCGCGCCGGTGCCGGCCGGCCGGATGTTCGAGGCCAAGCCGATCTGGAAGCGGATGATCGTGATCCTCGCCGGGGTGACGATGAACGCGCTGTTCGCCTGGCTGCTCTACTCCTTCCTCGCCGCCAAGAACGGCCACCAGATCGACCCGGTCACCACCGTCGGCCGGGTGGTGCCGGAGCTGGTGCCGCCCGAGGCCGAGGTGCTGTAGACGATTCAACCCGGCACCCGCGTGCTCGCCCTCAACGGCAAGCGGGTCGACTCCTGGGAGGACGTGGCCAACGGGATCGCCAACGCCCCCGAGCCCGATATCCGGCTGGAGCTCTCCGACGGGCGCACGGTCTCGCTTCCGATTCATCAGGACGCGTTGGAACAGCGGCTCAAGGCATCCCAGGCCTTGCAGCCGTTCCGCTCGCCCATCGTCGGGCAGGTGCTGCCGGGCCGGCCCGCGGCCAAGGCGGGCGTCCAGTTCGGTGACACGATCGTCGCGGTGAACGGGCGCCGGATGGCCCAATGGTACGACGTGCTGGAGGTGCTGCAGGCGAGCGCGGGGAAGGATCTCTCGCTCGAGCTGGCCCACGGTGCCAGACACGCCGTCGTCCAGGTGCGACCCTACCTCGATTCGATCGCCGGACCCGACGGCCGCCAGATGCCGATCGGACGCATCGGCGTGGCGGTCGGCGGCGACTACCGCACCGAGCCCCTGTCCCTGGGCCAGGCCATGGTCGAGGGGTGGCACCTGACGGTGGCCGCGTCCACCCAGATCGTGCGCACCGTGCGGGGACTGTTCAGCGGCCGGATCTCCAAGCGCGAGGTCGGCGGACCCATCCTGATCGCCCAGCTCGCCGGCGAGAGGGCTCGCCTCGGGGTGGATGCCTTCCTCGAATTCATGGCGCTCATCTCGATCAATCTCGCGGTGCTCAACCTGCTGCCGGTGCCGGTACTGGACGGGGGACAGTTCATCTTCCTCCTGGCGGAGGCGGTCATCCGGCGTCCGCTCCCGCTCCGGCTGCGCGAGCGGCTCACGATGGTGGGGCTGGTGCTGATCGTACTCCTGATGGGGCTCGCGTTCTCCAACGTTATTCGGCGGCTGTTCGGGGGATGTGGCGGGAAGGGCGGGAAAGACGGGAGGA
>JBJMOX010000057.1:0-3731 GCA_045803515.1 Gemmatimonadales bacterium
GCCCGCATCGATACAGAGCGCGTACCGGCGGGCCTTTGGAGGGGGCACTTTCTTTCTCATTGTTCGAGATAGCGTTTGATCTTCATGTTGCGCCTGCCGATCCCAGTGGCCTCATACCAATGTAGTTCGGCCAGACGCATGGTACCATCGTGGAGCCGAACCCAGGCGCAGCCGGACTTCTTTCGCCAGGGGCGAGCACCGGCGACGGGAGGTCCGGAGGGGCGCGTCAGAACGCGCCGGGGAGGAGACCGCGCGGCAGTTTGCGCGGGCTCCGGACCAGAGCGGTCTGCAGCGCCCCGGAGGGCCTCTCGCCGCCGGTGCTCGCCCGTGCACCCCGCACCGCCCCCGGTGACCCGCGCGATCTCAATTCCGCCAGCCAGCGTCAGTTCACCTTGATCTTCACCACGAGATCCGTGAAGCCGGTCGGCGCGAGCTGCGACTGGACCACCACGAGCACGTGATGGCGCTCGCCGGCCAGATCCCTCACCTGCCCGCGGATCCGGAAGCCCGCGGTCCCGCGACCGTTGCCCCCGAAGAGATTCGACGAGGAAGCGCCGAGGGGAGCGGGGTTTCCGGCTGCGTCCGAACCGCCTCAACGTGGCGGCAAGATCCTCCGAATCCGCTCGAACACCGCGTACCACATCGCCCGCGTGAGCTTCCCCGTGTTGGTGTTCTGCCGGCTCGGGTGGAACGACGTGACCAGGACCGTGCCATCCGGGAGGGTCGCTTCCCGGTCGTGCGCGAACGGCGGACGCGCCCGCGGCGGCAGCCGGTCCCACCATCCGGAGGCGCGGAGCCAGCTCTCCCAGCCGACTCGACCCAGCGTCAGCACGACCCGCACATTGGGCAGCAGCGCCAGCTCCGCCTCGAGCCACCGGCGGCAGCGCGCCAGCTCCTCGCGCGTGGGCCTGTTGTCGGGTGGAGCGCAGTGCGCGGCCGCCGTGATGCGACAGTCGGTGAGGATCAGGCCGTCGCCACGCCGGAGCGCGTTGGGCCGGTTGGACCAGCCGTAGCGGTGCAACGCCTCGTAGAGCCAGCTCCCGCTCGAGTCGCCGGTGAACAGCTGGCCCGTACGATTGGCACCATGCGCCGCGGGCGCGAGACCCACGATCAGGAGCCGCGACCCCGCGTCGCCCAGGCTCGGCACCGGACGGGCCCAGTACTCCTCGCCGGCGAACTCGCGCTTGCCCGCCTGCCCGATGGCACGGCAGTGCGCCCGGAGTCGCGGGCACCGGTCGCACGCGATGATCGACTCGGCGAGCTCAGCGAGCGAGGCCGTTTGCGCCATGCTACTCTCCAGTGGGACCGCAACAGGTACGGAGGGGACCAATGTCAGAGTTCTACACCGACGGACAGCGTGCCGCCCAGGAGCAGTTTCAGACCACCAAGATGGCCGACCTGCTGCATGAGGTCATCGTCCATTCCGAAGTGCAGGATGCGGAGCGAGCCTTCATCGAGAGTCGCGACATGTTTTTCCTGGCGACGGTCGACGGCAACGGTCGGCCGACGTGTTCCTACAAGGGTGGCGACCCCGGGTTCGTGAAGGTCATCGATCCCGGAACGCTCGTCTTCCCCATCTACGACGGCAACGGGATGTATCTATCCCTGGGGAACATGACGACGACGGCTCAGGTCGGCATGCTATTCATCGACTTCGAGACCCCGCATCGTCTCAGGGTCCAGGGCGCTGCGTCCATCGAGCGCGGAGGCCCACTTCAGGACCGCTTTCCCGGAGCCGACGTGCTCGTCCGCGTCGCGGTGTCGGAGATCTTCGTCAATTGCTCGCGCTACGTGCACAAGTACCAGCGGGTCGCGGGCTCCCGCTACGTTCCTCGGTCCGGATGCGAGACGCCCTTTGCGGAGTGGAAACGCATTGATGTGGTGCAGGATGCCCTCCCGCCGCGCGACGCTGGGAGGACGGAGCGGGCCGGCGGCACGATCACGGTGGATGAGTACGAGGCCAAGCGCGCAGCCGGTCAGGCCTAAGACCGACCGCCGGACCGAGCGGCTCGCCTACCCGTTGAGCGCCGCCATCATCGACTCCGGGTAGCGCATGCCCGCCGCCGCCCCCACCGGTGCGATCGCGTCCAGCTGACGCAGCTCGTCATCGCTGAGCGTGATGTCGGCCGCCGCGGAGTTCTCCTCCAGCCGCTCGATCCGGCGGCTGCCCGGGATCGGCACCACCTGCTCGCCGCGGGTCAGGAGCCACGCCAGGGCAAGCTGCGCCGCGGTGGTGCCCTTCGCCCGCGCCATCCCCTCCAGCTCCTCGACCAGCTCCAGGTTCTTCCGGAAGTTGTCACCCTGGAATCGCGGATTCTTCCGCCGCCAGTCGTCCGGCGCCAGGTCGTCGGGACTCTTGAGTGCCCCGGTCAGGAACCCTCGGCCCAGCGGGCTGTAGGCCACGAAGGTGATACCCAGCTCCTGGGTCAGCCCCAGCACCTCGTCCTCCGGGTCGCGGGTCCAGAGCGAGTACTCCGTCTGCAGCGCCGAAATCGGATGCACCGCGTGCGCCCGCCGGATGGTCTCCGGCGCCGCCTCCGAGAGCCCGAGCCAGCGGACCTTCCCCTCCTTCACCAGCTCGGCCATCGCGCCCACCGTCTCCTCGATCGGCGTCTTGGGATCCACCCGGTGCTGGTAGTAGAGATCGATCGTCCCCACACCCAGGCGGCGGAGACTCGCCTCCGCCGCGCGCCGAACGTAGGCCGGGCTGCCGTCGAGGTCGTACCCCTTGCCGTCCGCCCAGCTCCCCTTGATGACGTTGCCGAACTTGGTCGCGAGGACGACCCGGTCACGCCTTCCCTTGATGGCGCGACCCACCAGCTCCTCGTTGTGTCCCGCGCCGTAAATGTCGGCGGTGTCGAGGAAGGTCACCCTCAGCTCGATGGCGCGGTAGATCAGCGCGATGGATGTGGCGTCCTCCGCCGTGCCGTAGACCGAGCTCAATCCCATGCAGCCCAGGCCGATAGCAGGGATATCGACTGCTGAATTCCCCAGTTTCCGTGTCTTCATGCGAACCTCTTTGATTCATTCGAACGCTATGGCTTTAGATCCGAAAAATAGTCGCTTCAAATGACGGCAGGGAACCCAGAGGCCGGAGTGAGAGCGAGGACCGAGAAGACGGTTGGCGTGCGCCTCGCTATTGAGTAGATTGTTAAAGCTTAATAATGCGCTAACTCCATGGCCCGAGCCACGATCCTCTCCATCTCACTGCCCAACGACCTCCGAGCCCAGCTCGACGCCGAAGCCGAGCGCAGCCGGCGATCGCGCAGCTTCCTCGTGGCCGAGGCGGTCCGGGAGTACCTGGGCCGCCAGGACAGCCGAGGGTTCGCCGAAGCACGCGAGCGCACCTTGCGGGAGGGTCTTGTCCTGTCGCCCGCGGAGCGGCTTCGGCTGTCGGAGGAGTTGTGGGGAGAGCTTGCTCGAGGACGCGAGGTAACCGTTCCCTGGACCGCCGCCTTCGATACGTTCGATGAGTACGAGCGCTGGCGCCGGCAGGGGCCGCGGGCCCGGTGAGCAACGCGCCCGTTTCACGGCTGCTGACCGTGTGCCGGCTGCTCAACGCCGCCGGGGTCCGCTATGTGATCGTGGGCGGCTTTGCCTTAGCGCTACACGGCGCCATCCGCGCTACGAAGGACGTCGACGTTCTCATCGAGCCCACCTTGGACAACGCTCGCCGGGCTCTCGAGGCGCTCGAGGGTCTGACCTGGGGCATTGCCAGACAGCTCGATCCC
>JBJMOX010000058.1:0-3080 GCA_045803515.1 Gemmatimonadales bacterium
ACGTCTCCTCGATGCCGGAGGTCGCCGGGGGCGCGGCCGTCTTGGTCCCGCCCGACGACGTCACCGGGCTCGGCGCGGCGCTGGTGCGGGTCGCCGGTGACCACGCGCTGCGGGACGATCTCATCTGCCGGGGCCTGGCCCGCGCCAAGGCGTTCAACTGGGACCGGTGCGCTCGCGAGACGATCGCGGTGTACGAGGCGGCCCTGCGTGGCAGGGAGCCATGACACCGACCATCTCGGTGTCGGTTGTGGTGTACCAGTCCGATCTCGGGGCCCTTCGGGGCACCGTCGCGTCGCTCGGCGGGGCACTGGAGCGGGCCAGAGAGGAAGGGCTCCTCCAGCATGCGACCGTCACTCTGGTGGACAACAAGATGCCCGACGAGGTCGCACTCGACGCCATGGTCCATGAGGAGAGCGCCAGAGTCCCCTGGGTGGAGTTCCACCTTATCCGTGGGCAGGGAAACGTCGGGTACGGGCGAGGTCACAATCTCGCGATTCTCTCGTCGGATGCGGTGTACCACCTGGTGCTCAACCCCGACGTGGTGATCGCGCCCGAGGCCCTCGCTGAGGGGATCCGGTTTTTTCTCGCCAATCCCGATGTGGGACTGGTGGCGCCGGACATACGCACGCCTGACGGAGAGCGACAGTACGTCTGCCGCAGGTATCCCTCGGTGTTCATGCTCTTTCTCCGTGGCTTCGGGCCTGCGCCGCTTCGCCGGCTCTTCCGGTCCTACATGGAGGCCCACGAGCTGCGGCCGCTGATCGGGGACTCAGTGGTAAAGGGAATTCCGACAGTAGGCGGGTGCTTCATGTTCGCGCGGCTGGACGTGCTCCGGGCGGTGGGCGGGTTCTCCCCCGACTACTTCGTGTACTTCGAGGACTATGATCTGAGCGTTCGGCTGGGGCGCCGGGCATCGCTGGCGTTCGTTCCGGCGGTGCGCATCACCCACACAGGCGGCAACACCGCCCGGAAGGGAATGCGGCACATTCTTCTCTTCATCCAGGGGGCCGCCACCTTCTTTCGGACCCACGGCTGGAAGCTCGCCTGAGGCGCGCTAGCCGGCCCTGCTCCTCCGGCGCCGGAGCCGCAGCTCGTCCAGCGCCTCGCGTCGTAACTCGGAGAACTCCTGGAGCTCGGCCGAACCGGTTCGTCCGCTTCGCCTCATCCCCTCCCGGGCGAACGCCACACCCAATCCGAGCACGCTGCCCAGGATGATGGCCAGAATCCCCTTCTTGATCAGCCCGCGGGAGTCTCTCTGGACCGGCCGCTCCGGCTTGTCGATGACCGTAATGACCGGCGTATCTCGGACCTCTTCGATCCTGGCCTGCTCGAAGCTCTCGGCGAGAGTCGTGACCATCTCCTGCTGCATGGAAACATCACGCGCGAGCCGCTGCTGCTGGAAGCTCAGCTGGGGCGAGTTCTCGTAGTCGCGATTCCGCTGGAGAAACGCCTGGAGCCTGTCTTCTGCCGCTCTCAGGCTGTCCTTGAGCTCGTCCAGTCGCTGCTCGACGAAGCGCCGCTCTGCCCCGGCCTGCGTCTTCCGGCTCTGGAGATTGAAGGTATTGACCTCATCGAGAAGTTGTTGAGTCACGGCCTGCGCCAGAACGGGGTCGCGGAGCGTGACCGATAGGGAGATGACGCCGGTTCTGGGCGAGGCGATCACGGTCATTGCGTCGTCCAGCTTCTCCATCGCGCGCTGGCGCCGGATGCCTGGCGTCTTCCCGGAAACCATGAACGCCTCGATCAGATTCTCGGTCGAGTCCGCGGCCAGTCGGCTGCTCGGATACCGATGCGTCACCGCAGCGCCGAGAACTTCATGGGAGCGAAGCAGGTCCACATAAAAGGCCGGGGTCTGGGTCCCATCGGTCGTGGGCATCTGGAAGCCGAGTTGGGACGCGAGTCCGGTGAGATTGCTGATCGCGTTGTTGCGGAGCTGAAGGCGGAAGCTGCTGAAGACGGTGTAGGTGACCGGACGAAACAGGAAGAACCCGATGGTCGCGACGATCACGACCAGCGCCACCTTCAGAACGAGCCACCGGTGGCGGAGCGCCACGGTCGCGAGGGTCAGCAGGGACAGGCTGTCGGCGTCGGACGGGGAGCGCGCCGGCTGGGTCATCACGCCTCACACTGGGGGTCGAGGATCGCTGCCCTCACAATGATAGCCCGCTCTCAGGCACCGAGCTACCGCTTCGCCACCACGATGATCGTCACCAGCGCTCCCAGCACCTGTGCGGCGGTCCCCAAGATCGCCGTCAAGTTGTTGGGCTGCGCCTGCACCGTGCGCGCGGAGACATACACCAGCGCGCCCGGCCGTGGCTTCGGCACCGCATCGGCAAAGACGGTGCGCCGCTTCACTCCCTCGCGCTGCCCGTCGGGCTGCGTGACGTACGGATGGTCCTTGTCTCCATTCTGGGCATACCCCCCCGCCGCATTCACGTACCAGTCCAGGTTCTTGCCCGGCGTGTACGCCACCGCGCCCGGAGAGTTGACCGCACCCTGCACGATGATCACCGGGTTGAACTCCGGGATGTAGATCGAGTCGCCGCTCGCGAGGATGAGGTTGTCGTGGTCCTTGGCATTCTGCAGCACGCGAGGGAGATCGATGCCGACCCGCTCGAACGTCTGCCGTGCCTCGAGGCTGTCCCGCCGGGACTTGGCCTCCAGGGTCGAGGGGAGCTGGTCGGTCCCGGTCGGCCGGCTGCCGTCGTATGCCCGATAGAACTGGATCCCACCCGGGTAGGCCTCCGAGGTGAGCCCGCCGGCGCGATCGAGCAGGTCGCGCAACCGCTCCGTCTTGGTGCGTAGCGCGTAGCGGCCCGGCGCCTTGACCTGACCCGCGATCACCACGGTGCGCTGGAGATCCCACCCGGCCTGGCGCAGCACGAGCACGTTGTCGTAGGGCTGAAGCGGAGTATCCGGCGAGCTGGCCGCGACGCCGTCGGTGCCATCGGTTCCCGCGGCGGATCCGGCCCCCGGCCGGCGCGCGAAAAGGTAGGTGGAGTCGAGCGACACCTTCATCGTCTGCGCCAGCGCCCCCGTCGGCCTTTCGGAGGGAAGCCGCGCCACCTCCGCCTCGAGCT
>JBJMOX010000059.1:0-8532 GCA_045803515.1 Gemmatimonadales bacterium
CGTCGTCGCTTCGGACGTTCGGACCGACCACCAGCACCAGCAGCCGCGATTCGTATCCCGCTGCCGTCACCCGCACGTATTGCGTGCGGCAGTTGTCCACCAGTGACATGTCGAACCGGAACCGGTATTCGCCATCGCCGTCGGTGAAGGTCACGTACGGCGTGCCCAGCATCTGCAGGTGCGCCCCCACCAGCGGACGGCCGTTGTCCTGCCGATAGATCTTCCCCACCACGACCCCGAACTGCGGCGCTCCGGCGGAATCCTTCGGGGCGGCCGGTTGCGGGATGCATTTCTCCGGGTGGTCGGGGAGATATGCCTCCATCGGCCTGCTCGCGCGCGGTCCGGCCCCGGGGGCGGGGCCCTGGTGCTGCCGACCGAAGATCCGCCGTGCCTCGGACTCCATTGTCGCGACTGGGGCCGGCGCGGCACTGCCCGGGGGTTTCTCGGCGTCGGTCGGCTCCTCACCCTCGGAGCGCTTCGCTTCGGGCGGCGCGTTCGCCTCCGGCTCGGGCTTCGGCTGGGCCTTCTCCGGCGGTGGAGCCATGGCCTGCGGCCGGACCGGCGTCTGTTGGGCAGGTGGCGGCGGCGGAGGCTGCTTGGGGGGCGGCGGTGGTGGTGGCGGCGGGGCCACTTTGGGAGGGGCCGGCGGAGGTGGCTGGAGATACACCATCTCGACCTGGCGCTGTGGCTCACTGGGCTGCGCGGCCTCGTCCTTCTGCGGCTCCTGGACGGGTTCTCGGCTGAGCCACACGGCGAGCGCCAGCACGAGCGCGTGGAGCGCCGCGCTCACCAGCAGAGAGATCCAGGGTCGCTGTCGCGAAGGAAGGTCCAGCGGCTTTGGCAACCCTGCGAGTCCTCGGAAGATTGGGTTCCAGGCGGAAGATAGTCGGCCGCCGAGGATCGAACGTTACATTCCCCCGATGGACCAGAGCGCCTGGGCGCCGCACGGCGCCGCCATGCTGGCTTTTCATCGGGGTGACCGGGACGCGGCCATCGTGGTCTACGACGACTACGAGCGCGACGAGGTCCCCATTGCCTACTTCTTCCGCGAGCCCGAGGAGTTCCCGCCGGCCGAGCGACTCGCGCTCGATCTCTGCCGCGGGCGGGTGCTCGACGTCGGAGCGGGTTCGGGCTGTCACAGCCTGGCCCTTCAGGCGCGAGGCCTCCAGGTCACAGCCGTCGAAGCACTTCCGGAGCTGGTCGAGATCCTCCGCGACCGCGGCGTCCGGGATGCGCGGCTGACCACCTGGGCGGATCTCGTCGCTCGCCCCTACGATACCGTGCTGGTGCTGATGAACGGCCTCGGCCTGGCCGAGACGCTGCCGGGACTGCCGCGATTCCTGCGGAAGATGCGGCGCCTGGTTCGGCCCGACGGGCAGCTGATCGTGGACTCGACCGATGTCCGGGTGCGGATGGACCCGGAGGCGGGCCGGAGCGGCGCACTGGTGCGGGCTGATGGCCGCTACATCGGCGAGCTCCACTTCCAGCTCGAATTCCGGGGCAGGAAAGGCCCTCCCTTCGCGCAGCTCTACGTCGATCCGGAGACGCTCCGCCGGCATGCGGACGAGACGGGGTGGACAGCCGAGATCGTCAGCGCGCCGGATGAGCACGGACACTATCTCGCGCGTCTGACTCGTCGGGTTCGCCGGCTGGGCTCAAGCGTCTGAAGACGGCCGAGCGGAGCTGTGGGCTCGAGTGACGGCGCCGGGCAGAACTCCCTGCATCCGCGATGACAGCGCCACTCCCGGATGACAGCGCCCGTGCTCTACTCAGCCAGCTCGTCCCCTGCCTGCCATCCCCCCATCCGCAGCTTCTCCAGCAGTCCAAGCACCTGCTGCCGATCCTCGTGCACGGTGAGGAGCAGGAGGTCCCCGGCTCGTGCCCAGCTCAACGCCTCGCGCACGCCGTCGAGCTCGGTCCCGGTGTGGACGACGGTATCGGCTGGGAAGCCACACTGCAGGAATTCATGGGCCAGGACGGCGGAGACCTCACCCGGCTGCCTGCCGCGGCGGTAGTGCTCCATCTCCTTGAGCACGATCCGATCGGGCCGGAACGCGGCCGCGGCCCGGGCCAGCCCGCGCAGGTCGGCGTCGCTGCGGTCGCCCGCCTGGCCCAGGAGCAGCAGGCGGCGGCGGGCGGGAAACGAGGCGGCCATCCGCACCAGTGCGGCCATCCCATGCGGGTTGTGGGCGAAATCGACGATCACCTGTACACCGCCCAGCTCCAGCACGTTGGCGCGACCCGGATTGTCCCGGTCCGCGAGCCCGAAGCGCCGCAGCACCCGGCCCACTGCATCGACCGGGACCCCCAGGACGTGCGCGGCAGCCATCGCCGCGAGCGCGTTGGCGACGTTGTGCCGGGCCGCTCCATGCAGCGTCAGCGGTACCTCCGAGACCGGCGCGACGATGCGTCGGGTGACGCCGACGGCCAGCACCAGGTCGCCATCCACGCAGATTGCGGCCCCGCCGCCCGCACGCAGGTGCTCGGCCACGCCGGCACGATCGGGCTCGAGTGAGAACCAGACGATCGGCGCCCGGACGCTGGCCGCGGCACCGACCAGGATGGGATCATCGGCGTTGAGTACCACCCCGCCCTCGGGCCCGACCGCCCGCGCCACCAGCAGCTTGGCCTCCGCCAGCGCGCCGAGGTCCTGGATCCCGTACTCGCCGAGGTGGTCGTCGGCGATGTTGGTGATCACCGCCACGTCGGCTCGCTCGATGGTGAGCCCCCGCCTGAGCAGGCCGCCCCGCGCTGTCTCCAAGATGGCCGCCTCCACCTCCGGCCGGCGCAGCAGCATCCGGGCGCCCTCCGGCCCGGAGTAATCCCCTTCCGCGATCGGGGCACCGCCGACGGTGACGGCGTCGGTGGAGGTCGTGCCAGTGACCCGCCCCGTCTCCGCCACCATCGCGGCGAGCAGCCGCACCACGGTCGTCTTGCCGTTGGAGCCGGTAACCAGCGCGGTGGGGATCTCGTGGGTCCGGCCCCAATCGACCGAAGCCGGATCGGGCAAGCGGTCCAACGGCCAGAGCAGCGCGCCGGTGCCTGCCCCCACCGACACACCGTCCTCGTCACTCAGGAAGGTGAGCCCGCGGGCCCGCGCCGCTTCCCGCAAGGCGAGAAGCGCAGGGCATCGCTCCTTCTGGATGGCGGCTCGGAGGCGCTCGGCGGCGGCGGCGAAGTCCGGCCCGGGTGCGCCCCGGATCTCGGCGGCGGCCGTCGCCCACGCCCACTCGTTCAGGTCGGTGGCGGCATACAGCGCGTCGGCCGGGGCACTCAGCGCGAGGCTCGCTCCGCCGCGGAAGGTCCTGGTGGCGAGCGTCTCGCCTGCCCATCCCACCTGGTCGAGCATCCGCCGCGCGGCCCGCTGCCAGGCGGCCAGGGCGGCGCCACGCTTCGACTCATCCAGCTGGATCTCGAGAATGGCGCCCGGACCGTCGAGGAGAAGCCCCGGCCCGGTGAGGCGGCGGGAATCGAGAAAGGTCATCAGCGGGCCGGAGGCCCTCAGTCCCCCTGCTCCTCGCGCGCGAGCCGCACGCCCCGCTCGTCGCGCACGAACTCCCGCCGGCCGTCCTCGGCCAGCGGGGCCGTGACCCTCTGAGCGGCCGGTGCGGCCACCGGCTCCGGCACCCGGATCCGGTCGATCAGCCGGCTGGTCGCTTCCGGCCGGAACTGGATGACCTGCTTCCAGCTCCGGGTGATGGCGTCGGCGAAGATCAGCACCAGATCGCCGGCCTGGGCCTCGCAGAGCGCGGATTCGATGGCCGCCTGCTCGTCAGGGATGACCGCAATCCGCTCGGGAGGGACATTCGCCTCGAGCAGCGCGTCGCGGAGCAGGTGCGGCACCTCCTCGGGACCCCGGCCGCGAAGGCCGTCGTCCCGCCGGACGACATAACGGTCGAAATGTCCCGCCGCGATGCGGCCCACCTCGGCGATGTCTTCGTCTCGTCGGTCGCCCGGCGCGGCCAGCACGCAGATCCGCCGGCCGGCGACGTCGAGCCTCGACACCAGCTGGCACATCACCTCGACCGCGGCGGCATTGTGGCCGTAGTCGAGGATCACCTTGAACGGGTGCTCGGCGAAGATGTTCATCCGGCCGGGCGCCTGGAAGAACGTGGTGTCGAAGGTCCGGAGACCGTGGCGGATGTCCTCCAGCTTGAGGCCCATGCTGAAGGCCATCGCGGCCGCGAACATCGCGTTCTGCACGTTGTGCAGCGCCCGGCCCTCCAGGGTGGCCGGGATCAGATGGGTCCAGAGCAACGGGATGTGGGCGCCGCGGTCGTAGATGGTGATCATCTCGCCCTTGATGCCCGACTCCAGCACCACGCCTCGACCTCCCGCCTTGATGTGCTCCCCCACCAGGGCATGGGTGGGATCCATCGTCACGTAGCAGAGATGCTTGGCCTCGGTGTAGTCCGCCATCTCCAGGCAGAGCGGGTCGTCCGCGTTGAGGATGGCCGTGTCTCGCGCTACCTCCACCACGATCCGCTTGACCTTCGCCAGCTCCTCGAGCGTCCCGACACCGCGGAGTCCCAGGTGGTCCGATTTGACGTTGAGCACGGCCCCGACGTCGCAGTGCCGCACGCCCATGCCGGCCCGGAGCAGGCCCCCGCGCGCGATCTCCAGCACCGCGACGTCGACTCCCGGATCGCTCAGCACCATGCGGGTGGCCACCGGACCGGTCATGTCGCCGGGCACGGTGCGCTGGCCGTCGATATACACGCCGTCGGTCGAGGTGAGCCCCACGGTATGGCCAGCCAGCTTCTGAATGTGCGCCAGCATCCTGGCGGTGGTGGTCTTGCCGTTGGTCCCCGTCAGCGCGGCGATGGGGATCCGGCTGGGCGTGCCGGGCGGAAAGAGCATGTCCATGACCGGCCCGGCCACGTCACGGGCGCGCCCTTCGCTCGGCGCCATGTGCATGCGGAATCCGGGCGCGGCGTTCACCTCGCAGATCGCGCCGCCGACATCCTTGTAGGACTCGGTGATGTCGCTGGTGAGGAAGTCCACCCCGCCGACGTCGAGGCCGATCGCCTTGACGGCGCGCACGGCCATCCCGGCGTTATCGGGGTGGACGACATCGGTGAGATCGGTCGCGGTACCGCCGGTCGAGAGGTTGCCGGTGGAGCGGAGAAAGACCTGCTCGCCGGCCGCGGGCACCGTCTCGCGGGTGTGGCCCTTGGCGGCAAGGAGCGTGTCCGCCTGCTGGTCGAAGGCCAGCCGGGTGAGCACCTTCTCGTGGCCGATGCCGCGGCGGGGGTCGCGGTTCACTTCCTCCACCAGCTCCTCGATGGTGTGCACGCCGTCGCCCACTACGTGTCCCGGCACCCGCTTGGAGACGGCCACCAGCTCGCCGTTGATTACCAGCATCCGGTGGTCCTCGCCGGTGATGAAGCTCTCCACGATGACGCTCCGGCTGTGCTCCCGCGCCAGCTCGAAGCCGGCACGCACCTGCTCCTCAGAGGTGAGGTGGATCGAGATGCCCCGGCCATGATTGGCGTTGTAGGGCTTGACCACCACCGGATAGCCGATCCGCTCCGCCGCAAGGACGGCATCATCCTCCCGCTGCACCAGCCGCTGGCGGGGGACCGGCAAGCCGAGGTTGGCCAGCAGCCGGTTGGTCTCCTCCTTGTCGGAGGCGAGCTCCACGGCGATGTGCGGCGTGCGGGTAGTGATGGTGGCCTGGATCCGCTGCTGGAAGCGCCCATGCCCGAACTGGATCAGGCTCTGCTCGTTGAGCCGGATCCAGGGAATCCGCCGCTCCTCCGCCGCCCGCACCAGCGACATGGTGCTGGGCCCCAGCGCCCGGCGCTGCGCGAAGCGGATGAACTCGTCCCGCTCCGCCGCGAAGTCGAATCCGTCCGGCACGGCCCCCTCGGGACGGAGCGCGGGCGGGAGGAGTGAGTGCAGCAGGGTGACCCCGAGCCGTCCCGCCTCGAGCCCGACATCCTCCTGCTCGTACTGGTAGACCACATGGTAGTGACCTGCCGCCCCCTGAGATCGGGTCTTTCCGAAGGTCACCGGCTCGCCCGCGACGTTCTGCAGCTCGATCGCCACGTGCTCCAGGATGTGGCCCATCCAGGTGCCCTCGTCCTCGGTCAGGCGTCGGATGAAGCCGCCCGGCTCACCGTAGGAGCAGCCGTGCTCCTGCAGTCCCGGCAGCGCGGCGATGAGCCCGTCGGTGAAGGCCGGGCCCAGCTTCACCGACGGCCACGCCTCCAGCTCGCCGAGGTCCAGCTCCAGCCGGATCACCGGGAAGTAGGCATACAGGCTGGGACCTACGTAGACCGCTCTATCCAGAATTCGCATCGGGTCGTCCTACACCCGTCTGGCGATGACCGGTGCCGCCGCCGCTTCCCGGGTGTGCAGGTTGAACGTTGAGCCCTGATCGAGGATGTGCAGGCGAAGGCCGATCAGGCAGATGGGATCGTTCTTGCGGACCCGCGCCATGGAGGAAAATTCCAGCTCGGAGGGGTCCACGATGGTGAGTGCCCCACCACCCACTACCTCCAGCCTCTCGTCCGGAGCGATGAACGCGGCCGTGTTCTCGTCCAGCCCGATCCCGATGGCGAACGGATTGTAGGCCAGCGCGGTGAGCAGCCGGCCCAGCCGGTCACGCTGCCGGAAGTGCTGGTCGATGAGGATCCGGTTGGTGAGCCCCAGTCCCGGCGCCAGGGTGACGATTCTGGCCCGGGGCAGCGACCCCTCCCTCCCGAACGCGATCATGTGCTCGCACAGGAATGCCGCTCCGGCCGACGTGCCCGCCACGTGCATCCCTTCCCGGTTCCGCCGCCGGAGCGCCTTGGCCACCGCCGTACCGCCGATCATCGTGCTGAGCCGGAGCTGGTTCCCACCGGTCAGGAAGACGCCGTTCACCTGGTCCAGGAGATCGAGCCACTCCTGGCGCTCGCAGTCGGCGCGGCTCGCGATCGGGATCTCCCGCGCCTCACCCACGCCCAGGCTGGTGAAGAGCTGCTCGTAGCGGAGCCCGGTATCGCTCATCTCCGAGGCGGTGGGAATGATCGCGATCCGGCAGTCCCCGCCGCCGCAGATCGTGGCGAACCGGCGCAGGATCTCGACGTCGCCGATCTTCTCCTCGGCCCCACCCACCGGAACGATATAGCCTCGCGACGGCTCCGCCACCGATGGTTCCGCCACTAACGATCCTCGCGCCGCTCGAACGTGCCCAGGACCACCGGCACACCGCCCCGGACATGCCACCGGCCCCGCGCCATCACGTCGGCGACGCGATGCTCGGCGTCCAGCACGACGAGGTCAGCGTCGGCTCCCGGGGCGAGGTGGCCTTTCCTGGGCAGGCGCAGCACGCGGGCCGGATTGCTGGTGAACGCCGGCAGCACCCGCTCGAGGGCGTGGCCGCCGGCGAGCAGCTCCTGCAGCGTGTCACCCAGCGCGGAGGGCCGGCCCACGTCGAACGCCTTGACCCGGCCCTCTCCATCGAAGCTGGGGAGGCAGCCGCCGCCGTCCGAGCTCACCGTGACCTGGGCGGCCGGCATGCCGGCATCCAGATACCGGAGCAACGCCTCCGCGGCGCTCCAGGCGTCCTCCCCTTCGTCGACCGGAAACGCGGTGATGTCGATGGTGCAGCCGCGCTGCGCCAGGGTCAATGCCTCGTCGAACAGCGCCTTTCGGCGATTGACATGGGTGGGATTGAACATGGCCGCGGGCAGCTCGCTGCAGGCCAGCGCCCGGCGCACCAGCTCGAGCCCCCGCGCGCCGTCGCCGACGTGCAGGTGCACGATCCCGGCCTTGTCCGCCATGAGCCCGCCGACGTGGGCATCGCCGGCGACGCGGAGCAGGTCGTCGAGGGTGGGTTGGCTGGAGCGGTGATCGCTGATCGCCAGCTCACCGACGCCGAGGATCAGGTCGATGAGCACGATGTCCAGCCGCACGCTGCCGGTGACCGTCATGGGAGGCAGGTGGTACCCGCCCGTGAGGCAGTAGGCCGTGAGCCCTTCGGCGTTGAGACCACGGGCGACGGTGACCAGCTCCGCGGTCGTCCGCACGACGTCGTCGGTGCCCAGCAGCCCCACGACCGTGGTGACGCCGCCCGATGTCATGCGACTCAGGCCGAGCGGCGGCACCCGTGTGTTGGGCCCGGCTTCACCTCCGCCGCCGGTCAGGTGGACATGGCCATCGATCAGCCCCGGGATCACCCGGCGCCCCTCCAGGTCGTGCTCGGTCACGCCGAGCGACCCGGGCAACGCCGGTACCCCGGTGCCGACCCAGACCACGCGCTCCCCGGCCACCAGCAGGTGGGCGCGGCCTCGCGGCTCCGGGTCGTATAACTCGGCGTTGCGCTGGAGGTGGATCATGGCGCCCGGAACTTAACAAAATTCAGGGCATTCAGTGGAAGGACGGGAAGGACGGGAAGGACGGGAAGGACGGGAAGGACGGGAAGGACGGGAAGGACGGGAACGGCGGGAAGGAATCCAAGACCTGCACTTACGAACGTTCCCGTCCTTCCCGCCTTTCCCGCCCTTCCGTGGTCACTTCTCCAGCCCCGCGCGCACCCCGCTC